>CADCTP010000223.1 GCA_902805565.1 uncultured Mycobacteriales bacterium
CGGCGGCTGGGCCGCGGCGGGGGCGACCGGCGACTGTGACCGGTCGGTCACACCCGGATCCGGAATCCCGGGCAGCTGCCGACCGCTCGCGCCCGCCGCCGGCGGCGGCACACCCGGGTCCCCGGGGAGGCGGTCCGCGCTCGACGCCGGCACCACGGGCAGGTCCTGCGGCGGAGCATCGGGGGCAGAGTGCCGCCCGCCCGGCAGCCCGGCGGAGTCGACGTACGACCGGGACGAGGCGGGGTCCAGCCCACCGTCCGGCTGCGGCCCTGGCCGGCGCGAGCCGGACCCGACGGTGGCGGGCGGGACCTCACCGGTCTCCGGCGCCCGGTGCCGGCCCCCGGTCGACGCGGAGTCCTGCCCCGAGGACCCGGAGGACGCCGAGGATCCCGAGGACCCGGACGGCTCCGAGGCGGCGGACTCCGACGGCGCGGGCGGCGCGGTGAGCACCAGGCTCGGCCGCCGCGGCACCTCCCGCACCTCCGGCTCGGAGGCGACGCCCAACTGCTCCCCGACCGCGCTCAGCGGCCGCGAGCTCGCCGCCACGGTGCCGAGACCCGACCCGGACGACGCGACGAGCGCACCCACCCCCGCCATGACGGTGGACGCCGCCAGCATCCGCCGGACGGCCGGGGACTGCGGTCGCCCCGTACCACCCAGCCGCAGACGCAACCGCCCGGTCCGCGCGTACGGGTTCTTGACCTGCTTGAGCTTGACGTCGAGCAGCTCGTCGTGCACTTGTCCTCCTTGTCGAGGGCGGCGTCGGCCCCGGCCACGGACGTTCGCGCGGCAGGGGTGCTGCCGGACCGCCCAGCATGGTGCTCGGATCGACGCGGCCGGGACAGATGCATCGTGATCAGGTACTAAGGCCCACGCGCATTGGGGTCGTTGTACCTACAGCGCCGGGAGCCGCGGACGACCATGCTGGCGCCGTGGACCTGGAGCTGCGCCACATGCGCTATGTGCTGGTGCTCGCGGAAGAACTGCATTTCACCCGGGCGGCGGCCCGGCTCGGTCTGGCCCAGTCCGCGCTGAGCGCTCAGCTGGGCCGGCTGGAGCGTCACCTGGAGGTGCAGCTGTTCGAACGGTCGCCGCGGTCGGTGACCCTGACCCCGGCCGGTGAGGAGCTGGTGGCCAGGGCCGGTCGGCTGCTCGCGGACGCCGACGACATCGAGCGGCAGCTCCGTACGCTCTCCCGGCAGCCGACCGCACCCCGCGGGCTGCGGATCGTGGCCGAGACGATCCACCCCGAGGTGGTGAACGCGCTGGCCCAGCGGCATCCCGGGATGGCGGTCACCCTGCGGCATGACACCGCGGAGGACGGCATGGCCGCGCTGGCCGCGAACACCGCCGACGTCTGCCACGGCTGGGACCTCCCGTCGGTGCCGCTGCGGATGCGGTCCGGGATCGCCCAGGCGACGCTGGTGGACGAGCCGATGTGGGCGGTGCTGCCCGAGGACCACCCGCTGGCCGGCGAGGAGCAGATCTCGCTGGCTCAGCTGCGGACCGCGGCCTGGGTGAGCCCGGGCCCGGGCACCCGGCGCGCCCGGCACCTGCTGTCGGTCTGCCAGGCGGCGGGCTTCACCCCGGACATCCGGTACGTCGTGGACGACCAGGAGATGGTCCGCACGCTGCTCGCCAACGGCTGCTGCGTCGACCTCGCCCCGCCGCGGCATCTGCCGGAGCAGGGCTGCCGCGCGGTCCGGCTGGTCGAGGACGTCCGGGCCCGGTTGTTCTACGCCTGGCGGCGGGACTCGGTCCCCGGCTGGCTGGCCCGGGAGATCCTGGAGGAGAGTCGGGACGCGTTCGTCGCGGGGCTGGTGCGCCGCGGCCCGCTGTACGCGCGACTGGTCGAGCAGGAGCCGGCGCGGTTCGGGCCGCTGCTGGACATCGACCCGGCAGGATGGCCGGCCGCCCGGATCCCGGTTCCGGCGCTGGTCTCGACGGCCTGAGGGAGACACGCCGTGTACCACGATTATTTCGACGACTCCGACGCGAGCGCGCTGCGCAACCCGTACCAGCCGGAGGTGCCGCCGTTGCCCGACGAGCGGGGCCGGCACCGGCAGCGGCTGCGGCTGCTCGGCCTCGTCGGTGCGGGGCTGTCCCTCGTCGCCCCGGTCGCCGGTGGCGACGCCTCGGACCGGGTGGCCGCGGCCGCCGACCGGCCCGGGACGGACATCCCGCCGGTCCCGGCCACTGAAGCAACGTGACGTCCTCCCAACAGGCGGGCGCGCGGGAATGGGGCGATACTGCGCGCCGAGATGCCCGGGCGGCCCGACCGTCCGCGTCCCTGGATGAGGTGCACGGTGCTGGCGATGGTGGGGAGCGGACTGCGCAGCGTCGGCCTGCAGCGGCAGACCGGCCGATTGTCCCGCCCGGCCCCGGGCGAGCTGATCCTGCGCTACCGCAGCTACTTCTTCGCCGGCGTGCTGACCTTCCGGGGGCTGGCGGCGCTGCCGCCCCTGCTGAACCTGATCGGCATCTACGAGCTGGGCCTGCTCACACCGCTGATCGTGGTCTGGTCGGTGGCCGTGGTGGTGAACTTCGCGTTCGTCCCGGTGGTGCTTCGGCGGTGGGAACGCTCGACCGAGGACGTGCTGCCCTGGCTGGTCCTGGACGCCGTCGTGTCGGTCGGCCTCAACGTCTGGGGCGCGGCGCAGGTCCCCGGCTCGGTGAACGACCCGTACCACGACCTGTTCTTCTTCTGGTGCATGGGGACGGCGAGCCTGTGGTCGGCCTGGTTCGGCGCCCGGGCCGGTGTGCTGGTCAGCCTTTCGGCGGCGCCGCTGCAACTGGCGATGACCGCGGCGAGCGGATGGGAGCCGCTGTCGGCCAGCCTGCCGGTGATCATCGGCCGGACGGCCTGGCTGCTGGTCGGGACCGCCTCCGGCTGGCTGATCCTGTGGATCATGCGGATCGCGGCCGAGGGCGTGCGCGCCGAGGGCATCCGGGTGGGTGAGAAGGCGGCCCGGATCCGGGCACTGCGCGAGCTGCACGACACGGCCCTGCAGACGCTGGAGGCGATCCGCCTCAACGCCGAGAACGAGCGGGTGGAGCCGCACCGGCGGCTGGAGGCGATCCGGGACGCCGCCCGCTGGCAGGCCGCGGGCATCCGGGACGCGCTGGCGGTGCCGGACGAGGAGCCCGAGGAGGACCCGGTCCCCGCGCTGGCCCGGGTGGTACGCGCGGCGGCCGGCCCGTTGGGGTCCGTCGGCACCACCGTGACGCTGCGCGACCGCACCGCCGGTCGGGCCCGGTTGCCGCAGGGCCGGGCGGAGGCGTTGTGCGAGGCCGTTCGGGAGGCGTTGAACAACGTCCGCAAGCACGCCGGGGCGAACGAGGCGGCGGTTGACGTGTCCGTACGGCCCGGCCGGATGGAGGTCACGGTGAGCGACGACGGCCGGGGGTTGGCCGCGGACAGCCGGTGGGGCTTCGGGATCAGGCACTCGCTGTTCGACCGGTTGGCCGAGATCGACGGCAACGCGGACATCCGGTCGGATCCGGGCGGCGGCACACAGGTCCGCCTGTGGGTGCCGCAGTGACCGCGGCGCGGCCGCCGGTGCCGATCGCCGTCGTCGACGACCACCCGCTGTTCCGGTCGGCGGTGGTCGCCGCGTTCGACGGCGTGCCGGACATGACGGTCGCCCTGGAGTGCGGGTCGGTGGAGGAGCTGGAGGCCCGCCTGGACAGCGCGCCGGACGCGGCCCGGGTGGTGCTGCTGGACCTGTCGCTGCCCGGGCGTACCGGCGCCGACGCCGTCCGGGCGGTGGCCCGCCGCTGCCCCAACGTGCTGGTGCTGTCCGGGTCGGCGCTGCGGGGCCAACTGGTCGACGTGTTCGCCGCCGGCGCCCGCGGCTACCTGGTGAAGACCGCCCGGGCCGAGGAGATCGTCGAGGCCGCCCGGACGGTCGCCGGCGGCAACGGCTACCTCGCCCCGGAGGTCGCGGCGATACTGACCGTCGCGATGCGGACCCGCGGCCCGCAGTTGGCCGAGATCACCGCCCGGGAGCGGGAGGTCCTGGTCCTGCTGGCCGCCGGGATGACGGACCGGATGATCGCCGCGGAGCTGACGATCAGCCTGGCCACGGTGCGGTCCCACCTCGACCGCATCCGCGGCAAGACCGGCAGCCGGCGCCGGGCGGAGCTGACCCGGCTCGCCGTGCAGGCCGGCCTGGCCGGCCCGGACGGCTGACCGCCGCGCTCAGGAGCCCCCCGGAACCGGGGTGGTCGGCGGCCAGGTGCGCAGCCGGGCCACCAGCGACTCGGCGGCCGGCCGGTCGGCCACCACGATCTCCAGCTGGCCGGAGATCACCCCCTGCAACTCGGGCATGGATCCCACCGGTCGCCCGCCGACGAGGAAGACGACCCGGTCCAGGACGTGCGCGGCGGTGAAGGCGCGCAGCTTCGCCCGGTCGGCCGGCGCCAGCGTGATCTCCACCCGGTCCACGGGCTCGGCCGGCAGGATCCGGAGGTCGTCGAGCCGGTCCAGCCGTACGCCGGGGCCGCGGATCACCATGCAGCCCTCGCTCGTGTCGAGCACCCGCACCCCAGGCGCACCGGGGGCCGGGGTGAGCCAGCAGGGTCCGGGGGTCGGCTGCCCCCCGTCCTCCACCGCCCAGATCTCCAGCGGCGTGCGCAGCGGCCCCGGCCCCGGCCGGGGCTCGGGCAGCGGCTGCGGACCGAGCGCCGCCACCAGCGCCGCACCGGCCGGCACCCCGGACACCGCCAGCGGCAGGTACGCCCCCGCCTCCCGCAGCGTCCGCAGGGCGTCCGGCGGGACGGGCAGGTCCCGGCCGCCCGCCCGCACCCGCAGCGGCTCCGGGGACGGCCAGCCGGCCACCGCGGCCAGCACGTCGGCCTCCACCGGCGGGAGGGTCACCCGGACGGTGGCGGTGCCGTCCGGCTCCCCCACCACCCGCAGGTCCCGCACCTCGTCCACCACGAGGAACGACGCCGGCGGCGTGCAGACGAGCACCCCCGGCGACGGGCACGGGAGGGCCGGCACCGGGACCGTCGTGAGGAACTCCAGCGGCCGGCTCAGCCGGGCCGGCCCGTCGGACCGCGGCGTCGCGACCGGTGGCGGCGCGGTCGAGACCCAGCGGACCAGGCCGACCGCCAGCAGCACCGCCAGCCCGGCGGCGACGGTGCCCAGCACGGCGTGCCGGCCGCGCTGCCGGCGCACCCGGGCCCGCAACCTCGGACCGGCGTCCGGCGCCGCCCGCACGGCCGGGGGCGTCAGCGCGGCGGTCAGGGCCCGGCCGAGGTCCTCGTCGTTCATGGCGTGCTCCCCTCGTACCTGCTGGGATCCAGCTCGGCCCGCAGCCGGGCCAGGCCACGGGACGCCGTGGACTTCACCGTGCCGATGCTGACCCCGAGCAGCTCGGCGATCTCGGCCTCGGGCAGGTCGGCGCCGTAGCGCAGCGCCAGCACGGCGCGCTGCCGCGGGCTGAGCCCGGCCAGCAGCCGGTGCAGCGCCGCGGCCTGCTCACCGGGCGGCTCGGCCGCCGCGGTCGGGGCGTCCGGCACGACGCCGACCAGCGACTCGGGCACCCGCCGGCGCCGGAACCGGGACAGGTTCGCGTTGACGATCGCCCGCCGGACGTACCGCTCGGGATCGTCCGGGCGGACGCGCCGCCGGTACACCTTCATCAACGCGGTCTGCACCAGGTCCTCGGCATGGCCGAGGTCGCCGGTCAGCGCGTACGCGAACCGCACCAGGGCACCCATCCGGGAACCGACGTACGCGTCGAACTCCGGGTCTGTCCATCTGGCCACCGGCACCTCCCATCCCTACGGACTCCCATCCCTACGGACTCCCGGCCGGGGCTCCCGGGTTGACACGGCGGGCAGCGGGTCCAGGACCGTCGGGAGGAGGGAACGGCCGGGGTCGAGGACGTGGCGGGGTTCCGGGGCCGGAGCCGGTCGGGTGCCGGGGTCCGCCGGCGGCCGGCCCGGCCGGGGCCTCGGCCGCCTCTCGCGGGGCGGGGTCAGGCGG
>CADCTP010000224.1 GCA_902805565.1 uncultured Mycobacteriales bacterium
CCGGCGACCGGCCGCGGGGCCTGGGCCGGCCGGGGCGCGGGCCCGCCGGCGGCGGCGCGTACGGGGAGCGTGGCCAGGCCCCGCCGGTGGCCGGTCAGGCCCAGGCCGAGCCCATCGGCCAGGCGGTCAGGGCGCGGGCACCGGTGACGCCGACCCCGGTGCTCTCCGCGTACCTCGGGTGGATGCGGGCGGTCAGCGCCTCGCCGCCGGCCGCGAAGACCTCGATGGTGGAGCGGTCCACCAGCACCCGCACCGGGCCGGGCAGCGCGGGGACCGACCAGACGCCGCCGTCGCCGTACCCGGACCGGCGGGTGTCCAGGGTGAGCCGGCCGGCGGCGTACCGCACCACGGTGGCCTCGGCGGCCGACTCCCGGACCCGCAGCGTGACGTCGTCGCCCTCCACGACCAGGTCGAGGGCGTCCCCGCGGGGCACCGGCAGCGGCGCGCCGCGCAGCGAGGCCACCTCCGCCACCGGCCGCGACCCGAGCACCCCGTCCGGCCGGACGAACAGCTCCCGGGTGATCGACTGCACCCCGGCCCAGCCGCCGACCCGGGTCGGCTCCCGGGCGCCCCACCGGCCCAGCCAGCCGATCACCAGCGGCCGGCCGGCGTCGTCGGTGTAGTGCTGGGCCGCGTAGAAGGCCGGGCCGCCATCGAGCACGCCGTGCGTACGGGGGACGAACCGCGTCCCGTCGTACGTCCCGACCCACCAGTGCACCCGGTCGTCGGAGGACTCGATCAGCACCCAGTCCGGCCCGATCGGGAACAGGTCCGGGCACTCCCACATCGGCCCGGTCGAGGGGTCCCCCTCGAACAGCACCCCGCGGTACGCCCACGCCCGCAGGTCCGCCGACCGGTAGAGGTGCACCCGGCCGCGGCCGCCGTCGCCGGAGCCGACGACCATCGTCCAGGACCCGTCGGCCGGGTCCCGGAAGACCTTCGGGTCCCGCCAGCCCGCGGCCGAACCGGGCGGCGGCCCGGCGACGACGGGCTCCGGCTCCGGCCGGAAGGTCACCCCGTCCGTGCTGGTGGCGAGGCCGATGACCTCCTCGGGCGCGCCGGGGTGGGCCACGGTGTCGGTGAAGACGGTGTAGATCAGGGTCAGCACGCCGCCGTCGTCCACCGCGCAGCCGGAGAAGATCCCGCTGCGGTCGGCCGGCGTGCGCGGCGGCGGCGGCACGAGCGCCACCGGCTCGTTGCGCCAGCGCACCGGGTCGGCGCCGGAGGCGTGCAGCCAGTGCATCCGGTCCCAGAGCGGGACGGCCGGGTGGGCCTGGGAGAAGAGGTGGTGCCGGCCGCGCCACTGGATCAGCCCGTTCGGGTCGTTGATCCAGCCCTGGAACGGCGTGTAGTGGAACTGCGGCCGCAGCGGGTCGGCGGCGTACCGGTCGGCGTCGGTGCCGGTCACCGGCTGGTTGGCCCGGCCCAGCAGCGGCAGGGTGAGCCCGGTGTCGTCGGTGATCCGGTCGCCGACCCGGACGTCGTCCAGGTGCAGGTGGCCCCACTCGCCGACGGCGTCGTCGACGACCTCAAGGTGGACCTGCTCGCCCCGGTGCGGCGCGGTGTCCCAGACGATCCGGACCTGCTCGTCGCCCTGCGGGCCGGTCTGCCGGCACAGCACCGCGCCGTCGCCGTCCCGGACCAGCGCGACGTACAGCCGCTCGGGGTCCCAGCCGCCGCCGATCAGGAACCCGAGCCGGTCGTGGGCCACCGTCCAGGACGTCGACCGCACCCGCCCGCGGGCGGCGTCGCCGCGGTCGGCCCCGCAGAGGTGGTACGCGCCGTGCCGGCCGGTCGCGTGGTCGCCCGCCGGGCAGGCCGCGAACGCGTCGCCGGACAGCACGGTCCAGCCGGTGAGGTCGCCGGTCTCGAAGTCGGGGTTGTCCGGCCCGGCCGGGCCGGACGCCGGCCGCGGCGGCCCGGTCACCAGGTCCGGGTGACGACCAGGACGATGCCCGGCGGCGTCGGCGGGAGCCCCGCGTACCGCGGCAGCACCTGCTCCACGTGCGGGAACTCCGCGGCGAGCTGGCGGGCCGCCGCTTCCTGGGCCGGGTCGCCGGGCTGGTAGTAGACGGTCGTGGTCGGCAGCCGGCCGGCGAAGTTGCCGACCTGGGCGATCCGCCAGCCGCGCTGCTGGGCCTCGCTGGCCGCCCGGTCGGCCAGGCCGCGGATGGTGGAGTTGTTCAGCACGGTGAGCGGGGCCCGCGGGTTCGCCGGGGCGGCGGTGGGTCCCGGCGTGGCCGGCGGGGCCGGCGGCCCGGTCGTGGTGGCCGTCGTCGGGGCGGCGGTCGGCGCGGTGCTGGGCGCGGTGGTGGGCGCGGTGGTGGGCGCGGTGGGCACGGTCGTCGGCGGGGGCACCGGCGCGGGCGTCGACCCGACCCCGGTGCCGGCCGTCGGGGCCGGCTCGGACGGCGCGGCGGAGGCGGTGGTCGCCGGGGGCGCCGCCCCGACCTGCGGGTCTCCCCCGCCACCGAGCGCCAGCACGCCGACCACCAGCAGCGCGATCCCGGCCAGCGCGACGAGCACGCCGAGCGTACGGGCTCCGCCAGGTGCGGTCAGCGAGGACCGCAGGCGGTCCACAGATCCTCCTCCGGACGACGCGAACGGCGTCCCGGTCGACAGTGCCACGGTGTCCTCGACCGGCGGGTCCCCCGAACCGCGGTCTAGGTCGTCGAACTTGTAGCGGGCTACCGGAGCCGCTAGGGGCTGTCTATGCCCAGGCGCCGGGCGGATCTCGCGCGCTGCCGGCTGGCCCGCAACCGGCGCAGCCGCTTGACCAGCATGGGATCGGCCGCGAGGGACTCGGGTCGGTCGATCAGCGCGTTCAGCACCTGGTAATACCGCGTCGCGGACATGTCGAACAGGTCCTTGATGGCCTGCTCCTTGGCGCCCGCGTACTTCCACCACTGCCGCTCGAAGGCGAGGATGTCCCGCTCCCGAGGGGTGAGCCCGTCAGCCGACGCGGCACCGTCGGTCGGGTCGACCGGCGGGGTCAGTGCTTCGGCGGCGTCCACGGTGTCGCTTCCTCCGAGGGCGGGACGGTGGCGTTCTGACGGCACAATTACAGCATGCGCCCCTGACCGTCCCGGCACGCCGCGCCGACGCAGCAGGTCCCCGGGACCGGTGCCGCGGCGGCGGGTCGGTCAGGGGTAGAGGCCGCGGGTCCGGTGCGCCTCGGCGACCCGGCCGACGCCGATCATCTGGGCGGCCGTGCGCAGCGACACCTTGCGCTCGGCCGACAGCGCCGACACCTGCCCGTACGCCCGCTCCATCAGCGCCTTGAGCCGGTCGTTGACCTCGTCCTCGGTCCAGAAGTACGCCTGCAGGTCCTGGACCCACTCGAAGTACGACACCGCGACGCCGCCGGAGTTGGCCAGCACGTCCGGGATCACCACGGTCCCGTTCTCGGCCAGGATCTCGTCGGCGTCCGGGGTGGTCGGGCCGTTGGCGCCCTCGACGATGAACCGGGCCCGCACCTTCGAGGCGTTCCCGTCGTGGATCACGCCCTCCATCGCCGCCGGCACCAGGATGTCGACGTCCAACTCGAGCAGCTCGGTGTTGGTGATCGTGTCGGTGCCCGGGTAGCCGACGACGGTCGGGGCGCCGGCCCGGACGTGTCGCAGCAGGCCCGCGGTGTCCAGCCCGCCGCCGTCGTACACGCCGCCGCCGACGTCGGAGACCGCGACCACCGTGCAGCCGGCGTCGTGCAGGAACTGCGCGGCCAGCCCGCCGACCTTGCCGAAGCCCTGCACGGCGACGGTGGCGCCGCGCGGGTCGACCCCGGCCTCGCGCAGCGCGCTGAACGCCGCGAACATCACGCCCCGGCTGGTCGCGCCGCCGCGGCCCTCGGACCCGCCGACGGAGACCGGCTTGCCGGTGACCACGCCGGTGACCGTGTAGCCGGAGTGGATGGAGTAGGTGTCCATCATCCAGGCCATGGTCTGCTCGTCGGTGCCGACGTCGGGCGCCGGGATGTCCTTCTCCGGGCCGATGATCGGCAGGATCTCCGAGCAGTAGCGCCGGGTGACCCGCTCCAGCTCGTTGCGGGACAGCGCCTTGGGGTCGACCGCGACACCGCCCTTGGCCCCGCCGTACGGCACCCCGATGAGCGCGCACTTCCAGGTCATCCACATCGCCAGCGCCCGGACCTCGTCCAGGTCGGTGGCCGGGTGGAACCGCACGCCGCCCTTGGCCGGGCCGCGGGTGAGGTTGTGCTGCACCCGGTAGCCCTTGAGCACCTCGACGTGCCCGTCGTCGTGCCGCAGCGGGACCGCGACGGCGACCTCCCGGCGTGGCGTGCGGAGCAGGTCGTGGAACCCGTCGTCGAGACCGAGCTGGCGGACCGCCTCGGCCAGCTGGTGCTGGGCGGACTCCCAGGCCGACATGCGTGCTGCCACTGCCACTCCCGCGGTACGACCGACGGTCGCCGTTGACCACCGGGCTGGGACGGACTCTACCGAACATGCCGGGGGCCGGCGTCCGTGTCGGACGCCGGCCCGCGGGTGCGCCGGGTCTGCCAGCCGAGAACCTTGTTGGTGCCCGGCATCTGCTTGAGGACGCCCGGCGCGGCTGAGGGACCAGCCCCCGGACAGTGACTAGTGACTGTCCAGAACCGCGCGGATACGCTCCGCGTACCCTTCTGGGGGGTCCTCGGCGGTGTAGGGGTGTCTCGGCCCGAGCCAGAACCGGAGCCCGTCCCGCGGGCGGCGCGGGATGACGTGCAGGTGCAGGTGCGGCACGGACTGGCTCACGACGTTGTTGACCAGCACCAGCGATCCGGGCACGTCCAGGCCCTGCTCGACCGCCGCCTCCAGCCGCTGGGCGGTGCGGGCGAACTCGCCGACCCGCTCGGCCGGCAGCTCCTTCAGCGTGGTCACGTGCACCGTCGGCACCAGCAGGACGTGGCCGCGGAAGACCGGCGCGGTGTCCAGGAACGCCACCAGGGTGTCGGTCTCCAGCACCCGGACGGCCGGCAGCCCGCCCGCGACGATCCGGCAGAACGTGCAGGTGCCCGTACGTGCCACCCTGGGATCATGCACCGCCGCAGCTCCGTCCGGGACGCCGGGCGCCGGCCCTCCCCCGCCCTGCCCCCGGTCCCGCCGTACGACATCCAGGCCACCCACTCCGTGGTCTCCATCGAGGGTGACCCGTCCCGCCCGTCCGGCCGGATGGTCTTCCTGGACGGCCACGAGAGCTCGTACGTGGACCTGGCCGACCCCACCCACCTGGAGTTCTCCTACGTCCGGCGGATCGGCGACGTGATCGACCTGATCCGCCCGCCGCGCCAGCCGCTGGACGTCCTGCACGTCGGCGGCGGCGGCTTCACCCTCCCCCGGTACGTCGCGGCGACCCGGCCGCGCTCCCGCCAGGTCGTCTACGAGTACGACGGCGAGCTGGTCCGGGTCGCCCGCGAGCACCTCGGCCTGGCCGCCCAGCCCGGGATGCGGGTGCGGGTGGGCGACGCCCGGGCCCGGCTGGCCGAGCGGCCGGACGCGTCGGCGGACGTGGTCGTCGGCGACGCGTTCTCCGGGGTGGTGGTGCCCGCGCACCTGGCCACGGTCGAGTTCGCCCACGAGGTGCGCCGGGTGCTGCGGCCGGACGGGATCTACCTGCTCAACGTCATCGACTGCCCGCCGCTGCGGGTGTCCCGGGCCGAGGCCGCGACGCTGCTGGCCGCCTTCGGGCACGTGGCGCTGGTCGCCGAGCGCGACCTGCTGCGGGAGCGGGACGCCGGCAACGTGGTCTTCCTCGCCTCCGACGCGCCGCTGCCGCTGGCCGAGGTGCGCCGGGCCGCCGCCCGCGGGGCGTTCCCGGACGACGTGCTGGACCGGGCCGCGGTGACCACGTTCGCCGGCTCCGCGGTCGTGGCCACCGACGCGACCACGGAGCGGTGGGCGCGGCTCGCCCCGCCGCCGGACCTGCCGGTGCCGCTGCACGGCGAGTGACCTTCCCGGCGTCGGCGCGCGGACGGCCGGGGCCGGCCCGGCGCCGGGG
>CADCTP010000225.1 GCA_902805565.1 uncultured Mycobacteriales bacterium
CCTTCGGGGCGGGTCCGACGGACTGGGTGCTGCCCGGCGTACGGCCGGACGGGACCCCGGTCGGCCTGCGCTCCGGCCGCGCGCTCCCCGACCCCGAGGTCCGGCCGGGCCCGGGCGGCGCCACCGGCGTCCCGGGGGAGTACCGGCTGTCCTGGACCGGCGGCGCCCCGCAGCCGGCCGGGACCGCCGTCGCCGGCTGGCTGGCCGTGGACCCCGCCGGCGGCTCGGTCCGGGTCCGGGTCTCGGCCGCCCCGGGTCGCCGCCGGCTGCTGCTGCACGTCGGCACGGCCGGTGCCGACGTCACCGCCGAGGTGCACCTGGGCGCCGAGCGCCGCACGGTCACGCTGTCCGCGCCCGCCCCGGCCGGGGTCGTCACCGTCACCGCGGAGTCCGCCACCGACGAGCTGGTCGTCGACCTGACCGGCCGGACCGTCGCGGCCGGCGGCCGGTTCGGCCTGGCCGCGGTCACGCTGACCGGCTGATCCCCGGCCCCTCCCCGGCCCCTCCCGGCCCCTCTAGAGTTCCGCCATGGTCGAGGGTGCGCTGCACGTCCGGGGGGTGGTGCTGCCCGAGGGGGAGCGACGGGACCTGTGGGTCCTGGACGGGCGGCTGACGTACGACCCGGTGCCGGGCGCGGAGACCGTGGCCGACGGCGGCTGGGTGCTGCCCGGCCTGGTCGACTGCCACTGCCACGTCGGGATGACCCCGGACGGGCCGTACGCGCCCGAGGAGGAGATGGTCGCCCAGGCGCTGGCCGACCGGGACGCGGGCGCCCTGCTGCTCCGGGACGCCGGCTCCCCGGTGGACAACCGGTTCGTCCAGCACCGCGACGACCTGCCCCGGCTGATCCGCGCCGGCCGGCACATCGCCCGGCCGAAGCGCTACCTGCGCGACATCGGGATCGAGGTCGAGCCGGACGGCCTGGTCGCCGCGGTCGAGGAGCAGGTCCGGCTGGGCGACGGCTGGGTGAAGCTGGTCGGCGACTGGATCGACCGGGGGGTCGGCGACCTCGCCCCGCTGTGGCCGGACGACGCGCTGGCCGCCGCGGTCGGCCGCGCCCACGAGCTGGGCGCCCGGGTCGCCGTGCACGTCTTCGGCGAGGACGCGCTGCCCGGCCTGGTCGCCGCCGGGGTGGACACCCTGGAGCACGGCACCGGGCTGACCGGCGGGATCGTCGACGAGGCCGCCCGCCGCGGCATCCGGCTCACCCCGACCCTGCTCAACGTGGGGACGTTCCCGGACATCGCCCAGCGGGCCGGCAAGTTCCCCGGGTACGCCGCGCACATGCTGGCCCTGCACCGCACCGCCGCCGACCGGGTCCGGGACGCGTACGAGGCCGGTGTCCCGCTGCTGGCCGGCACCGACGCCGGCGGCGTGCTGCCGCACGGGCTGGTCGCCGGTGAGATCCGCGCCCTGCACGCGGCCGGGGTGCCGGCCGAGGCCGCGCTCGCCGCCGGGTCCTGGGCCGCCCGGGACTACCTGGGCCTGCCGGGGCTGGTCGAGGGCGCGTCGGCGGACTTCGTCGTCTACGCCGCGGACCCGCGCGAGGACCTGTCCGTCCTGGCCCACCCGGTCCGCATCGTCCTGCGCGGAGCCGTCGTCCGCTGACCCCGTAGGCTCTGGCGCCATGGCACGCGTGCTCACCCCGCAGGCGGAGGACTTCCCCCGCTGGTATCAGGACATCCTGGCCAAGGCCGAGCTGGCCGAGAACGGCCCGGTCCGCGGGACCATGGTCATCCGACCGTACGGGTACGCGCTCTGGGAGCGGATGCAGGCCGAGGTCGACGCCCGGATCAAGGCCGCCGGCGCCAGGAACGCGTACTTCCCGCTGTTCATCCCCGAGTCGTACCTGAAGAAGGAAGCCGAGCACGTCGAGGGCTTCAGCCCGGAGCTCGCCGTGGTGACCATCGGCGGCGGCAAGGAGCTGGAGGAGCCGGTCGTCGTCCGGCCGACCAGCGAGACGATCATCAACGCGAGCTTCGCCAAGTGGGTGCAGAGCTACCGCGACCTGCCGCTGCTGATCAACCAGTGGGCCAACGTGGTCCGCTGGGAGATGCGGCCCCGGCTGTTCCTGCGCACCAGCGAGTTCCTCTGGCAGGAGGGGCACACCGCGCACGCCACCTCCGACGACGCCCGGGCGTACGCGCAGCGGATCCTGCGCGACGTCTACCAGGACTTCATGGTCGACGTGCTGGCGCTGCCGGTCATCGTCGGCCGCAAGACCGCGCGGGAGCGGTTCGCCGGCGCGACGAACACGATGACGCTGGAGCTGATGACCGGCGACGGCAAGGCCCTGCAGATGGGCACCTCGCACGAGCTCGGGCAGAATTTCGCCAAGGCGTTCGGGATCGAGTTCCTGGCGCCCAGCTCGCAGCGCGAGTTCGCCTGGCAGACCTCGTGGGGCACGTCCACCCGGATGGTCGGCGGGCTGATCATGGGCCACGGCGACGACAGCGGGCTGCGGGTGCCGCCCCGGCTGGCGCCGACCCAGGTCGCGGTGGTGCTGGTCAAGGCCGAGGCCGGCGAGGCGGCGGCGGCCATCGCCGGCAGCCTGCGCGACATCGGCGTGCGGGTGGAGCTGGACGACCGGGCGGACGTGCCGTTCGGCCGGCGCGCGGTGGACTGGGAGCTCAAGGGCGTGCCGATCCGGGTCGAGGTCGGCCCGCGGGACCTCGCCGAGGGCAACGTCACGCTGGTCCGCCGGATCCCCGGCACCAAGACGCCGACCGCGCTGGCCGCGGTGGCCGACGCGGTGCGGGTGGCGCTGGTGGAGGACCAGACCGCGCTGTACGCGGAGGCCGAGCGCAAGCGGGACGCCCGGATCTCCGACGCCGGGACGATCGACGACGTCATCGAGGCCGTCGGCGCCGGCGGCTGGGCCCGGATGCCGTGGGCCGACCTGGGGCCCGAGGGCGAGGCGAAGCTGGCCGAGCGCGCGGTGACCGTGCGCTGCCTGGTCCGGGCGGACGGGTCGCTGCCGGCCACCGGCGACGAGCCCGACGTGATCGCGTACTGCGCCAAGGCGTACTAGCCGGGCGGCGACCCGCCGGTGCGGTTCCGCCGGCGGGTCCCGGGTCTGGCATGATGGCTGACTGAGCGCGAGCATGCGTCGGGTCCCTCTCAACCCGGCGCGGGCCCGCCCCCTCTCGGTGACCGGACCGCGTGCCCCACTCGCGGCGTCGGCGCCCATCCGTTCGAGCAGCTGGAGCAACCGCACCCGTGGCCACCAAGATCAAGCTCATGCGCATCGGCAAGATGCGCGAGCCGCACTACCGCATCGTCGTCGCCGACGCCCGGACCAAGCGGGACGGCCGGTCCATCGAGGCGATCGGGGAGTACCACCCCAAGGACGACCCGTCCCGGATCACCGTCAACTCCGAGCGCGCGCAGTACTGGCTCGGCGTCGGCGCGCAGCCGACCGAGGCGGTCGCCGCGATCCTGCGGGTCACCGGGGACTGGCAGAAGTTCAAGGGCGAGCCGGCGCCGCCGGCCATGCTCGTTGCCGCGCCGAAGCCGGACCGCCGGGCCGCCTTCGAGGAGGCCGCCCGCGAGAGCCTGGGCGCTGCCTCCGGCTCCGGCGGCGACGCCACCACCCCGCGCAAGCGGGCCCCGAAGAAGGCCGACGCGCCCGCCGACGCGCCCGCCGAGGCGCCAGCCACCCCGGAGGCGTAGGTGCTCGAGGCTGCTCTCGAGCACCTCGTTCGGGGGATCGTCGAACACCCGGACGACGTCCGGGTCGACCTCGTCACCTCCCGCCGCGGCAAGCGGCTGGAGGTGCGGGTCAACCCGGACGACCTGGGTAAGGTGATCGGCCGCAGCGGCCGGACCGCCAAGGCGCTGCGCCAGGTGGTCGCCGGAATCGGCGGCCGCGGCGTCCGGGTCGACGTCGTCGACACCGACTGACCGGTGCCGACCTGATGGACCTCGTGGTGGGACGGATCGGCCGGCCGCAGGGCGTGCGCGGCGAGGTCACCGTCGAGCTCCGCACCGACGACCCGGACGCGCGGTTCGCGCCCGGGTCGTCGCTGCGCACCGACCCGGTCGAGCGCGGGCCGCTGGTGGTCGCCGAGGCCCGGCCCCGGCCCGGCGGGCTGGTGGTCCTGTTCGAGGGCCCGGCGTCCCGGGAGGACGCCGAGGCCCTGCGCGGCACCGTGCTGGTCGTCGACTCGGCCGACCTGCCGCCGATCGACGCCGAGGACGAGTGGTACGACCACGACCTGATCGGCCTGGCCGCGGTCGACACCGCCGGCTCCGCGCTGGGTACCGTGGCCGACGTCGTGCACTCCCCGGCCTCGGACCTGCTGGTGGTCCGGGACCCCGACGGCGGCGAGCACCTGGTGCCGTTCGTCCGGGAGCTGGTGCCGTCGGTCGACGTGCCGGGCGGCCGGGTCGTGGTGGACCCGCCGGAGGGGCTGTTCGACCTGTGAGGGTCGACGTCCTCTCGATCTTCCCCGACTACCTCACCGGGCCGCTGTCGGTGTCCCTGCTCGGCCGCGCGGTCGACAACGGCCTGCTCGACGTCCACCTGCACGACCTGCGGCGGTGGACCGGCGACCGGCACCGGACGGTGGACGACACCCCGTACGGCGGCGGCGCCGGCATGGTGATGCGGCCGGAGCCGTGGGGCCTCGCGCTGGCCGAGATCGCGCCGCCGGACGGGCCGGCCCCCCGGTTCGTGGTGCCGACCCCGTCCGGGCGGCCGTTCAGCCAGGCGCTGGCGCACGAGCTGGCCGCCGAGCCGTGGCTGGTCTTCGGCTGCGGCCGGTACGAGGGGATCGACCAGCGGGTGGTCTCCTGGGCCGGCACCCGGATGCCGGTGGACGAGGTGTCGATCGGCGACTACGTGCTGGCCGGCGGCGAGGCCGCGGTCCTGGTGATGGTGGAGGCGGTCGCCCGGCTGCTGCCCGGCTTCCTCGGCAACCCGGAGTCGCTGACCGAGGAGTCGCACGCCGGCGGGCTGCTGGAGTATCCCGTGTTCACCCGCCCGCCGGTGTGGCACGGGCTGGCCGTGCCGGACGTGCTGCTGTCCGGCGACCACGGCGCGGTGGCCCGGTGGCGGCGGGACGAGTCGCTGCGCCGCACCGCGGCCCGCCGGCCGGACCTGCTGGCCGCGGCCGAGCTGTCCGAGCGGGACCGCGCGGCGCTGGAGGACCCCCGGGTTTCGTAACCTGGTCCTCGGTGTGGCACCCTGGACGGGTTGTCGCGGGCCGGTTCGGGCCCGGACTCCCTGACCCAAGACCCCCGGCGCGCCTGTCGCGCGCCTGTCGTACGCGAAGGAAGACGCCGAGATGAACACGCTGGACGCCCTGGACGCCGAGTCGTTGCGTTCCGACATCCCGGACTTCCGCCCCGGCGACACGCTCAAGGTCCACGTGCGCGTGGTCGAGGGGTCCCGCGAGCGGGTCCAGCTCTTCCAGGGCGTGGTCATCCGCCGCCAGGGCGGCGGCATCCGGGAGACCTTCACCGTCCGCAAGGTGAGCTTCGGGGTCGGCGTGGAGCGCACCTTCCCGGTGCACACCCCGATCATCCAGAAGATCGAGGTCGCGACCCGCGGCGACGTCCGCCGCGCCAAGCTCTACTACCTCCGTGAGCTGCGCGGCAAGGCCGCCAAGATCAAGGAGAAGCGCGACCCGGTCTCCCGCTGACGCCGGCCGTACGAGCCGACGCCGTAGGGTTTGCCGGGTGTCAGACGAGACCCCGGTGGGGACCGCAGCGCAGCCTGATCCGGACCGACCGCGCAAGGAGCCAAGGAAGGGCTCCTTCCTGCGGGAGCTGCCGGTCCTGTTGCTGATCGCGGTCGTGCTGGCGCTGCTGATCAACACGTTCCTGGTGAAGGCCTTCTTCATCCCGTCCGGCTCGATGGAGCAGACCCTGCACGGCTGCCCCGGCTGCTCCGGCGACCGGGTGCTGGTCAACAAGGTCACCTACCGCTTCGGGGACCCGTCGCCCGGGGACATCGTGGTCTTCCGGGGCCCGGAGTCCTGGGCGCCGGAGACCGCCGTCGACCGGCCGTCGAACTTCCTCCAGCGCGCCGTGCAGACGGTGGCCAGCACGTTCGGGGTGGCCACGCCGGGGGAGAAGGACTTCGTCAAGCGGGTCATCGCGGTCGGCGGCCAGACCGTCCAGTGCTGCGACGCCGAGGGCCGGGTGACGGTCGACGGCCGGCCCCTGGACGAGCCGTACGTCTACGTCACCGACCCGGACTACCAGTCCACCCCGTTCGGCCCGGTCGTCGTGCCCGAGGGCCGGATGTGGCTGATGGGCGACCACCGCGACCAGTCCGCCGACTCCCGGGCGCACATCACCGACGCCGACGAGGGCACGGTGGCGATGGACGACGTCATCGGCAAGGCGTTCGTCATCATCTGGCCGGTGGACCGGTGGGACACCCTCGGCACCCCACCGGCCTTCGGCGGTGACGGCCGTTCGCCGTGGACGTTCCCGCTGCTGGTCGGCGTGCCGGTGCTGGCCGTGGTGCTGCTGGTCGGGAACGGGCTGCGCCGCCGGCGTGCTCGCTGAGCCGCCGCGGCCGTGGCGGCTGTCGTCCCGGCTGCTCGTGGTGAGCGCCGGGCGGCTGCTGCTGCTGCGGGCGCGGGACCCGGCTGAGCCGGACACCGGCGAGTGGCTGGAGGTCCCGGGCGGCGGTGTCGAGCCGGGGGAGTCGACCGCGGCGGCGGCCCGGCGGGAGACCGCCGAGGAGACCGGCTACCGGGTGCCGGCCGCGGCGGTCGGCGAGGCCCGCTGGCACGGCGAGACGACGTACCGGTGGCTGGGCCGGCGGCACTGGGCCGAGACGGTGATGCACCTGGCCGTCCTGCCCGGTCCGCCGGAGCGCGGCGCGACCGCGCGGCTGCCCGAGGAGGTCGCGACCTTCCTGGAGTGCCGCTGGGTGCCGCTGGAGGACGTGCTGGCCGGGCGCGGCCGGTTCTTCCCGGACACGCTGCCGGCGGACCTGCCCCGGCTGCTCGCCGGGGAGCGGGTCGACACCGGCTTCACCGTGTGGTCGTAGGCTTTCCCCTGCCATGCCCGACCCGATGCAGCCTCCCCGCGCCGTCGTCCGCCGCGACTCCGGTCTCTGGGCCGCCGAGAGCGCGCTGCGCCGGCACGGCTTCGGGCTGGTCGCCGGGACCGACGAGGCCGGCCGCGGCGCCTGTGCCGGACCGCTGGTGATCGCGGCCTGCGTGCTGCCGGAGGGCCGGCGCGGCCAGGTCCCGGGCCTCAACGACTCCAAGCTGCTCACCGCGGCCGTCCGCGAGGAGGTCTACGCCCAGGTCGTACGGCGGGCGCTGGCCTGGTCGGTGGTCGTCGTCCCGGCCGGGGAGGTCGACCGGCACGGCCTGCACGTGATGAACATCGAGGGCATGCGGCGGGCGGTCGCCCGGCTCGACCCGGCCCCGGCGTACGTGCTGACCGACGGCTTCCCGGTGCGCGGCCTGACCGTGCCGTCGGCGGCGGTGCCCAAGGGCGACGCGACCGTGGCCTGCATCGCGGCGGCGTCGGTGCTGGCCAAGGTGACCCGGGACCGCATCATGGTGGGGCTGCACGATCGCTGGCCGGACTACGAGTTCGCGACCCACAAGGGGTACGTGACACCCGTGCACTCCGCGGCGCTGCGCCGGCACGGGCCCTGCCCGGAACACCGGTTCTCCTATGTCAACGTGCGACGCGTCGGGGGGCGTGCGGTGTTGGTGCCGCCGGTGCGCGAAGATGGAGCGGTGGAAGGCGTGACGGCATGAGTGCTGAGGATCTCGAGAAGTACGAGACCGACATGGAGCTGCAGCTGTACCGGGAGTACCGGGACATCGTGCGGCAGTTCGCGTACGTCGTCGAGACAGAGCGCCGCTTCTACCTGGCCAACGCCGTGGACCTGCAGGTCCGCAACGCCGACGGCGAGGTCTACTTCGAGCTGCGGATGAGCGACGCCTGGGTCTGGGACATGTACCGTCCGGCCCGCTTCGTCAAGAACGTCCGGGTGGTGACGTTCAAGGACGTCAACGTCGAGGAGCTGGAGAAGCCGGAGCTCGAGGTCCCGGACGCCTGACCCCTGCCGGGTCCCGGCGGGCGGTCGCGGCCGGGCGTCCGGCGTCCGGGAGGGAGCGCCGCCGGGCAGTGCGGTCGATCTCGACCGGCGCACGGCGGTCATCCGCCTGGCCGGGCGGTGAGCCGCGGCTCCGTCCCGGCGGTCGCGTCCCGGTGACCCGCCCCGCGATGACGCTCGTCGTCAGTCGCCGAGCCCGGGTGGAGCCGTGTCGGGGCGGGCCGGCCGGGGCGGCGGATCGGGCGGCGTCGGGCGGGGTAGGGACCCGGGCATGACGCGTTCGATGCCCGACCCCGACCCGGACCGGCCCGACCTCCCGGCGGCGCCCGCCGACGTGCCCGAGGGGACCGCGCCGCCGGTGCGGTCCCTGGAGGGCACCTCCGAGACCGCGCAGCCGGTGCAGGGCGTCCGCCGGCCGGAGCCCGACGACCCGGCCTGACGCCGGTCAGTCCACCTCGGCGCTGCCGGCCCGGTAGATCCGCGCGGCGGTGATGAGCCCGCCGGACAGCTCGTAGAAGCCGGCGATCGGGTCGGTGCGCTCGCCGGAGCCGGCGGTCAGCCGTTCGGTGAGCTCGCAGGCGACCCGGTCGCCGGCGGCGACCAGGGTCCGCACGGTGAGCGTCGGGCGCAGCGCGGTGATCGCCCCCGCGAACAGCTCCGCCAGTTCGGCCGACCCGCGGGCCACGCTCTCGCCGGTGCGCCAGACCGCGTCCGGCGCGAAGCCGGCCAGCAGCGCCGTCACGTCGCCGTCGTTGAAGGCCGCGACGTGCGCCCGGACCGCCGATTCCGCATCCCGCATGCACACATCCTGGCCGCTGTCGAACGCCCGTCCACAGCTTTTCGCCCGTCCACAGATCGTCCGCACGCCCTGGTCCGCCCGGAGCCGCCCGGCGAGGCTCGTCCCCGACGAGGGGAGGACTCGTGGGACGGGTCAAGGTCCTGCTGGGACAGTTCGGGGAGGACGTGGCGGTGCGGCACCTGGAGGCCGCCGGGCTGCAGGTCCTCGACCGCAACTGGCGGTGCGCCGAGGGGGAGATCGACATCGTCGCCGCCGAGGGCGGCACGCTGGTCGTCTGTGAGGTGAAGACCCGCACCGGGAGCGCGTACGGCGACCCGGCCGAGGCGGTGGTCGGGGCCAAGGCGGCCCGGCTGCGCCGGCTCGCCCTGCGTTACCTGGCCGAGCGCGGGATCGGCTGGCGGGACCTGCGCTTCGACGTGGTCACCGTGGTCCGCCGGCCGGTCGGCGACCCGGTCGTCCGGCACCTGCGCGGGGCGTTCTGATGACGCTCGCCCGGACCACGTCGGTCGCCGTGCTCGGGGTGTCCGGCCAGCTGGTCGAGATCCAGGTCGACCTGACCGACGGGCTGCCCGGCGTGACGATGATCGGCCTGCCGGACGCCGCCCTGCACGAGGCGCGGGACCGCATCCGCTCGGCCATCCAGAACTCGGGCGAGGCCTGGCCCACCCGCAGGCTGACGCTGGCCCTGCTGCCGGCGACGCTGCCCAAGCGGGGCTCGATGTTCGACGTCGCGCTGGCGGTCGGCGTGCTCACCGCGGCCGGCGCGGTGCCGGCGGAGCCGCTGGCCGACGTCGTGCTGCTGGGCGAGCTGGGCCTGGACGGCGGGCTGCGCCCGACCCGCGGGGTGCTGCCGGCGGTGATCGCGGCCGGCCGGGCCGGGATCCGCCGGGTCGTGGTGCCGGTGGGCAACCTCGCCGAGGCGACGCTGGTGCCCGACATCGACGTGCGCGGCGTCCGGGACCTGGCCGACCTGCTGGCGTTCCTGCGCGGCGAGGACGACCGGACGGTCGCCGGCCGGCCCGACGGCCCGGCCCGGGAGGTGCCCGGTCCCGACCTCGCCGACGTGGTCGGACAGACGGTGGGCCGCCGCGCGCTGGAGGTCGCCGCGGCCGGCGGCCACCACCTGCTCTTCACCGGGCCGCCCGGGACCGGCAAGACGATGCTGGCCGAGCGGCTGCCGGGGCTGCTCCCACCGCTGGCGGTGGAGGAGGCGCTGGAGGTCACCGCGGTCCACTCGGTGGCCGGGCGGCTGGACCCCGACGCGGCGCTGCTGCGCCGGCCGCCGTTCGAGGCCCCGCACCACACCGCGAGCGCCGCCGCGCTGGTCGGCGGCGGCTCGCCGTACGCGCGCCCCGGCGCGGTGTCGCTGTCCCACCGCGGGATCCTCTTCCTGGACGAGGCCCCCGAGTTCCAGGGCGGCGTGCTGGACGCGCTGCGGCAGCCGCTGGAGAGCGGCGAGGTCGCGATCGCCCGGTCCGGCGGGGTGATGCGCTACCCGGCGCGGTTCCAGCTGGTGCTCGCGGCGAACCCGTGCCCGTGCGCGGCGCCGGCCGGCGAGGGGGAGTGCCGCTGCACCTCGACGGCGAAGCGGCGCTACTTCGGCCGGCTGTCCGGTCCGCTGCTGGACCGGGTGGACCTGCAGGTCAGCCTGCAGCCGGTCAGCCCGGCCGACCTGCTCGACGCCGCCGGGGCCGCCGAGACGAGCGCGACGGTGGCGGCCCGGGTCCGCGCCGCCCGCACGGCCGCCGCCGCCCGGCTGTCCGGCACCGGTTGGCGGATCAACGCCGACGTCCCGGGACCGCAGCTGCGCTCCCGCTGGCGGCTGCCGGCCGCGGTGACGTCCCAGGCCGACCTCCAGCTCGACCGGGGCACGCTGAGCGCCCGCGGCTACGACCGGGTGCTGCGGGTGGCCTGGTCGGTGAGCGACCTGGCCGGCCGGGACCGGCCGGTCCGCGGTGACGTCGACGAGGCCGTGGCGCTGCGTTCGCGCTGGACGACCCGGTGACCGCCGTGGTGCGCCGGCCCTCGCCGGCCGAGGTGCGGCTGGCCCGGGCGTGGCTCAGCCGGGCCGTGGAGCCCGGCCGCCGGGCGGTGTTCGACCTGGTCACCGAGGTCGGGCCGGTGGAGGCGGCGCGGCGGATGCGGGCCGGCGCGGCGACCGGGGCGGTGGCGGCGCTGGCGGCGGCCCGGCGCGAGGAGGACCGGGCCGCCGCGGACCTCGCCGAGGCGCGGCGGCTGGGGGCGCGGCTGGTCACCCCGGAGGACGCGGAGTGGCCGGACGAGGCGCTGCGGGCGATGGAGGTGGCGTTCGACCGGGAGCGCGGGGAGGGCGTGCCGCGCCACCAGGTCGAGCTGACGCCGCCGCTGGCGCTGTGGGCGCTCGGGCCGCCGCGACTGGACGAGGCGCTCGCCCGCGCGGTCGCCGTGGTCGGCTCCCGCACCGCCACGCCGTACGGGCAGCACGTCGCGGCCGAGCTCGCCCACGGCCTGGCCACCCGGGGGTGGACAGTGGTCTCCGGCGGCGCGTTCGGCATCGACGCCGCCGCGCACCGCGGCGCGCTGGCCGCCGGCCGGCCGACGGTCGCGGTCGTGGCCGGCGGGCTGCGGGAGCCGTACCCGCAGGCGCACGGCGGACTGTTCCGCCGGATCGGCCGGGACGGGCTGCTGCTCACCGAGTTCCCGCCGGACGCCACCCCGCAGCGGCACCGCTTCCTGGTCCGCAACCGGCTCGTCGCCGCGCTCACCGCGGGCACCGTGGTCGTCGAGGCGGGCCTGCGCAGCGGCGCCCTGGCCACGGCCCGGCAGGCGCTGCGGATGGGCCGGCGGGTGCTCGGCGTGCCTGGCCCGGTCACCTCCGGCGAGTCGGCCGGGGTGCACGACCTGCTGCGGTCCGATCCCGAGGTCCGCGTGGTCACCCGGGCCGCCGAGGTGCTGGAGGAGGTCGGCGCGCTCGGCGACGACCTCGCCGACCGCCGCCGGGCCGCGGCCGACCCCCGCGACGCCCTGGAGCCGCTCGCCCGCCAGGTGCTCGACGGCCTGCCGACCGTGGGCGTGACCACGCCGGACCGGATCGCCCGCAGCTGCGGGGTCCCGGCCCTGGAGGTCCTGCGCGCCCTGCCCGGCCTGGAGCTCCTCGGCTTCGTCGAGATGACCCCCGCGGGATGGCAGCTCACGCCCGCCGCCCGCGCCACCCCCCGACGCTGACCCCACCGCCGTCACCGGCGCGGCCGCCGCGACCCGGCGCCGTCGCCGGCCGGCACCAACTCGGCACCGTCCGGCCGCCTGCACAGGGTCGGCACCGATCCGGCTTCGGCACCGGCCCGGCTTCGGCACCGGCCCGGCTTCGGTTCGGCGCCGGCCCGGCTTCGGCTCGGCACCGTCCGCCTCGGCGCCGGCTAGGCGCCGGTGGGCACCAGTGGGGTCGGGTTCGGTTCGGCGCCGTCCGCCTCGCCTCGGCGCCGGTGCGCGCCGGTGGGGTCGGGTTCGGTTCGGCGCCGGCAGGCTCGGTTGGGCACCGGCTGGGCACCGGCCGAGCCTCGGCTCGTCCCCGGCCGGTACCGGCTCGCGGCGGCTGTAGGAGGCGTGGTTGCGTCCGGTGCGGTGGGTGACGCCGGCGGACTCGATCGGCCAACGGCGCATCGGCCCGGGGCCGGCACGGGCCCGCGGCGGCCGTGGTGGCCTGGGCGCAGTCCTCGCGACCTTCGGCGGTCGCTTTGGCGGGGCGGCGTTTGGTCGAGGGCGGTGGGATGGCCGGTCCACTTGTGGCGGCGCCCTGCGTCCCGGCGCTGCATCGGTCATGGCGTCCGTATGCGGCGCCGGTCGCCGGGGCTGGTGGCCGGGGCTGGTGGCCGGTGTCGGTGGCCGTGGCCGGAGGCCGGTGGCCGGTGGCCGTGGCTGGGGGCCGTGTCGGTGGCCGGTGGCCGGTGGCCGGTCGGCCTGGCGGCGGGCCCTCCGGCTCATGCCGGCGTGGGATCGGGGGCATGGGTGGTGTGGGCGGTCGGGGCCGGAGGGCGGCGGGTCGGCCGGTGGCGGCGCCTTCCGGCTGGGTGGCTGGTTCCGGGTCGGGCGGCCGGAGGCGGTGTGGGTAGGCGGCGCGGCGGCGGGTCGGGCCGTCGAGGCTGGTTCCGGGGCGTGGCGGAGGGTGGCGGGCTCCGCGGGGCGGGCCCGCGGTCCGGGCGGGTCAGATCACCTGGATGCGTTGCAGGACGCGGGAGGCGTCGCCGCGGAAGGCGTTGCGGCCGTGGACGAGGGCGTGGTTGTCGGCGACGAGGATGTCGCCGTCGCGCCACTCGTGGGCGTAGCAGTAGTCCGCGCGGTGCAGCAGGCGGCAGAGGTCGGCGACGAACCTGTCCTGGTCCGCCGCGGCGACGCCCTCGACCCGCACCGACAGCGGGTTGAGGAACCGGTCGGGCGGCAGCGGCTCGGCGAACCGGATCGTGGGCGCGCCGGAGGACGGGTGCCGGGACAGCAGCGGCTTGGTGATCTCGCCGCCGTAGTGGGCCAGCTTCTCCGTCCGGTAGGTCACGCCCAGCGACTCCCAGCGGTGCACCGTCGCCGGGTCGGCGTCGGCGACCACCCGGGTGGTGTCGCTGAAGACGGTCTCGCCGCCGCCGCCGGCGGCCGGTGCCCGCAGGCACTGGAAGAGGAAGAACCGCGGGTCGACCCGGGCGAACGCGCCGTCCCAGTGGAAGGGCACCTCGCCCCGGGTGAAGAGGTAGTTCTGCGCGTCGTCCTGGATGACCAGGTCGAGCACGGCGCCGAAGTCCCAGGTCAGGATCTCGCCCCAGGACTCGCAGTAGGCCACCAGGGCCGGCTTCTCCAGCAGCCGGAACCCGCGCAGCACCAGCACCCGGTGCTCCTCGGTCCACGCCGCCAGCGTCCCGGGCGCGAGGTCGCGCAGGTCCGCGTCCCCGTCCGGGGCCTCGACCACGAGCCCGAACGGGTCCTGGACGGTCCGGCGCAGGGCGGATGCGTCGATCGTGGTCATGCGGAGACCTCCTGCAGGATCGCGGGCCGGTCGAGGTCGTCGAACGGCGGGGCCAGGTGGGGGGCGACGAAATGACTGGGCCGGCCCCGGCGATAGGCGACGGTGGCGTTCAACCGCTCCGCCTCGGCCCGCTTGACCAGTGTGAGCCGCTGGCCGTCGTCGAGGACCGTCCCGTGCCACGGGGTGAGCCAGGCGTCCCGGGTGCGGAGCATGTGCACGCCGATCTTCGCCGAGTGGTGCGGCTGCGGGTGGATGGACAGCCGGACCGCGGCCGGGAACGTCCGCGCGACGACCGAGCTCCACGCGTTGCTGCGTTGGATCACCCGCAGCGCCAGGTCCTTGCAGTCCAGGCGGACCCGCGTACGGCTGGCGTCCGGCCGCAGCTCCACCTGGTCCTCGACCATGAACCGGTGCATGCCGTCGAACAGGTGCCGCCACCCCGGCTCGGTGCGGACCAGACGGTGCAGCTCGTCCAGCGGGGTGGCGTGCTCGGCCACCAGGGTGGCGCGCAGCGTCTCGTAGTCGGCCGCACCGTAGGAGTCGCTGAGCGAGTGGACGCGGAGCGAGGCGCCACCGAGCTCGTCGATGATCGACCTGAGCTCCCGGTGGTACGCGGTGACCTCCTCGTCGGACACCCCGACGAGGTCACCGAACACGTGGCCGTCGGAGGCGATGGTGATCCGGGCCCCGGGCGGGTGGTAGTGCGCGACCTGCTCGCAGAACGACTGCAGGAACTCCAGCGCCAGCCGCTCGCCGAGGTCCGGCAGGGCGCCGAGGGTCTTGCGCCGGTTCGGCGACTTCGCGGGGAACGCCGCGATGACGAACTCGACCGGCAGCCCGGCCCGGACGAAGGCCTCCACCTTGGGCCGGTGCACGGCGAAGCAGGTCAGGCACGGCATCCGGCCGCAGGGCTCCGCCCGCTGCGGGCTCCGGCGGTACCGGAACAGATGGGTGAGGATGCGGGTGGCGTCGTCGTCGCCACCGGCCCCCGGTGTGCCCGGCCCGATCTGGCCCACGGTGCGGTCCCTCCCGATCTCGGCGACAGTCCGGGACCGGGGACCTGCGGTCGCTCCGACGTGCAGTTGGACGGACGGTAGTCGTGTGGACGCACCTGTGCAATGAGAAACGGACGTTGGCTCCTAAAAGACCAGGAAATTGCTCCGTTCCGTGATCGCTCAGCCGGTCAGCCCGATCAGTCCGGCCGGCGTCGTGGTGAAGCCGCAGGCTTCGTAGAACGGGGTGAGCTCCTCGTCGTGGTCGACGTGCAGCCAGTCCCCGCCGCGGTCCCGGGACAGGGTCGCGGCTCGCTCGACCAGCCCGAGGCCGATCCCGCGGCGCTGGTGTGACGGCGCCACGGTGGTGTCGAGCAGGAAGAAGTGGGTGGCGCCGTCCCAGGCCACGTTCACGAAGCCGACGAGGTCGGCGCCGTCGTACGCGCAGACCCAGCCGGCGGAGTGGCGGCGGAGCACCTCGGGATCCATCCGGGCGTGGTCGGGCCACGCCGCGTCCATCAGCGCGTCGAGCGACGGCCCGTCGACCGGTGCGCTGACTCGGTAGTCGATCGTCCCGGCGGGGGTCATGGGTCCACTCAACCCGATCGCGCAACCGCGTTCCGCCGGGCCGTCGATGATCTTGACTCAGCCGATGGCAGGCGGGAAGTTCGCACCATGGACACGGGCGGAAACCCGACTGAGCGGGGGGATGTGCCGGCACACATCGCTACACCACGCCGTGTGTCGATGGGGAAGGGCCAGGTCGGGTCCAGTGTGCCCGCTCCGCCTCCGGTCGAACGCCCACCGTCACCGCGATCGGCGGTCGAAGTGGGGCCCGGGGCGGAGGCCGCTGGCGGCCCCCGTTCGACCGGGGGCGACGGGGTCGCTCCGGACGAGATCGATGACGGCGACGGGGCGGGCGGTGGCTCCGGTGGGACCGGAGCGGCTGCCGGCACCGGGGTCGCCGGGCGGACCGCCGCGGGTGCGCCCCGGGCCGGGACGGCGGACCGCCGGGCGGGCTTGCCGGCGGCGCTCGGCGCCGCGGTGGATCGCTTCGAGCGGCACCTGACCCTGGAGCGCAACCTGTCCGGGCACTCGGTCCGGGCCTACCTCACCGACGTCGTCGGGCTGCTCGACCACGCCGCCCGGATGGGGCACACCGGGCCCGCCGGGTTGGACATCCACGTGCTGCGCAGCTGGCTGGCCCGGCTGCGCAGCACCGGTGCGGCCCGCACCACGCTGGCTCCGCGGGCCGCCGCCGCCCGCGCCTTCACCGCCTACGCCCACCGCACCGGCCTGCTGGCGACCGATCCCGGCACGCAGCTCGCCAGCCCGCGGGCGCACCGCACGCTGCCGCCGGTGCTCCGCCAGGAGCAGGCCACCGCCCTGGTCGAGCACCCCACCGCCGACGACGGCCCGCTCGGGCTACGGGACCGGCTGGTGCTGGAGCTGCTCTACGCCACCGGCATCCGGGTCGGCGAGCTGGTGGGGCTGGACGTCGACGACGTCGACCGGCATCGGCGGGTGGTCCGTGTCCTCGGCAAGGGGAGCAAAGAGCGGTCGGTTCCCTACGGCCTGCCCGCGGAGGAGGCGCTGGAGGCCTGGCTGCGGCAGGGGCGGCCCGCGCTCGCGGTCGCGGGCAGCGGGCCGGCCCTGGTGCTGGGGGCCAAGGGGCGCCGGATCGACCCGCGGACGGTTCGCCGGCTGGTGCACGAGCACCTCGGCGGGCTGCCCGACGCGCCGGACCTCGGGCCGCACGGGCTGCGGCACACCGCCGCCACCCACCTGCTGGAAGGCGGCGCCGACCTGCGCGCGATCCAGGAGCTCCTGGGCCACGCCAGCCTGTCGACCACGCAGATCTACACCCACGTCTCGGTGGAACGGCTGCGCGCCGCCTACCGGCAGGCCCATCCCCGGGCGTGAGCCGAGCTCCCCGGCCAGCGGGAGCAGCCGCACCGCCCGGGGACGCAGCAGGGACAGCGGGTCGAGATAGACCTCGCCCCGCCGCAGGCCCCAGTGCAGGCACGCGCCCGGGCAGCCGGCATGCCCGGCGGTCAGCCGGCCGAGCACGGCGCCGCGCGGGACCACGGCACCCGCCCGGACCGCGACCGCCACCGGCTCGTACGTCGTCCGGAGGCCGCCGGCGTGGTCGACCGACACCACCCCGCGCCCGGCCAGCATCCCGGCGAAGACGACCACGCCCTCCGCGGCCGCCCGCACCGGATCGCCGGCGGCCGCGGCCAGGTCCACGCCGCGGTGGCCCCGCCCGTACGGCGTGGCGGGCGGGTCGAACGCCCGCACCACCGCCGGCCGCCCGTCCAGC
>CADCTP010000226.1 GCA_902805565.1 uncultured Mycobacteriales bacterium
CCGGCGCGGCCCGGACCGCCGGTCCCGGCCGCCATCGCGGCCGCGCTCCGGGCGGCCGGCGTCGCCGCCCCCGTCGACAGGTAGAGCGCGCCGGTCGCGACCGAGGTCTCCGGCTGGTCCAGCGTGGTCGGGGTGACCCCGAGCCCCTCCTGGATGAGCCGGGCCACCAGCGGGATCCGGGAGGAGCCGCCGACCAGGTAGACCCCGGCCAGGTCGGCCGCCCGGAGCCCGGCGCCGTCGATCGTCCGGATCATGAGGTCGACCGAGCGGCGCAGGTCGGCGCGGATCAGGTCGTCCAGCTCGGACCGGGTCAGGTGCACGTCCGCGAACGGCGGCGGCAGCGCGATGTCCACGTGCGGATAGCGGGACAGCGCCTCCTTGCCGTCCCGGATGTCGGTGGCCAGCGCCCGGGCGGCCCGCCGGGACGCCGGGTCGGCCGGGGCCAGCAGCCGGGCCCACTCGTCCGGGTCCGCCGCCACCGAGGACGTACGGCCGATGTGCTCGCGGATCGCCTGGTCGAAGTCGAGGCCGCCCAGGTCCGGCAGCCCGGCCTCGGCCAGCACCTCGTAACCGGAGCCGGTCGCGCGGCGGCGGACCACGGCCGCGTCGAACGTGCCGCCGCCGAGGTCGTACACGGCCAGGGCGGCGTTCTCGGCCAGGCCGTGCCCGGACAGGGTGGCGAAGTGGGTGGCCGCGGCGACCGGCTCCGGGATGAGCACCGGCTCCTCGGCCAGCCCCGACTCCCGGGCCGCGGCGACCAGCGCGGTACGGCGGCGGCGGCCCCAGCGGGCCGGGTGGGTGAGCCGGACCTCGTCGACCGAGCCGCCCTGCCGCGCGACCTCGCCGGCGACCCGGCGCAGCACCGCGGCGATGGCGGTGACCACGGGCACGGCGGTGGAGCCGAGCAGGATCTCGCCGTCGTCGATGCGCCGCTTCGGGTTCGGCTCGAACCGGGCCGGGTCCAGCCGCGCCTGCCGGTCGGCGTCGCGGCCGACGGCGAGCGTGCCGTCGTCGGCCAGGAAGACCGAGGAGGGCACCAGCGGGGAGCCGTCGATCGCCAGCAACCGCGGCGCCCCGCCGTCCACGGCGAGCGCCGCCACCGTGTTCGAGGTGCCGAAGTCGACGGCGAGCACCCGCATCCTCGCGCTCCCTCTCCCATCCGGCGGTCCCGGGGCATCCTGCCACGCGCCCGGTCGGGGCGGCCGGGCCGAGCCGCGCCGCCCGCTGTGACGTACCGGAGGGCGATCCGGCTCCCCCCTTGCGGCCGGCGGACCGGGCGGCTCGGCCCGGGATCGACGGTGCCGTAACGCCTCCTAGGCTGGCCGGGTGGCGTACCGCGTCTGCTTCGTCTGCTCCGGCAACATCTGCCGCTCGCCCACCGCGGAGGCGGTGTTCCGCCGGCAGCTGGCCGACGCCGGGCTGGCCGGGGAGGTGCTGGTGGACAGCGCCGGGCTCGGCGACTGGCACGTCGGCGAGGCCGCGGACCACCGGGCGGCGGCGGCGCTGCGGGCCCGCGGCTACCCGGCCTGGGAGCACGCCGCCCGGCAGTTCCGCCCGGCCGACTTCGCCGACCGGAACCTGGTGGTGGCGCTGGACGCCGGCCACGAGCACGGGCTGCGCGCGCTGGCCGGCACGGACGCCGACCGGGCCAAGGTGCGGATGCTCCGCTCGTACGACGCCGCGGCGGCGACGGACCCGGCCGGGCTGGACGTGCCCGATCCGTACCACGGCGGCGAGCAGGGGTTCGAGCACGTGCTGGACCTGGTCGAGGCGGCCTGTCACGGGTTGCTCGCCGAGGTCCGGCAGGCGCTCGGCGAACGGGGGAATCCGGGCTGAATGCCCCCGCCCGGCCGGGCCGCTGGGGCACCATCCCGGGTGTGGACCTGTCCGAACGGGTCGCCGGGTTGCTCGATGTCCGCGTGACCGGCGCCGAGTCGTACGGCCGTGCGGTCACCGGCGAGCGGTGGAAGCTGCGACTGGCGGACGGCGGCGACGTGTTCGTCAAGGCCAGACCGGGCGCGCCGGACGGGTTCTTCGCCGTCGAGGCCGACGGGCTGGCCTGGCTGAACGCCGCGCCCGGCGGGCCGCCGCGGCCGGCCGTGCTGGCCTGGGACGCCGAGGTGCTGGTGCTGCCGTGGCTGCCGGCGGGGCGGCCGTCGCCGCCGGCGGTGCACCGGCTGGCCGGCGGGCTGGCCGCACTGCACGCGGCGGGCGCGCCGGTCTTCGGGGCGGCCCGGGACGGCTGGATCGGGGCGGCCGCGCTGGACAACCGGCCCTGCCCGACCTGGCCGGACTTCTACGGGCAGCGCCGGGTGCTGCCGTACGTGCGGATGCTGCGCGACTCCGGCGGGATCGGCGCGGCGGAGGTCGCGGTGTTCGAGCGGCTGGCCGCCCGGCTGCTGGAGCTGGCCGGACCGGCCGAGCCGCCGGCCCGGATCCACGGCGACCTGTGGAGCGGCAACGTGCTGTGGGCGTACGGGCGGGGCTGGCTGGTCGACCCGGCGGCGCACGGCGGGCACCGGGAGACCGACCTGGCGATGCTCACGCTCTTCGGCGGCGGGTGGGTGCCGGCGCTGCTGGCCGCGTACGACGAGGCGGCGCCGCTGGCCGACGGCTGGCGGGACCGGCAGCGGCTGCACCAGGTGCACCCGCTGCTCGTGCACGCGGTGCTGTTCCCGGGCGGCGGCTACCTGGACGCCGCGCTGGACGCCGCCCGGCACTACCGCTGACCCGGCACTGCCTGTCTCCGCCCGCCGCGCTCCCCAGGCCACGCCGCCGCCCCGCACGCCGCCGCCCCGCAAGGCCGCCGGCCCGGCCGCCGACCCGCACGGCCCCCGCCCCCGCACGGCCACAGCCCGGCATGCGGGTCCTGGCGGCGGGTCCCGGCGGGCGGGACTGGCATGCGGGTCCCGGCGAGCGGGTCAGATGGTGGGGTGGGCGATGTCGGCCGCGGGGCCGTCGTCCGGGGCGGTGTCGGCCCGGTCGCCGAACTCGGTGGCGACCGAGCCGGGGTCCTCGGCCCGCCGCTCCCCGGACGGCGCCGCGGAGACCTCGCCGGTCGGGGCGGCCCCGTCCCCCCGCTCGGCGTCGGTCCCGGCGTCCCCGGTGTCGATCCGCTGCTCGCTCATCGGTCCTCCTCGGCTCGGCTGACCCGGCCGTACCCCGGGTGGCCGGGCGCATGCCGGCCCCCGGCCGGGGGTACGCCACTGCCATGACCGGCCCTTCGTACCCGCACCCGGACGACGACCGCCCGGGGACGACGCCCCCGACCGACCCGGCCGACGGGCCGTACGAGCCCACCGGGCGGACCACCACGCCGTCGCCGCACCTGGACCGCACCCGGACCGGCGGCCTCTGGGTCGCCTCCATCTCCGCCGTGGTCGTCCTCCTGCTGCTGCTGATCTTCATCCTGCAGAACGGCAACAGCGTCCAGATCAACCTCTTCGGCGCCAACCCCGACCTGCCGCTCGGCGTCGCGCTGCTGCTGGCCGCCGTGCTCGGCGCGCTGCTGGTCGCCCTGATCGGCGCGGCCCGGGTGGTCCAGCTGCGGCACACGGCGAAGAAGATGGCCCGCTCGTCGAGGTGACCGCCGACCGCTGACCCCTGTGCGGGTACTCACAGCGGATGCCGGGAACACCACCTCCCCGTGGCGCGTGCACCTGAAGCGATGAGTACTGACACCACGACGAAGAAGCTGGAGCTGAGACCCCTCGAGATCGGCGTCGGCGCCGGGGCCGCTGTGGTCACCGCGTTCGCCTCGTCCTATCTCGGGACGGCCGGGACGCTGACCGGTGCGGCGGTCGCGAGCGTCATCGGCACGGTGAGCACCTCGGTGCTGCGGGCCTCCGCGGACCGCGGCGCCGAGTCGCTGCGGCGGTCCACCGAACGGCTGCGGCCCGGCCGGACCGGGCCGGAGCTGGGCGAGCGGGAGATCGACCCGGACGGCAGCCGGCTCGCCGGGGCGCCCGACGTGGCAGACATGGCCGAGCCGGCCGGCGCCGAGCGGGACCGCGTCCTCGGCGCGACCGGGGCCGCGACCGGGGCCGGGACCAGCGGCATCGGCAGTGGCACGGGCACCCTCGGCACCCCGCGCCGGGCCGTACGACCCCGCTGGGTGCTGCGCGGCGCCGGCGCCGCGGCCTCGTTCGCGGTGGCGCTCGGCGCGATCACCGGGATCGAGTCGGCGGCCGGCAAGCCGCTGGCCGCGATCACCGGCGCCGAGTCCGGCGGCGGAACAAGCCTCGGCCGGGCCACCGGGGCCGACCGCGGCAGCTCGGACACCGACACCGACCGGGAACCGACGACCACGCCCACCTCGACGCCGAGCCCGTCCGGGGAGCCGACGGTCACCCCGACGGGGTCCGCGGGGTCCGGCCCGGAGGGCAGCCCCACCGGGGAGCCGACGGCGACCGGCAGCCCGGAGGCGTCGCTGTCGCCGCCCCCGGCGCCGTCGGCAACGGTCCCGGCGCCCACCCCGACCGGCGCACCGCTCCCGACGTCCACGCCCTGACCGCGCCCGCCCAGGACCGTCCCGGACCCCGTCCGGGGCGGTCCGGCGCACGGGGCGCGTGTCCCTAGTGGGGCAGCTTGACCACGGTGACGAAGAAGTCGTCGATCTGCTGGACGACCTGGATGAAGCGCTCGAAGTCCACCGGCTTGGTCACGTACGCGTTCGCGTGCAGGTCGTACGAGCGCAGCACGTCCTCCTCCGCCTCGGAGGTGGTCAGCACCACCACCGGGATGGCCCGCAGCGCCTCGTCGGCCTTGATCTCCCGCAGGACCTCCCGCCCGTCCTTCCGGGGCAGGTTGAGGTCGAGCAGGATCAGCCCGGGCCGGGGCGCGTCGGCGTACTCGCCCTCGCGGCGGAGGAAGGACACCGCCTCCACCCCGTCGTTGACCACGTGCAGGTTGTTGCGGAGCTTGTGCTCCTCGAACGCCTCGCGGGTCATCAGCACGTCGCCCGGGTCGTCCTCGACCAGCAGGACGTCGATGATCGAGGGCATCGGCGCGGTGGGGTCGGTCATCTCGCCCATCAGGAGGTCTCCAGTTTCGGCAGGGTGAAGCGGAAGGTCGTCCCGCCGGACCGCTCGGTGTCCAGCCAGATGCGCCCGCCGTGGTACTCGATGATCTTGCGGCACATCGCCAGACCGATCCCGGTGCCCGGGTACGCGTCCTTGGGGTGCAGCCGCTGGAAGATGACGAAGATCCGGTCGGCGTACTCGGGCTCGATGCCGATCCCGTTGTCGGCCACCGAGAACTCCCACTCCTCGCCGCCGTCGCGGACGTCGATGGCGATCTCCGGCGGCGCCTCCTCGCGGAACTTGATCGCGTTGCCGATCAGGTTCTGGAAGACCCCGACCATCAGCGACTGGTCGACGTCCACCCGCGGCATGTCCTCGGCCACGGTGACCGTCGCGCCGGTCTCCTCGATCACCACCGACAGGTTCGCCAGCGCCTGCTCGACCAGGTCGCCCGCGGACAGCTCGACGTGCTCGCGGGTGAGCCGGCCGACCCGGGAGAACGACAGCAGGTCGTTGATGAGCACCTGCATCCGCTTGGCGCCGTCCACCGCGAAGGCGATGTACTGGTCGGCCCGCTCGTCCAGCTGTCCCTTGTAGCGGCGCTCCAGGAGCTGGGTGAAGCTGGCCACCTTGCGCAGCGGCTCCTGCAGGTCGTGCGAGGCGACGTACGCGAACTGCTCCAGCTCGGTGTTGGACCGCTCCAGCTCCTTGGTCTGCTGGTCCAGCCGCTCGGTCGCCTCCCGCAGCTCCGTGTACTCCGCGACGATCTGCCGCCGCATCGCCTCGACGTCCGCGCCCAGCCCGACCAGCTCGCGCGGCCCGCTGCCGTGCACCTCGGAGTCGAAGTTGCCGGCGGCGACCCGGCGGACCTCGGCGGCCAGCTCGGCGATGGGCCGGGTCACCACCCGGCGCAGCCCGACGGTGAGCACCACCAGCAGGACGAGCAGGCCCAGGGTGATCAGCGCGGCGACCAGCCGGAGCCGCTCCGCCGCCCCGACCAGGTCGTCCCGGGCGATGCCGGCGGCCCGGTCGAGGTTCCGCTGCAACGCGGTGAACGACAGCCGCAGCTCGTCGAACAGCTGCCGGCCGCGCTCCGCCGACGCCGTCGCCGGCCGGCCGGCCCGGACGTCGGCCAGGGTCGGCTCGGCGTACTGGGTCCGCCAGGCGTCGGCCCGGGCCTTGAGCTGGTCCAGGGCGGTCCGCAGCCCCAGGTCGGGGTCGTCGGCGATGGCGTCCAGGGCGGCCACCGCGGCGGCCTCGCCGCGCCGGCCGGTCTCCCAGGGCCGCAGGAAGACCTCCTCGCCGGCCAGGGCGTACCCGCGCAGGCCGGTCTCCTGGTCCACCAGGGCGAGCTGGAGCTGCTCCGCCTGCCGGTACGCCGGCTCGATCTGGTCCAGCACCCGGGTCCGGGCGTCCTGCTGGGCGCCCAGCGCCACCGCGCCGAGGGCGATCATCAGCAGGGTCAGCACGGTCGCGGCCACGCCGAGCACGGCCAGCGAGCGGCGCAGCGACCAGGCCTGGGCGACCCGCTCGCGGTGGCCGGCGGGGCGGCGCAGCGGGGTGCCGCTGGCAAGGGTCGTGTCAGTCATCGGTCGGCTCCGCCGGCGGCAGCGCGCCGACGAGCAGCACCGCCACGTCGTCCACCAGGTCGCCGCCGTTGAGCTCCTCGGCCTGCTGGATCAACGCGTCCACGAACGCCTCCGGCGCCCCGCGCCAGTCCGGCTGCGCGCCGACCTGCCGCTTGACCAGGTTGGTCAGCCCCTCGCCGTCGAGCCGCTCCGGCCCGTGCCCGACCCGGCCGTCGATCAGCCCGTCGGTGTGCAGCAGCAGCGCCCAGTCCGCGGGCAGCTCCACCTCGGTCGACGGCCAGGACGTCCGGGTCACCACCCCCAGCGGCGGCACCACCTTCACCTCGGACAGCAGCCTGGCGCCCCCGCCGACGAGCAGCGGCGCCGGGTGCCCGACCAGGTGCACCCGGGCGTTCCGGCGGTCGGCGGCGATGGTCAGCGTGCAGACGGTGGCGAAGATGTGCTCGCGGTGCCGCTCGTGCACCAGCACCTGCTGCAGGGTGGCCAGGATCTCGTCGGCCGGGCGGGCGGCCAGCACCAGCGCGCGCCAGGCGATCCGCAGCCGTACGCCCAGCGCCGCCTCGTCCGGGCCGTGCCCGCTGACGTCGCCGATGAGCACGTGCAGGATGCCGTCGGGGCCGCGCACCGCGTCGTAGAAGTCGCCGCCGAGCAGCAGCCGGCGGCCACCGGCCTGGTAGCGGGCGGCGAACAGCACCCCGGCGCCGGCGATCAGCGGGCTGGGCAGCAGCCCGCGCTCCAGCCGGGTGTTCTCCTCGGCGTGCAGTTGCTGCTCGTGCAGGGCCCGCTCGGTGGCCTCGATCCGGGACCGGCCGATCGCGTACCGGATGGCGCGGGTCAGCAGCTGCCCGTCGACCTGCCCTTTGACCAGGTAGTCCTGGGCGCCGGCGGCGACCGCCTCGGCGCCGCGGTGCTCGTCGGCGAGCCCGGTGAGGACCAGCAGCGCGATCCCGTCGGCCCGGGCGGCGAGCCGGCGCAGCCCGTCCAGCCCGGAGGCGTCCGGCAGCCCCAGGTCCAGCAGCACGCAGTCGACCCGGCCGACCCACTCCTCGGCCTCGGCCAGCGTGCGGGCACGCAGCAGCTCGACCGGGCTGACCGCCTCGTCCAGCAGCTCCTGGACCAGGAAGGCGTCGCCGTCGTCATCCTCAACCAGCAGGACGCGCAGGCTCTCCACCGGTGCCGCCGTCCCCACGACGGGCAGCAGGCTGCTCACGTCGCTCGTCGCCCGATCAGTCCGCACTCCCTAGTCGACCCCGCGCGAACCCGCCCCGTCGTATCGAGGCGGACCGGGAAGCGGCTCGTCCGCTTCGGCAGAGACGAACTCTAGCGCGGCCGATGACGCGGGGCGGCCGTCCGGTGACAGGCTGGGCGGTGCCCCCGGTGGCCGTTCTCCCGCCGGCGGCCCCGAGCGGTGCGGCGGGCGTGCCATCCTGGGCCATGCGCAGCGTCGAGGACCCGGACCGGGACGGCCGCACGGACCAGATCGTCGGCGCGCTGCGGGACGCGTTCAGCGACCTGATGGACGCCGACCCGGCGGCCTTCCGGACCAAGTTCCGCAAGATGGCCCGGGACCCGTTCGCGTTCTACCGGGGCAGCGCCTGCCTGTTCTACGCCGACATGGCGGGGCCGTACGCGGCGGCCGACGAGCGGTGGGCGAGCGGGGCCGGCGCCCGGGTGTGGATCCAGGGCGACCTGCACGCCGAGAACTTCGGCACCTACCTGGACCGCACCGGCCGGCTGGTCTTCGACGTCAACGACTTCGACGAGGCCTACCTGGGGCACTGGACCTGGGACCTGCGCCGGTTCGTGGCCAGCCTGGCCCTGCTGTCCTGGCAGAAGGCGCTGCCGGACGCGACCATCGACGCGCTGGTGGAGACCTACGTCCGGGCGTACGTGGACCAGGTGCACCACTACGTCGACGCCGTGGACGACACCGAGTGGGCGCTCACCCTGGACAACGCCGAGGGCGCGGTGCTGGACGCGCTGCGCCGGGCCAAGCTGCGGACCCGGTTCGCGCTGCTGGAGTCGGTGACCGTGGTGGAGTCCTTCCGCCGCCGGTTCGCCGACCAGGGCGGCGTGCGCCGGCTGCCCGACGGCGAGCGGGACGAGCTGCTGGCGGCCTTCCAGGGCTACCGGGAGACCATCCCCGAGCCGCACAAGGACAGCCACGTCATCTTCGACGTGCTGGACGCGGTGGGGAAGGCCGGCTTCGGCATCGGCAGCGCGGGGCTGCCGGCGTACAACGTGCTCATCGAGGGCTTCAACCAGGCCCTGGACAACGACGTGGTGCTCACCGTGAAGCAGGGCAACGTCGCGGCCGCGAGCCGGGTGGTCCGGGAGCCGGAGATCCGGGACGCCTTCGAGCACGACGGGCACCGCACGGCGCTGTCCCAGCGGGCGCTGCAGGCGCACGCCGACCGGTTCCTGGGCTGGACCACGATCCGCGGCCGCGGCTTCGTGGTCAGCGAGTACTCCCCCTACGAGCAGGACCTGGAGTGGGCCGAGCTGACCGAGCCGGAGGACATGGCCGTGCTGGTCGGCCAGCTCGGCCGGGCCACCGCGAAGATCCACTGCGTCGCCGACGACGAGTCCGGCGAGGAGCTGGTCGACGGCAGCGTGGAGCAGGTGGTGGCGGCCGCGGTCGGCGACGACGTCGACGAGCTGGTCGCGGACCTGCGCGCGTTCGCCCACGAGTACGCCGACCGCACCCGGGACGACCACCGGCTGTTCGTGGACGCCTTCCGCGGCGGCGCCTTCAGCGTGGTCGCGCCGGCCTGAGCGCGTACAGGTGGCGCATCGCGCCGATCTCCGCGACGTTCTTCATCAGCTCCAGGTTCGCCCAGGCGGCGGCCTGGGCGAACCGGCGCGGCTCCGGCCAGGGGTAGCCGATCAGCCGGTCCGGGTCGGTGGTGGCCAGCAGGGCCGACCACTCGGCGTGCAGCCGGGTCAGCTCGGCCACGGTCGCCGCGGCCGAGCCCGGCCAGAACACCTCCTCGCGCGGCGGCACCGGCCCGCCGGTGGCGTGCCCGAGCAAGGTGCCCCACCACCAGCCCAGGTGCCAGGTCAGCCAGCCGATGCTGGTGGCCGGCACCGGGTCCGGCTCGGGCTCGGCCCAGTCCGGCCGCCACCGCCCGTCCGCCCCGCGCCGTACGGTCCAGGCGCCGGGGGCCGGCTCCCACAGGCAGGCCTCGTCGGTCAGCCCGGTCAGGTGCAGCTCGGCCAGCGACCAGGTGAGGCCGAGCTGCCAGCGCATCAGGTCCACTTTTCTTTCCTCCACAGGCTGTGGGCGGTCCCGGCCCAGGTCACGGCGCCACCATCGAACCGTACGACGGAGATCCACAGGTTTTCCCCAGGGCTGTCCCCAGGTTGTGCACAAGTTGTCCGCAAGGCTGTCCACAGGCGGTGCTTCGGCCCGTCCGGTTCCGGCCCTACGCTGTGATCAAGTGGTAAAGTTCGAACAGGCGTTCGAACTGAGGGCGGGGGGCGAAGGTGGCGGTCGCGGACGACCTGGGGGTCTCGCGTCCTGCGCAGCAGCAGCGCCCCTCCGGGCAGCAGCCCGAGTACGACCGGCAGCCCCCGCAGGACATCCAGGCCGAGCAGTCGGTGCTCGGCGGCATGCTGCTGTCCAAGGACGCCATCGCCGACGTCGTCGAGGTGCTCGGCCCGGGCGACTTCTACCGCCCGGCCCACCAGATCGTCTACGACACCATCCTCGACCTCTACGGGCGCGGCGAGCCGGCCGACCCGGTCACCGTCTCCGCCGAGCTCACCCGCTCCGGCCAGCTGATGCGGGTCGGCGGCGCGCCCTACCTGCACACGCTGATCTCCGCGGTGCCCACGGCGGCCAACGCCGGGTTCTACGCGGAGATCGTCGCCGAGCGGGCCACGCTGCGCCGGCTGGTCGAGGCCGGCACCCGGATCGTCCAGCTGGGCTACGGCGCGGCCGACGGCCAGGGCGGCGACGTCGACCAGGTGGTCGACCGGGCCCAGGCCGAGATCTACGACGTCACCGAGCGGCGCACCAGCGAGGACTACGTCCGGCTGGAGACCCTGCTGCAGGGGACGATGGACGAGATCGACGCGATCTCCTCCCGCGGCGGCGCCAGCGTCGGCGTGCCCACCGGCTTCTCCGAGCTGGACCAGATCACCAACGGCCTGCACTCCGGCCAGATGGTGATCATCGCGGCCCGGCCGGCGATCGGGAAGTCGACCCTGGCCCTGGACTTCGCCCGGGCCTGCTCGATCAAGCACGGCCTGACCTGCGCCATCTTCTCGCTGGAGATGAGCAAGTCCGAGATCACCATGCGGCTGCTGTCGGCCGAGGCCAAGGTGGCGCTCGGGCACATGCGGTCCGGGCACATGAGCGACGACGACTGGGCCCGGCTGGCCCGGCGGATGGGCGAGGTCGCGGACGCGCCGCTCTACATCGACGACTCGCCCAACCTGACGATGATGGAGATCCGGGCCAAGGCCCGGCGGATGAAGCAGCGGCACGACCTGCGGCTGGTGATCGTGGACTACCTGCAGCTGATGACCAGCGGCAAGCGGGTGGAGAGCCGCCAGGTCGAGGTCTCCGAGTTCTCCCGGTCGCTCAAGCTGCTGGCCAAGGAGCTGGAGGTGCCGGTGGTCGCGCTCAGCCAGCTCAACCGCGGCCCCGAGCAGCGCACCGACAAGAAGCCGATGCTGTCGGACCTGCGCGAGTCCGGGTCGCTGGAGCAGGACGCGGACATGGTCCTGCTGCTGCACCGCGAGGACGCGTACGAGCGGGAGTCGCCGCGGGCCGGCGAGGCCGACCTGATCCTGGCCAAGCACCGCAACGGCCCGACCGGCACGGTCACCGTCGCCTTCCAGGGGCACTACTCGCGCTTCGTCGACATGGCCTCCTGACCACGCCGGCACCGACCTGGCGGCCCGCACCGGCCCGCCGGTCCGGACAGCGAACGGCCCGGCCACCCGTCAGGGGTGGCCGGGCCGGTCCGTCGGACCGATCAGCCCTCGACGACCTCGAGCGGGATCGTCGCGGTCACGTCGGGGTGCAGGACGACCGGCACCTGGTGCTTGCCGAGCGACTTGATGCCGTTGCCGAGCTGCAGCCGCCGCTTGTCCAGCTTCGGACCGCCGGCGCGGGTGACCGCGGAGACGACGTCGGCCGCGGTGACCGAGCCGAACAGCCGGCCGGCCGCACCGGCGCGGGCCGGCAGGGTGACCGAGAGCTTCTCGATCTCCTTCTTGATCTCCTGGGCGTGCCCGAGGTCGCGGACGGTGCGCGCGTCCTGGGCCCGCTTGATCGTCGCGACCTGCTTCTCGCCGCCCTTGGTCCACGCGATCGCGTAGCCGCGCGGGACGAGGAAGTTGCGGCCGTAGCCGTCGCGGACCTCGACGACGTCGCCCGGGCCGCCGAGGCCGGCGACCTCCTGGGTGAGGATCAGCTTCATCTCGTCGCCTCCTAGCGCGCCGTGCTCGTGTACGGCAGCAGCGCCATCTCGCGGCTGTTCTTGACCGCGACCGCGACGTCCCGCTGGTGCTGGCTGCAGTTGCCGGTCACCCGACGGGCGCGGATCTTGCCCCGGTCGGAGATGAACTTCCGCAGCAGCGCGGTGTCCTTGTAGTCGATGTACGTGGTCTTGTCCTTGCAGAACGCGCAGACCTTCTTCTTGGGCTTGCGCAGTGGCGCCTTCGCCATGGTTCGCAACTCCGTGTCTCGATTTCAGTCTAGAAGGGGGGCTCGTCGTACGAGCCGCCGCCGCCACCGCCGGCCGGTGCCGCGGAGCCCCAGGGGTCGTCGTTGCCGCCGCCCCGGTTGCCGCCGCCGCCACCGCCGCCGCTGTAACCGCCGCCACCGCCGCCGCCACCGCCGGAGCCACCGCCGGAGCCGAAGCCACCGCCGCCGCCACCGAAGTCACCGCCGCCGGAGCCGCGGGAGACCTTGTTGACCTTGGCCGTCGCGTACCGCAGGGAGGGGCCGACCTCGTCGACCTCCATCTCCACCACGGTGCGCTTCTCGCCTTCCTTCGTCTCGAAGGAACGCTGCTTCAGCCGGCCGGTCACCACGACGCGGGCACCGCGGGTGAGCGACTCGGCGACGTTCTCCGCCGCCTGCCGCCACACGTTGCAGCGCATGAACAGCGCCTCGCCGTCCTTCCACTCGTTCGACTGGCGGTCGAACTGGCGTGGGGTGGACGCGACGGTGAAGTTCGCGACCGCGGCACCACTGGGGGTGAAGCGCAGCTCCGGGTCGGCGGTGAGGTTGCCGACCACGGTGATGATCGTGTCGCCTGCCATCTGTCCTCCGTGGAAGGGTGCGGTTAGCGCAGCTCGGGCCGCAGCACCTTGGTGCGCAGCACCTCGTCGTTCAGGTTGAGCTGGCGGTCCAGCTCCAGGATGGCGGCCGGCTCCGAGGTCAGATCGACCACGGCGTAGATGCCTTCGACCTTCTTGCTGATCTCGTACGACAGGCGGCGGCGGCCCCAGACGTCGACCTTCTCGACGGAGCCGCCGGCGGTGCGCACGACGTTGAGGAAGTTGTCGAGCAGCGGCGAGACAGTCCGCTCCTCGAGGTCAGGATTGAGGATGACCATGAGCTCGTAGTGGCGCACGGGTCAGGAGCCTCCTGTGGACTCGGCGGCCGCGGACTCTCCGCGGCAGGAGGGGTGCGCGTCACCCGGGTGGGCGACGAACCTGACGAGGGTACCCCAGCGTGACGGTCCGCCCGGCCGGCCGGGCCGGCCTGTGGACGAGCGGGGGAGAAGGGCCTCGCCCCGGCTGCGCGGGGGAGATGCCGGGTCGGGGTCCGGCGGGCCGCACGGGCCGGGGCGAGGCACAAAGGGGACGCACGAGCGGCGTACCCATGACGCGACAGCGCGCGGTCTCCGGCGGATCTGTCAGCCCGCCGCCGTACCCTCCTGCGCATGGTTGCGATCGGCGCTCACCTGCACGGCGGGGAGCCCCTGGCGGAGGCCCGCGCCCGCGACGCGGAGATCGTGCAGATCTTCCTCGGCGACCCGCAGGGCTGGAAGAAGCCGCCGGACCGGGCCGAGGAGGTCCGGCCGCTGACCGAGGCCGGCATCGGGCTGTACGTGCACGCGCCCTACCTGGTCAACGTGGCCACGACCAACAACAGGATCCGCATCCCGAGCCGCAAGATCCTGGACCAGCACGCCGCGGCGGCGGCCGCGCTGGGCGCCCGCGGGCTGGTCGTGCACGGCGGCCACCTGAGCGACGGCGACGACCCGGAGGTCGGGTTCGCCAACTGGCGCAAGACCTTCGAGCGGGCGTCGTTCGAGGTCCCGGTGCTGATCGAGAACACCGCCGGCGGGGAGAACGCGATGGCCCGCCGGCTGGACCGGATCGCCCGGCTGTGGGACGCGGTCGGCGAGTTCGGCCCCGGCTTCTGCCTGGACACCTGCCACGCGCACGCCGGCGGCGAGGAGCTGCTCGACCTGGTCGAGCGGGTCAAGGCAATCACCGGCCGGATCGACCTGGTGCACGCCAACGGCTCCCGCGACGCCTTCGGCTCCGGCGCGGACCGGCACGCCAACCTCACCGACGGCCACATCGATCCGGACGCGGTGGTCGAGGTGTGCGCGGCGGCCGGCGCTCCGGTGCTGGTGGAGACCCCGGGGCTGGCCGACGGACAGGGCGCGGACATCGCGTTCCTGCGGGAGCGGCTGGCCAAGTGAGCCGACGGGGGCGCGCGCACCGCGGGACTGCCGGGCGGCGGACCGACCGACGGGCGGCCCGGTGAGCCTCGAGGCGGTGCGCCGGCGGCCGGACCTGGTCCTGCTCGCGGTGCTGGCCACGACCGCGCTCGGCATCCTGCTCGGCTACCTGGGCAAGGCGCCGTGCTCCGGCCCGCCGTACGACGCGTACGGCATCTCGGCGAACCTGGGCCTGCACAAGTACGACCGGCTCTGCTACTCCGACGTCCAGCAGCTGTGGGTCGGCCGCGGCGTCCGCGAGCACACCTTCCCCTACGTCGACGGCTCGCTGGTGCCCTCCGACCAGCCGCAGGGCAACCTCGTGGGCGGCGCCGTGGAGTACCCGGTGGTCACCGGGGTCTTCATGTGGTTCGCCGGGCTGTTCGCCGCCAACGACGGCGAGTATCTCGCCGTGACCGCGCTGCTGCTGGCGCCGTTCGGGCTGCTCACCGCGGGCCTGCTGGCCAAGCTCAGCGGCGCGCGGGCCTTCGTCTGGGCGGCGGCACCGGCCCTGGTCCTCTACAGCGTCCACAACTGGGACTTCCTGGCCACGGCGACCGTGGTGGGCGCGGTCTGGGCGTGGTCGCGCGGCAAGCTCGGGCTGGCCGCCGCGCTGCTCGGGCTGGGCGCGGCGACCAAGATCTACCCGGGCTTCTTCGCGCTGCCGCTGCTGCTGGAGCGGCTGCAGGCCCGGGACCCGCGCGGCGCGGCGAAGGTGGCGGCCGGGACCGGCGGGGTGTGGCTGCTGCTCAACCTGCCGTTCCTGCTGGTCAACCCGGACGGCTGGTGGGCCACGTACGAGTTCCAGACCCGCCGGCTGGCCGACCTGACCACCAACTCGGTCTGGTTCTGGGGCTTCCCGGAGCTGGAGCCGGCGACGGTCGACCGGTGGAGCTTCACGCTGATCGCGCTTGCCTGGGCCGGTGCGGTCGCGGTCGGCTGGCTGCGCGGCCGGCGCACCGGGACGTACCCGTGGCTGCAGGTCAGCGCGGCGATGCTGTGCGCCTTCCTGCTGTTCAACAAGGTCTACTCGCCGCAGTACGTGCTCTGGCTGCTGCCGTTCTTCGTCCTGCTGACCGTCCGCTGGGGCTGGTGGGCGAGCTACCTGGCGGTCGACGTCCTGCTCTACGTCGGCCTGTTCCGGTGGTATTGGGACATCACCCAGGGCGGCGACTTCGGGCTGGCCAAGCAGGCCGCCGTGCTCGGCGTCTGGGGCAAGGCGGTGCTGCTCGCCCTGCTCTACGTGGTGTTCCTGCTGTCCTCGACGTCGGTGCGGGTCCCGGCCCGGCTGAGCACCAGCGGCCCGCGGTCGGGCGCGCCGTCCAGCACGCCACCGGCCGGGTCGTCGGCGCCGAGCCCGTCCGGCGCCCGGACCAGGTCCTCCTCCGGCCTGAGGATGTCCCGCACGATCAGCGCGCACAGGGCGAGGACCGCGACGTCCCGCAACGCCACGGCGTAGAAGAACCAGTGGTAGTCGATGCCCTTGGAGCCGGTGCCGAGGAACCACAGCAGCCGCGGGATCCAGACCAGGCACTCGGTGACCTGCCAGGCCAGCAGCAGCCGCCAGGACGGCTTGGCCAGCACGGCCAGCGGCAGCAGCCAGAGTGAGTACTGCGGCGACCAGACCTTGTTGGTGAGCAGGAAGGCCGCCACCACCAGGAACAGCAGCTGCGGCAGCCGCGGCTTCACCGGCGCCAGCAGCCCGAGGCCGGCCACGGCGGCCAGCGCGACCAGCACGGTCACCATGGCGACCGTGTTGACCTGCGGGGCGGGGTTGTTGCCGACGAACTGCGCGATGCCGTACCAGAGCGAGTCGAAGTCGGCGGGGCGCTCCCGGTTCAGCTCCAGGAAGCGCAGCCAGGACTCGGTGTAGAGCACGGCGACCGGGACGTTGACGACCGCCCAGGCGACCACGCCGCCGGCCACCGCCCGGAAGAAGTCGGGCAGCGTCCGGGTCCGCCAGCACAGCACCAGCAGCGGGACGAAGAACAGCGCCGGGTAGAGCTTGGCCGCGGTGCCCAGTCCGAGCAGCACGCCGGCCAGCCCGGCCCGCTTGCCCTGCCAGGCGACCATCGCCGCGCCGGCCAGCGCGACCGCGAACAGGTCCCAGTTGGTGAACGCGTGCACGATCAGCAGCGGGGACAGCGCGACCATGGCCGCGTCCCAGCGCCGCCGCCCGGCCAGCCGGTACGTGCTCCAGGTGACGACGAGCATGCACGCGGCCAGCAGCACCACGGTCCAGGAGAAGTACGCCTGCACCGCCGGCAGCCCGAACGCCGCCGCGCTGGTCAGCGCGGCGGCGACGCCCATGAACCCGCCGGTCAGCACCGGGTACTCCACCGGGTGGTCGACGTACGGCGTCGCGCCCTCGTTGAGCCGCTCGGTGAAGTAGAGCGGGACGATGTCGGAGTAGCAGAAGTGGGTGTACTGCTTGCCCTCGGTCCACGCCCCGTCCTGGCACGGCGACTTCTGCAGCCAGGCCAGCGCGAGGGTGAACAGGGTCAGCGCCAGCAGCACCCGCAGCGGGGTCCAGAACCGGCGCAGCCCGAGCGCGCCGTGCCGGCCCCACGGGCCGCCGATCGCACCGCTGGCCACCCGGACCACCGGGTCGTCCCGGGACGGCAGGAACGGCCGCCGGCCGTCCCGGTCCGCGTCCTCGGGCCCGCGCACCTCGGGCGGGCGCGCGCCGGCCCGCTCGGCGGACCCGTCCGTGGACCCGTCGCCGGGCCCGTCCGCGGCCGGGCCC
>CADCTP010000227.1 GCA_902805565.1 uncultured Mycobacteriales bacterium
CCTGCTCTCCCCGTCCGGCCTGCCCGCGCCTTCTGTCCTGACCACCCCGTCGGGCCCGCCCGGCGCGTCCGGCCCGCCCGCGCGGACCCGCCGGTCCCACCGCCGCTGAGCCCGGTCCGGGGTCCGGCATCCTGGCGGGATGGGGTCCTTCGTGCTGCTGCACCCGCCGTTGCTCGGACCGGCCGTGTGGGGGCCGTGCGCGGCGGTGCTCGCCGCCGGCGGCGACCGCGTCGCCGTGCCGGATCTGCGGGCGGCGATGGACCCGCCGGAGCGCTGGTGGGAGCGGGCGACCGACCTCGCGGCCGGGTCGCCCGGGGCCATCGGGGCGACCGGGCTCAGGGATACCTGGGCTGCGGAGGCCGGGGCCTCCGGGGCTGCCGGGTCCAGGGCTGCCGAGGCCGGGGCCGCCGGGTCGGCCGGGGGCGGGGCTGCCGAGGCCGGGGCCGGCGGGACGATCGGGGTGGGCGGTGGAGCGGGGCCGGTGGTGGTGGCGCACTCCGGGGCCGGGGTGCTGCTGCCACTGGTCGCGACCCGGCTGGCCGCGGCGGCCGCGGTGTTCGTCGACGCGGTCCTGCCGCCGGCCGGGACCGCCACGCCCTCGGAGGACCTGCGCGAGTTCCTGGCCGGCCTGCCGGTCGTGGACGGCCGCCTGCCGCCGTGGTCGACCTGGTGGGGCCCGGACGTGATGGCGCGGCTGGTTCCCGACCCCGGGCTCCGGCACGCCATCGAGGCCGACCAGCGGCCGCTGCCGGTCGCCTTCTACGACCACTCCGTCCCGGTCCCGGCGGACTGGACGCCGCCCCGGGCCGGTTACCTGCGACTGAGCCCCGCGTACGCCGAGGACGCCGCCGAGGCCGCCGCCCGCGGCTGGCCGGTCCGGGTGCTGGACGGGCAGCACCTGGACCTGGCGACCCGGCCGGCCGAGGTGGCCGCCGGGATCCTCGCCCTGTCCGGCGTGTGACCGCCCCGCTCCCGGCCGCGGCGGTGCGCGGCCGGGAGCGCCCCCGTTGGGCTCAGGCGGGCGTTCAGGTCAGGCAGTCGGCGGCGTGGGGCACCGGAGCCGGTGCCGACCCGGGACCGAGCCGGCCGGGCACTCCGGACCGTGCGCTCGGCCACCAGCGGCATCGTCGTCATGTACGGACTCCCCGGGCTTCGTCGCCGGACGTGCTGCCGACCACCGTTGCACCCGTTCCGATAATTGCGCAAGCAAGTGAAGCCATGCCTTACCGACCGGGACATGCGCCCGGCGGCGCTCGCCAGCACGTCAGGGCCTGCGGTGCCCGACGAGGGGGAGGACCGGTCCGGTGCCCGCGTCCCGCAGCAGCGCGGCGGCCACGGTGACCGTCCAGGTGGAGCGGGCCACGTCGTCCACCAGCAGCACCGGGCCCGCCGGCGGCGCCCCACCCGGGTCCGCCCGCAGGCCGTCGAACAGCTGCCGCACCCGCACGCCCGAGGACGCCTCGGCCGAGGCCGGCGCCCCGGACACGGTCAGCGCCTCGACCAGCGGCAGCCGGCCGACCGCGGCGACGTGCGCGGCCATCCCGGCGACCCGCCGCGGGTGCGACCGGCTCGGCACCGGCACGACCGCCACCGGCCGCTCGTCCCACTCCCGCGCCCACCGGGACAGCACGTCGACCAGGGCGCCGCGCAGCTCCTCCGACGGCTCGGCGTCCGGGCCGGCCAGCTCGGCGGTCAGGTCGGTCCAGGCCGGGTCGTCGGCGAAGGCCACCGCCCGGCCCGGGGCCAGCCCGACGATCTTCCCGCGCCGGCCGCTGCCGGACGGCCACAGCTTGCGTGGCTCCAGCACGTGCCGCCGGCCGCGCAGGTGCCGCCGGGCGGCCAGCACCCGCTCCGCCGACGGCTGCGCCCCCGGGGCCGGCAGCGCGCCGGTGCACACCGAGCAGCGCCCGCACGGCCCGCTCGACGGGTCGTCCAGCGCCTCGGTCAGCACCTGCATCAGGCACCGGGCGCCGGCCGCGTACGCCCGCATGAGGTCGGCCTCGGCCCGCCGCGCCGCCACCACCCGGCGGTACTTCTCCGCGTCGTACGCCCACTCGCGGCCGGTGCCGAACCAGCCGGTGCCGGCCCGCTCCACCGCGCCGTCCACCCGCAGCGTCTTCAGCAGCGCGTCGAGCCGGCCGCGGCGCAGCCCGGTCTCGGCCTCGATCGCCGGGACCGACACCGCCTCCTCCGGGGTGCGCGGCAGCAGGGCCAGCACCCGCCGGGCCGCGTCCGGGTCCGGGATCGTCGCGGTGGCGAAGTACTCCCAGATCCGCGGGTCGCTCTCCGCGGCCGGCAGCAGCACCCCGACCGCGTCGTCCAGCGCGCGGCCGGCCCGGCCGACCTGCTGGTAGTAGGCCACCGGGGAGTCGGGGGAGCCGACGTGCACGCAGAAGCCCAGGTCCGGCTTGTCGTACCCCATCCCCAGCGCGGAGGTGGCGACGACCGCCTTGACCTCGTTCGCCCGCAGCGCGGCCTCGATCCGGGCCCGCTCGTCCGGCTCGGTCTGCCCCGTGTACGCCGCCACCCGGTGGCCCTGCGCGGCCAGGAACCCGGCCAGCGAGTGGGCCTGGTCCACGGTCAGCGCGTAGACGATGCCGGAGCCCGGGAGGGAGTCCAGCGCGTCGGCGACCCAGGCGAAGCGCTGCACGCCGTCCAGCCCGGGCGCCACCGCCAGCCGCAGCGACGCGCGGGCCAGCGGCCCGCGCAGCACCAGCGTGTCCGTCCCGAGCTGGGCCGCCACGTCCTCGGTGACCCGGGCGTTGGCCGTCGCCGTGGTCGCCAGCACCGGGCTGCCCGGCGCGGTCGCGGCCAGCAGTTGGGTCAGCCGCTGGTAGTCGGGCCGGAAGTCGAAGCCCCAGTCGGAGATGCAGTGCGCCTCGTCGACCACCAGCAGCCCGGTCTTGGCCAGCAGCGGCAGCGCCCGGTCGGCGAACTTCGGGTTGGCCAGCCGCTCCGGCGAGACCAGCAGCACGTCGACCTCGTCGGCGGCCAGCGCGTCGAAGACCTGCTGCCAGTCGTCCAGGTTGGCCGAGTTGACCGTGGCCGCCCGCAGCCCGGCCCGCTCGGCCGCCGTCACCTGGTCGCGCATCAGCGCCAGCAGCGGCGAGATGACCAGGGTCGGCCCGCGGCCGGCCTCGCGCAGCGCCGAGGTGGCCGCCCAGTACGCCGCGGACTTGCCCCAGCCGGTGGCCTGCACCAGCAGCACCCGGCGGCCGTCGACCAGCGCGGCGACCGCCTCCACCTGGTCCGGCCGGGGCACCGCGCCCGGGCCGGCCATCCCGGCCAGCACGGTGCGCAGGTGTCGTTCGGCGGTCCCGTTCGCATCCACGGCGGCCACTCTGCCACCGACCGCCGACAGAACCCGCCGCCCGTCCACAGGCCGGGCCGCCGTCCCCCGGCCGGCCCCGCGCCCCGGCCGGCCCCGCGCCGGACCCGGGCCGAGGCCCGGGCGGCCGGTTCAGAGGTCGGCCACGCGGACCAGGACGCGCCCGGTCGGGGAGCCCTCCAGGGTGCGCTGGGCCTCGGCCGTGTCGGCCAGCGCGAACTCGTGCAGCGGCAGCCCGGCCTCCCGGCCGACCCGGACCGCGCCGTCGGCCACCGCGGCGTTCACGTCCTCGACCGCGGCCGCCTTGGCCGCGGCCGGCTCGGTGTAGACCAGCACGAAGTGCCAGGCCACGTTGGGGATCATCAGACTGCGGACCGGCAGGGTGACCTCGGCCCCGCCGTCGTCGGCGTACACCGCGACGGCCGCGTGCGGGCCGACCACCGCGACGTCGGTGGCCGCGTTGGCCGCCGCGGAGACCTCGACGACCGCGTCCACCCCGCGCGGCACGATCCGGCGCACCTCGGCCGCCACGTCCTGGGTCCTGTAGTCGATCACGTGCGAGGCGCCGGCCGCCGCGGCCAGCTGCGCCTTGGCCGGGCTGCTGACGGTGGCGATCACGGTGGCGTCGGCCCACCGGCCGAGCTGGATGGCGGCGTTGCCGACCGCGCCCGCGCCGCCCTGCACCAGGATCGTGCGGCCGGCCAGCGCGCCGGGGTCGAGCCGGTCCGGCATCGTCTCGCCCACGGTGATGCACCGGTGGGCGGTGAGGAACGGGATGCCCAGCGACCCGGCGAGCGCGAGGGACGCGCCGGCCGGCAGCAGGACCACCTGCCGGGCCGGGACCAGCGTGTACTCCGCGGCGGTGCCCCAGGGCCGCCGCCAGGCCGACTCCCAGATCCACACCCGCTGGCCGACCAGCGCCGGGGCGACCCCGTTGCCGACCGCGTCGACGACGCCCGCGCCGTCCTGGTGCGGCACCTGCCAGCCGGCCGCGAGCGGGGTGGCCCGGCGGGCCTTCCAGTCCGTCGGGTTGATCCCGGACACCGCGACCCGGACCCGCACCTCACCCGGTCCCGGCTCCGGGACCTCCCGCTCGACCAGCTCCAGGACGTCCGGATCGCCGTTGCGGGTGTAGACGATGGCCTGCACCGTTGCGCCTCCTCGTGCTCGAAGTCCCCGGACGCAACCCGCGCCGCCGCCCGCGCGTTCCGCGTGGCTCAGACCAGGCACTGGTCGTAGGACGACTCGCCGATCGTCCGGTGGACGTGCGGCGCGGGGCCGCCGGGGCCGGCCATCTCCCAGCGGTGGAGGCCGAAGTCGCCGCCGGTCCCGGCACCGGTCGCGAGGTGGTGCACGGACGTCGCGCCCAGCGTGCGGTCGGGCGGCGCGTCCGCCGGCCGGTACGTCGCGCCGGCCGCGCCCTCGCCGGGGTGGCGCACCGGGGGGTAGCTCGCGGCGTCAGCCTCCCGCCGCCGGCTCCGGCACGTCCAGCACCCGCATCGCGTGTCGCCGCCGCCCGGCCGCGTCCTCCACGGCGGCCGGCAGCACGGCGCCGCCGGAGGCGTACCGCAGCAGGGTCGTCCGGCGGGGCCCGGCCTCGGCGGGCTGCTCCCGGGCGAAGAGCCGGACCAGGTCGTGCAGCCGGTAGCGCACCGAGCCGGCCAGGTCCGCCGGCCGCTGCACCAGCACCAGCCGGGCGTCGACCAGCTGCTCCACCACCTCGGTGGCGGCGTCCGGCGTCTCGTCCAGCAGCCCGGCGACCTCCCAGGCCGAGAACCAGGGTTGCGGCAGGTGGCTGACCAGGCACAGGGCCCGCCGCTGCCGCCCCGTACAGGAGTGGTAGCTGCCGGCGATCGCCGCCCGCACCGACCGGTCGTCGACGGCCAGGTGGTCCAGCCGGCGCTGCTCGTCGGCGAGCTGGCCGGCCAGCCGGGTCATCGACCAGGACGGCCGGGTGGCCAGCCGGACGCCGACGATCCGCAGCGCCAGCGGCAGCCCGCCGCACCACTCCACCACCCGGGCCGTGCTGTCCGGGGCGGCCGTCACCCGCTCGCCGGCCACCGCGGTCAGCAGCGCGACGCTCTCCGCCGGGTCCAGCAGGTCCACCCCGAACCAGCGCGACCCGTCCACCAGCGGGTGCCCGCCCCGCGAGGTGACCAGGGCCGCGGACCCGGTACCGGTCGGCAGCAGCTCCCGGACCTGGGCGGCGCCGGCCGCGTCGTCCAGCACGACCAGGATCCGCCGCCCGCTGGTCAGCGACCGGAACAGCTCGGCCCGGCCCTCCCGCGGCGGGTCGGTGACGCCGAGCAGCCGCAGGAACCGCAGCAGCACCGCGTCCGCCTCGACCGGGGCGGTGGTGCCGCCGAGGTCCGCCCACAGCTGCCCGTCCGGGAACCGGTCCTGCAGCTCGTACGCCAGGTGCAGGGCGAGCGCGGACTTGCCCACCCCGGCCATCCCGGACAGCCCGCACACCGCGGTGCCGGCGGCGGCGTCGGCCAGCAGCGCGGCCCGGACCTCGCCGGCCAGCGCGGCCCGGCCGACGAACCCGGCCGGCCGCATCGGCAGCACCGCCGGCCGCGC
>CADCTP010000228.1 GCA_902805565.1 uncultured Mycobacteriales bacterium
AGGCGGCCCGGTCCACCACGGTCACCCGGGCGCCGGCGGCGAGCAGCGCCCGCGCCGCCGCCGCGCCGGCCGCCCCGGCGCCGGCGACGACGACCGCGCGCCCCGACCAGGTCATCCGGGCAGCCCGTAGGAGATGAACTCCGCGTAGAACAGGCCCAGCCCGAACGCCACAGCCAGGCCGGCGATGATCCAGAACCGGACGATGACCGTGGTCTCGGCCCAGCCGACCAGCTCGAAGTGGTGGTGGATGGGCGCCATCTTGAAGACCCGCTTGCGGCGGGCCTTGAAGACCGCGACCTGCAGCATCACCGACAGCGTCTCCACCACGAACAGGCCGCCGAGGACGACCAGCAGCAGCTCGGTCCGGGACAGGATCGCGATGCCGGCCATCAGCCCGCCCAGCGCCAGCGAGCCGGTGTCGCCCATGAAGATCCGGGCCGGGGCGGCGTTCCACCACAGGAAGCCGAAGCAGGCGGCCATCGCCGCGGCCGAGATCAGCGCCACGTCCAGCGGGTCCCGGGCGGTGTAGCAGCCGGCCCCGGCGCCGAACTCGCCGCAGGTGTTGCGGAACTGGTAGAAGGAGATCGCCGTGTACGCGCCGAACACCATCGCCGCGCTGCCCGCGGCCAGCCCGTCCAGGCCGTCGGTGAGGTTCACGGCGTTCGAGGTGCCGCTGATCACCAGGTAGGCGAAGATCACGAAGCCGACGGCGCCGATCCCGAACTCCGGGATGTCCCGGACGAAGGAGATCGCGGTGGAGGCGGGCGTGACGCCGTTCTCGTCCTCGAAGTTCAGCGCCAGCACCGCGAAGGAGATCCCGACGACGAACTGGCCGACGAACTTGGCCGTCGCGGTCAGCCCCAGGTTGCGCTGCTTGCGGATCTTGATGAAGTCGTCCAGGAAGCCGACCAGGCCCAGCCCGGCGAACAGGTAGAGCAGCAGCAGCCCGGACGCGCTCGGCCCGGCCTCGGTGGAGAACAGGTGCGCGACGAAGTAGCCGACCAGGGTGGCCACGATGATGACCGTGCCGCCCATGGTCGGCGTGCCGCGCTTGGCCATGTGCGACTGCGGGCCGTCGTCGCGGATCGCCTGGCCGAAGCCCTGCCGGCGGAACAGCCGGATGGCCAGCGGGGTGCTGAGGATGGAGACGAGCAGCGAGACCAGCGCGGCGACCAGGACCGACCTCACCGGGCGGCCCCCCCGGCCGCGGGCGCGGCCACCGGTGGGTCGGCCAGGGCCGCGACCACCCGCTCCAGCCCGGCGGACCGGCTGGCCTTGACCAGCACGACGTCCTGCGGCCGCAGCTCGGCCCGCAGCAGGGCGACGGCGGCCTCGACGTCCGGCACGTGCGCGGACCGGTCCGGCCCGGCGGCCTCGTGGGTGGGCCGGGCGTCCGGCCCGACCACCAGCACCCGGTCCACGGCCAGCTCGGCGGCCAGCGCGCCGACCCGGGCGTGCTCCTCGGCGGCGGTGCCGCCCAGCTCGGCCATCGCGCCGAGCACGGCCCAGGACCGGCGGCCGCGGGCCATCGTGGTCAGCGCGCGCAGGGCGGCCGCCATCGACTCGGGGTTGGCGTTGTAGGCGTCGTTGACCAGCAGCACGCCGTCGGCCCGCTCGGTGACCTCCATCCGCCACCGGGACAGCGGGCGGGCCCGGCCGAGCGCGGCCGCGGCGTGCTCCGGCGACATCCCCAGCTCCAGGGCCACCGCCGCGGCGGCCAGCGAGTTGCCCACCTGGTGCGCGCCGTGCACGGCCAGCGTCACCGGCACCTCCGCCGCCGCCGTGACCAGCCGGTACGACGGCACGCCGTGCCCGTCCAGGCGCACCCCGGTCGCCCGGACGTCCGCGTCCGGCGCCAGCCCGACGGTGACCACCCGGGCCGCGGTCCGGGCCGCCATCGCCCGCACGTACGGGTCGTCGGCGTTGAGCACGGCCAGCCCGTCCGCCGGCAGCGCCTCGACCAGCTCGCCCTTGGCCCGCGCGATGTTCTCCCGGCTGCCCAGCTCGCCGACGTGGGCCGACCCGACGTTGAGCACCACCCCGATCCGCGGCCGGGCGATGCGGGTCAGCGCCGCGATGTGGCCGATCCCGCGCATGCTCTTCTCCAGCACCAGGTAGCGGGTCGCGGCGGTGGAGCGCAGGACCGTGTACGGGTGGCCGATCTCGTTGTTGAACGACCCGGGCGGCGCCACCGTCGGCCCCAGCTCGGCCAGCAGCTGGGCCAGCAGGTCCTTGGTCGAGGTCTTGCCGGAGGAGCCGGTCACCCCGACCACGGCCAGGCCGGGCAGCCGGGCCAGCACCGCGGCGGCCAGCGCGCCCAGCGCGTCCCGGACGTCCGGCACCAGCACCGCGGGCACGCCGACCGGGCGGGCGGCCAGCACCCCGGCCGCGCCGGCCGCGACCGCGGCGGCGGCGTGGTCGTGGCCGTCGACCCGCTCGCCGGCCAGCGCCACGAACAGCCCGCCGGGGCCGATCCGGCGCGAGTCCAGCTCCACGTCCCCGGTGACCCGGGCCGCCGGGTCCGGCACGTCGCGCAGGGTGCCGCCGACGGCGGCCGCGACCTCGGCCAGGCTGAGCGGGATCACCGGCCGACGCTCCCGGAGAGCTCCTCGAGGGCCTCGCGGAGCACCACCCTGTCGTCGAAGGGGTGCACCACGCCGCCGACCTCCTGGCCCTGCTCGTGTCCCTTGCCGGCCACCACGACGGCGTCGCCGGGCCGGGCCCGGCGCACCGCCTCCACCACCGCGGCCCGGCGGTCGCCGATCTCGACCACCTCGCCGCGGTCGCGCACCCCGAGGGCGCCGGCCAGCACCGCCGACCGGATGGCCGCCGGGTCCTCCGAGCGCGGGTTGTCGTCGGTGACGATCAGCACGTCCGCGCCGGCCGCGCCGGCCGCGCCCATCAGCGGCCGCTTCTCCCGGTCCCGGTCGCCGCCGGCGCCCAGCACCAGGATCAGCCGGCCGGCCGTGGTCGGCCGCAGCGCGGCCACCAGCCGGTCCACCGCGTCCGGGGTGTGGGCGTAGTCGACCACCGCGACGTACCCCTGGCCGAGGGAGACCTTCTCCATCCGGCCCGGGACGTCCCGGGCGGCGATCCCGCGCACCGCCGTCAGCGCGGGCACCCCCACGGTGGCCAGCGTCGCGATGGCCAGCATCCCGTTCGCGACGTTGAAGGCGCCGGGCATCCGGACGCTGGCGCGCAGGTCGACGTCCGGCCCGAGGACCCGGAAGTCGGTCGTCCCGGTCGGCGCGGTCACCGGCTCCACCGCGCGCCAGGCCGCGGCCGGGTCGCCCAGCGCGGACACCGTCACCGTCCCCGGCCGCACCAGCCGCCGCCCGTACGGGTCGTCGACCATGACGACCTCGTGCCGCGCCCGGCCGTCGAACAGCATCGCCTTGGCGGCGAAGTAGTCCTCCATGCCGCCGTGGAAGTCCAGGTGGTCCTGGGAGAGGTTGGTGAAGGCGCCCACGTCGAACCGGGTCCCGTCCACCCGGCCCAGCGACAGCGCGTGGCTGGAGACCTCCATCGCCACCGCGGTCACCCCGCGCTCGCGCATCACCGCGAACGTGGCCTGCAGGTCCGTCGCCTCCGGCGTGGTCCGGGTGCTCGGCACCGACTCGCCGGCGACCATGGTGGCCACGGTGCCGATCAGCCCGGTGGTGTGGCCGGCCGCCCGCAGCCCCGCCTCCAGCAGGTACGCCGTGGTGGTCTTGCCGTTGGTGCCGGTGATGCCGAGGACGAGCATCCCGGCGGTGGGGTCGCCGTACACGGCCGCGGCGAGCGCGCCGAGCCGGGCCCGCGGCCGGTCGGCCACCAGCACCGGCAGCCCGGTGCCGGCGGCCAGCTCCGCGCCGGCCGGGTCGGTGAAGACGGCGACCGCCCCGGCCGACGCGGCGGCCGCGGCGAACCGGGCCCCGTGCGTGCGGGAGCCGGGCAGCGCGGCCAGCACGTCGCCGGGCCGGACGGTCGAGGAGTCGTGGGTGACACCGGTGACCGTCGCGTCCCCGGTCGGGGCGGGGAGCCCCAGCGCGGCGGCGAGCTCGGTCAGCCGGTGCTGCTGGGGCCGGTTGGGCCGCAGCGGCGGGGTCCCGGACACGGGGCGCAACCCTAGTCGACCAGCAACCGGGGGGTCGGCGCGGGCGTGCCGGTCGGCGTGACCTTGCGCGCGGTGAGCGCGTACGACATGACGTCACGGAACAGCGGGCCGGCCACGGCGCCGCCGTGCCCGCCGCTCTTCGCCTCGTCGATCACCACCGACATCACCAGCTCCGGGTCGTCCGCCGGCGCGATGCCGGCGAAGGTGGCCCAGTATCCCCCCCGGTAGCACCGGCAGGACGGGTCCGGCTTCTGCGCCGTCCCGGTCTTGCCGGCCACCCGGTAGTTGTCGATCCTCGCGCCGGGCGCGGTGCCGCCGGGGCCGACGACGGACTCCAGCATCGTCCGCACGGTCCGGGCGGCCTCCGGGGAGACCACCGTGATCCGCTCGGCCGGCGTGCCCGGCGTCCGCGTGCCGTCCGGGGCCACCACCGCGCGGACGATCCGCGGGGTGATCCGCACCCCGTCGTTGGCGATCGCCTGGTACATCCCGGCCAGCTGCAGCGGGGTCATCGACAGGCCCTGGCCGATCGGCAGGTTGCCGAACGTGGTGCCCGACCAGGTCTCCGGGGCGGGCAGGATGCCGGCGCTCTCCCCCGGCAGCTCGATGCCGGACCTGGTGCCGATGCCGAAGCGCTTCTCGTACTCGTAGAACGTCGACGGGCCGAGCAGCTCGTTGGCGACCATCAGGGTGCCGACGTTGCTCGACTTGGCCAGCACGCCGGTCGCGGTGAACTTCTGCGGCGGGTGCGACCAGGCGTCGTGGACGTACCGGTCGGCGACCTTGATGGCGTCCGGGACGGTCAGCACCGTCTCCGGGCGGATCTTGCCCAGGTCCAGGGCGGCGGCGAAGGTGACGAGCTTGTTCGCCGAGCCCGGCTCGATCGGGGCCTGGACGGCCGGGTTCGCCCGTCGGGCCGGGTCGGAGGCGGCCGGGTTCTGGGCGTCGTACGTCGGGACGCTGGCCATCGCCAGCACCTCGCCGGTCCGCCGGTCCAGCACCACCAGCTGTCCGCCGGCCGCCCGGGCCTTCTTCACCGCCTCGGCCAGCGCGCGCTGGGCCATGTACTGCAGGTCCTCGTCCAGGGTCAGCTGGACGGTGGAGCCGGGCACGGCCGCGGTCTCCTGCCGGAGCCCGCCCGGGATCTGCATGCCGTTGCTGCCGCGCTCGACCTCCAGCCGGCCGGGCGTGCCGGTCAGCACGCCCTGGAACTTCGACTCGACGCCGGCCAGGCCGCCCTCGGTGTTGGTGTAGCCGACGACCGCGGAGGCCAGGTCGCCGCCCGGATAGACCCGCTGGGTGCTGTCCGCCGAGCCGATCCCGCGCAGGTCGAGGCCCATGATCGTCTCCGCCTCGCGGGGGGTGACCCCGGAGACCAGCGGGACGTACCTGGTCTTCTGCTTGGCCAGCTTCGGCAGCAGCCACTGCTCCGACTTGCCGAGCACCGGCGCCAGCGTCTTCGCGGTCGCCGCCGGGTCCTCGATGTCGACCGGGTCGGCGTAGATGGTCCGGGCCGCGACGCTGTACGCCAGCGCGCGGCCGTTGCGGTCGACGATCTTGCCGCGCAGCGCCGGGATCGTGCTCGGGAAGAGCAGCTTCTCCTCGGCCCGGGCGGCCAGGTGCTCGCTGTCGAACCCCTGCAGCTGGACCAGCCGGCCGCCGAGGATCACCAGCAGCGTGCAGACCGCGGCGAAGCCGACCCCGAGGCGGCGGCCGGGATCGCCCAGCCGCATCAGCCGGACCGGGCCGCGCCGGCGCGGCGGCCGGCCGCCCCCGCCGGCGGCCCG
>CADCTP010000229.1 GCA_902805565.1 uncultured Mycobacteriales bacterium
GGGGCGCGGCGGGGTGGCCGACGGGCTGCGCTCGGCCCTGCTGGCCCGCGGCGGGAGCTGCGTGACGGTGACCGCGGGCCGCGCCTTCCACCGCGCCGGCCCCACCCGGTACGAGCTGGACCCGGCCCGTCCGGCGGACGTCGCCGCGCTGCTGGCCGACCTGCGGGCGACCCGGCCGGACCGGTGCGCCGGGGTGGTGCACGCCTGGAGCCTGGACGCCGCCGACACCGACGGGCCGCCGGACCGGGCGTACGACCTGGCGGTGGTCTCGGTGCTGCACCTGGTCCAGGCGCTGGCCGAGGCCGGTCCGAGCCGGCTGCTGCTGGTCACCCGGGGTGCGCAGCGGCTGGGCACCGAGCCGGTCGCCCCGGCCGCCGTGCCGGCCGCGCTGTGGGGGCTGGCCCGGGTGGTCCGGCTGGAGCACGCCGAGCTGCGCCCGACCGCGGTCGACCTCGACCCGGCCGGCGGCGACGGCGTGGCCGGCCTGCTGGACGAGCTGCTGCGGCCGGGTGACGAGGGACAGCTCCTGCTGCGCGGCGGCCGCCGGTACGTGCCCCGGCTGCGGCCGTGGCGGCCCCCGGCCGCGGCCTGGGAGCGCCGGCCGTTCGACCCGGCGCGGGACGCGAACAGCCGGGTGCTGGCCGAGCACCCCGGCCTGCTGGACAGCCTCACGCCGACCGCGTGGCGGCGTACCCCGCCGGGCCCCGGCGAGGTGGAGATCGAGGTCGCCGCGGCCGGCCTCAACTTCAGCGACGTGCTCAAGGCGATGGACATCTGTCCCGGCGTGCCGCCCGGCGTCACCCCGCTCGGCGCCGAGTGCGCCGGCCGGGTGGTCGCGGTCGGCCCGGGGGTGCGGTCGGTGACCGTCGGCGACCCGGTGCTGGCGGTGGCCGGGTCCGCCCTGTCCCGGTACGCCACCACCCCGGCGTACCTGGTGGCGCCCCGGCCGGCCGGGCTGACCGACGAGGAGGCCGCGGCCGTCCCGGTCGCCTTCCTCACCGCGGTCTACGGCCTGGAGTACCTCGCCCGGCTCGCCCCGGGCGAGACCGTGCTGATCCACTCGGCGACCGGCGGCGTCGGGCTGGCGGCGCTGCAGGTCGCCCGCCGGGCCGGCGCCACGGTGTACGCCACGGCCGGCACCCGGGCCAAGCGGGAGCTGCTGCGCTCGCTCGGCGTCGAGCACGTCTTCGACTCCCGGGGCCTCGGCTTCGCCGACGCGATCCGCGAGCTGACCGGCGGCCGCGGCGTGGACGTGGTGCTCAACTCGCTGACCGGCGAGGCGCTCACCCGCAGCCTGTCGCTGGTCGCGCCGAACGGCCGGTTCGTCGAGATCGGCAAGCAGGACATCTACGCCGACAGCCACGTCGGGCTGGGGCTGCTCAAGCACAACCGGTCGTTCCTCGCGGTGGACCTGGAGCGCTCGTTCGCCGAGCAGCCGGCGTTGATCGGGACGCTGTGGGCGATGGTGGCCGACGGGTTCGCCCGCGGCCACTACCGGGCCCTGCCGGTGACCTCCTTCCCGTACGGGGAGGCGGCGGCGGCGTTCACGCTGATGGCGCAGGCCCGGCACACCGGCAAGGTGGTGCTGCGGCCGGAGCCCGGCGAGGTGCTGGCCGTCCGCCCGGACGAGGCGCCGGTCCGGGCCGGGGCCAGCTACCTGGTCACCGGCGGCCTCGGTGCGCTGGGCCTGCGCACGGCGGAGTACCTGGTCGACCAGGGCGCCCGGCACCTGGTGCTGCTCGGCCGGCGGCAGCCGTCGGCCGCGGCCGGGGCGGCGCTGGACCGGCTCCGGTCCCGGGCCGAGGTGCGGGTGGTCGCCGCGGACGTGTCCCGGGCCGCCGACGTCGAGGCGCTGCTGGCGGGGATCGACGCCGGGATGCCGCCGCTGCGCGGGGTCGTGCACGCCGCGGGGATCCTGGACGACGGCCTGCTGCCGCAGCTGGACCGGGACCGGTTCCGGTCGGTGGCGGCGGCCAAGGTGGCCGGCGGCTGGCACCTGCACCGGGCCACCGCCCAGCGGGACCTCGACTTCTTCGTGCTCTACTCCTCGGCCGCCGCGCTGCTCGGCTCGCCGGGCCAGGGCAACTACGCCGCGGCGAACGCGTACCTGGACGGGCTGGCGCAGCACCGCCGCGCGCTCGGGCTGCCCGCGCTGAGCATCGACTGGGGCCCGTGGGCCGAGGCCGGGCTGGCCGCCCGGCCGGACCGGGGCGGCGCGCTGGCCACCCGCGGCATCCGCAGCCTGAGCCCGGAGGACGGCATCGCGGCGCTGGACCGGCTGCTGCGCTCGTCGACCGCGCAGGCCTGCGTGCTGCCGCTGGACCGGCCGGCGCTGGCCGGGCTGGCCGGCGGCGGGCTGCTGCCCGAGCTGCTGGACGGGCTGGTGGGGCCGGCCGAGCGCCCGGCCGACCGGGAGCCGGGGACGGCCGCGATCGCCACGGCGCTGCTCGCGGTCGAGCCGGGCCGGCGCCGGCGGGACCTGCTCGCCCGGCACTGCGTGGCCGAGGCCGCCCGGGTGCTCAAGGTGGAGCCGGCCACCGTGGACGTGACCGTGCCGCTGGCGGCGATGGGCTTCGACTCGCTGATGGCGCTGGAGCTGCGCAAGCGGCTGGAGCTGTCCTGCGCGGTGGACCTGCCGGCCACGGTGGCCTGGCGGTTCCCGACGGTGGAGGCGCTGGTGCCGTTCCTGGCCGAGCGGATGGGGATCGTCCTGGACCCCGCGGCCGCCGGCGACGACCCGGGCCCGGCCGGCCCGGGCGGTGATCCCGGCGGTAATCCCGGCGGTGACCTCGACGCGGGGGGCCTCGACGCCGGGGACCTCGACGGGGACGGGCTGGGCGAGCTCGCGGACAGCGAGATCGAGGCCCTGCTGCTGACCAAGCTGACGCAGATCGACGAAGGGCGGTGAACATGACGGCACCGGGCACGCCCACGTCGGCATCGACGCTGAAGCGGGCGCTCGTGACCATCGAGCGGCTGCAGCGGCGGGTCGAGGAGCTGGAGCGGACCGGCCGCGAGCCGATCGCGGTGGTCGGCATCGGCTGCCGGTTCCCCGGCGGCGTGGTGGACGCGGAGACGTACTGGCAGCTGCTGTGCGCCGGCACCGACGCGGTCGACGACATCCCCGCCGACCGGTGGGACGCCGGGGCGTTCTACTCCGACCAGCCGCAGACCCCCGGGAGGATGAGCACCCGCTGGGGCGGCTTCCTGGACCGGGTCGACCTGTTCGACCACGAGTTCTTCGGCATCTCCCGGCGCGAGGCCGTCTCCATGGACCCGCAGCAGCGGCTCGCCCTGGAGGTCACCTGGGCGGCGCTGGAGGACGCGGGCATCGCCCCGCCGGCGCTGGCCGGCAGCCGGACCGGCGTGTTCATGGGCGTCTGCAGCTACGACTTCGCCTCCGAGACCTTCCAGCACCCGCTCGACCTCAGCGCGTACGCCAGCACCGGGACCTCGCACAGCGTCGTCACCGGGCGGGTGTCGTACACGCTGGACCTGCGCGGGCCGAGCGTCGCGGTGGACAGCGCCTGCTCGTCCTCGCTGGTCTCGGTGCACCTGGCCGTGCAGAGCCTGCGCTCCGGCGAGTGCGACGTGGCCCTCGGCGGCGGCGTGAACGTGGTCGTCTCCCCGCTGCCGAGCATCGCGTTCTCCCAGTTCCCCGGGATGGTGTCGGCGGACGGGCGGTGCAAGACCTTCGACGCCGCGGCGAACGGCTACGTGCGCAGCGAGGGCTGCGGGGTCGTGGTGCTCAAGCGGCTGTCCGACGCGGTCCGCGACGGCGACCGGGTGCTGGCGCTGCTGCGCGGCGGCGCGGTGAACCAGGACGGCCGCAGCTCCGGCGTCACCGCGCCGAACGGGCTGGCCCAGCGGGACGTCCTGCGCCGCGCCCTGGAGAGCAGCGGGGTGGCCCCGGAGCAGGTCGGCTACGTCGAGGCGCACGGCACCGGCACCCGGCTCGGCGACCCGATCGAGGTCGAGGCGCTGGCCGAGGTGTACGGCCGGGACTCCGGCCCGGCGGTCCTGCTCGGCTCCGCGAAGACCAACATCGGCCACGCCGAGGCCGCGGCCGGGATCGCCGGCCTGATCAAGGCGGTGCTCGCGGTCAACCGCGGGGCGGTCCCGCCGAACGTGCACTTCCGGGAGCTCAACCCGCACGTCTCCTTCGCCGGCACCACGTTCGCCGTGCCGACCGCGCTGACCCCGTGGCCGGTGCCGGACGGCCCCCGGGTCGCCGGGGTGAGCAGCTTCGGCTTCAGCGGCACGAACGCGCACCTGCTCGTCGAGTCCCCGCCGGAGCGGGTCGCCCCGGACGCGCCGGACACCCGCCGGCCGCTGTCGGTGCTGGCGCTGTCGGCCCGCAGCGAGGCCGCGCTGACCCGGCTGGCCGGCCGGTACGCCGACCGGCTGCGGTCGGACCCCGCCACCCCGCTGGCCGACGTCTGCTTCGCGGCCAACACCGGCCGCGCGCACTTCCGGCACCGGCTGGCCGCCGTCGGCGGCACCGGCCGGGAGGTGGCCGACCAGCTCGCCGACTTCGTGGACGGGCTGCCGGGGGACGAGCCGGTCACCGGCGAGGCCGGGGACGCCGAGGTGGTGTTCCTGTTCCCCGGCCAGGGACCGCAGCGCGTCGGCATGGCCCGGGCGCTGTACGACACCCAGCCCACCTTCCGGGCCCTGCTGGACCACTGCGACGAGCTGCTCCGGCCGATGCTGGAGGTCCCGCTGCTGTCCGTGCTCTATCCCGCGGACCCGGAGTCCTCCCCGATCAACGAGACGACGTACGCGCAGCCGGCGCTGTTCGCGGTGGAGTACGCGCTGGCCCAGCTGTGGCGGTCCTGGGGCGTGGAGCCGCTGGCGGTCCTCGGCCACAGCTTCGGCGAGTACGTCGCCGCCTGCGTCGCCGGCGCGATGAGCCTGGAGGACGGCCTGCGGCTGGTCGTCGAGCGCGGCCGGCTCATGCACGCCGTCGCCGACACCGGCGTGATGGCCACCGTGTTCGCCCCGGAGGAGCAGGTGGCCGAGGCGATCGCCGGCCACCTCGACGACGTCTCGATCGCCGCGGTCAACGGCCCGGCGAACACGGTCATCTCCGGCGACCGCCGGGTCGTCGCCGAGCTGTGCGCGACGTTCGAGGCCCGCGGCGTGCAGGTCAAGCAGCTGCGGATCGGCACCGCGTCGCACTCCCCGCTGATCGAGCCGATCCTGCCCGGGCTGCACAAGGCCGCGTCCGAGGTCCGGTTCAGCCCGCCGCGGATCCCGCTGGTGTCCAACCTGACCGGCGACCTGTGGCGGTGGGACACCGCGCCGGACGCCGACTACTGGTGCCGGCACGCCCGGCAGCCGGTGCGGTTCGCGGCCGGGGTGGCGTCGCTGCGGGCGCTGGGCTACGCGCACTTCCTGGAGGCCGGCCCGGCGCCGATGCTGCTCGGCGTCATCCGGGACGGCGCGCCGGCCGACACCCCGGGGCTGCTGCTGCCCAGCCTGCGCCCCGGCTCCGACGACTGGCGGGTGGTGCTGTCCTCGCTGTCCCGGCTGTACGCGAACGGCGCCGGGATCGACTGGCGCGGCGTGGACCGGGACTACGCCCGGACCGCGGTGCCGCTGCCGACGTACCCGTTCGAGCCGACGAGCTGCTGGCCGGAGCGGCGCGGGCGGGCCGCGGAGCCGCTGCCGGCCGGCGCCGCCGACGCGGGCGCCGCGGCGGCCGACGACGAGGACCTGCTGCACGAGCTGGTGTGGCGGCCGGCGGGCCCGGTGGCCGGCGACCCGCGGCCGGCGACCTGGCTGCTGCTGGCCGACTCCACCGGGGTCGCCGACGCGCTGCTGGCCGAGCTGGCCGGCGAGCGGGCGGTCCTGGTGACGCCGGG
>CADCTP010000230.1 GCA_902805565.1 uncultured Mycobacteriales bacterium
GTGCCGCCGGAGCCGCCCCGGCACCGCGGGCCGCCGCCGGCGCTGGAGCGGAGGGCTGCCCGTCCGGCAGCGGCAGGGCTCCTGCCGCACCGGCGGTGACCAGCGCGCCGGCCACCGCGAGCGCGCCGGCGAGCCGCCGCCGGATCGGACTGCGCGACGGCGGACGGGACGGACGGAACGCCCGATGCCGGCCGCCGGACGGGGCGCCCGGCGCACCGGGCGGGCGGGGGACTCGATCTCTGGACACGGCTCGGAACGCTAGACAGTTCTGCGACCCGGCGCGTTCGGCCGTCCACAGGAAATCGGCTGTCCACAGATCGCCGCGGCCGACGCGCCGCCGGGCCGGGGCCTCGGTAGCGTGATCGCCATGTCCCTTCCGAGCACCGCCGAGGCGGTCGTCGTCGGCGCCGGCCTCGCCGGTCTGTGCGCCGCGCGCGCCCTGACCGAGGCGGGCGTCGAGGTCGCCGTGCTCGAGGCCGGGCCCACCGTCGGCGGCCGGGTCGCGACCGACGTCGTCGACGGCTTCCTGCTGGACCGCGGCTTCCAGGTGCACAACACCGCCTATCCCGAGGCGGCCCGGGTGCTCGACCACGCCTCGCTCGACCTCCGCGCCTTCACCCCGGGTGCGCTGATCCGCCTCGGTGACCGGCTGCACCGGGTCGCCGACCCGCGACGCCGGCCGCTGGCCGCGCCGGGCACCGCGCTGGCCCCGATCGGCTCGCCGCTGGACAAGGCCCGGATCGCGCTGCTGGCCGTCCGGGACGCGGTCCTCCCGGCCGACCGGCTGGCCCGCGCCCCGGAGACCACGACCTACCAGGCGCTGCGGGCCCGCGGGCTCTCGGACACGACGATCGACCGCTTCCTGCGGCCGTTCGTGGCCGGGGTGTTCCTGGAGGACGAACTGGAGACCTCCAGCCGGTTCTTCGACCTGATCTGGCGGAGCTTCGCCCGCGGCACCGTCTGCGTGCCGGCCGGGGGGATGCGCCGGATCCCCGACCAGCTGGCGGCCCGACTGCCGGCCGGGACGGTGCACTGCGGGGTCGGGGTCCGGTCGGTGCGCCCGGGCGAGGTGGTGACCACCCACGGGACGGTGCGGGCACGGTCGGTGGTGGTCGCGGCGGACCCGGTCACCGCGGCGGCACTGCTGCCGGGCCTGTCGGCCCCCCGCATGCGGACGGTCACGACCATCTACCACGCGACCACCGAGCCGCCGGTCACCGAGCCGACCCTGGTGCTCGACGGGGAGCGGGCGACCCCGATCCTCAACTCGGTGGTGCTGACCAACGCCGCCCCGACCTACTCCCCCGACGACCGCGCGCTGGTGTCGACGTCCGTGCTGGGCCTCGACCCGCCCGACGAGGCCGCCCTGCGTCGCCACCTCGAGCGGCTGTGGGGCGTGTCGGTGTCGGGCTGGGAGCAGGTCGCGACGGTGCGGGTGCCCGGCGCGCTGCCGGCCGCCCCACCGCCGCTGCGGGTGCGGCAGCCGGTCGACCTCGGTGACGGGCTGTACGTCGCCGGCGACCACCGGGACACCCCGTCCATCCAGGGAGCGATGGTGTCGGGACGGCGGGCCGCAACCGCGGTGCTGCGGGCGAGACGAACGAAGGCGGCGGCATGAACATCCTGGCCACCTCGGGTGGGTTCCGGGCGTCCCGGCGGACCTGGTGGACCCCCGGACCGATCATCGATCTGGCGTTCGAGCTGGCCGGCTCACCGGCGCGGCCGAAGTTCTGCTACGTCGGCACCGCGGTCGGCGACAACCCGATGTACAGCAACGCCGTGCACAGCGCCTTCACCGGCCGCGACGTACTGGTCTCCAGCCTGGCGGCCTTCCCGATGCCGTCGGTGGAGGACGTGCGGGCCCACCTGCTGGCCCAGGACGTGGTGTGGGTCGGCGGCGGCAGCGTGGCGGGGCTGCTGGCGATATGGCGGTTGCACGGCTGGGACGAGATCTTCCGGGACGTGTGGGAGGCCGGCGTGGTGCTCGGCGGCGTCTCGGCCGGGTCGCTGTGCTGGCATGTGGGCGGCACCACGGACTCGTTCGGTCCGGAGCTGCGGCCGGTGACCAACGGCCTCGCCCTGCTGCCGTACTCCAACGGCGTGCACTACGACTCGGAGGCGCAGCGGCGGCCGCTCTACCACCAGCTCATCGCGGACGAGGTGCTCCCGGCCGGCTTCGCCACCGATGACGGCGTGGGCCTGCACTACCGCGGGACCGAGCTGGTGGAGGCGGTCACCGACCAGCCCGGCAAGAAGGCCTACCGGGTGGAGCGCGGCGCCGACGGCCGGGCGGTCGAAGAGGCGATCGAGCCACGGCTGCTCCCACCGGCGGCGGGCTGACCGCGGCGTAGGCTCGAGCGGTGGACGTGATCCGGGCGGGTCTGGTGCCGTACGTCGAAGCGCTCGGCCAGCAGCGGCGGCTGCACGAGGAGCGGGTGGCCGACCAGCGGCCGGACACCGTGCTGCTCCTGGAGCACCCGCCGGTCTACACCGCCGGCAAGCGCACCGAGGACTGGGAGCGGCCCGCTGACGGCACCCCGGTCGTGGACTCCGACCGCGGCGGGCGGATCACCTGGCACGGGCCGGGCCAGCTGGTCGGCTACCCGATCGTCAGGCTGGCCGATCCGGTCGACGTGGTCGCCTACGTGCGGCGGCTGGAGCAGGTCCTGATCGGCGTGTGCCAGGCGTACGGGGTGGACGCCGCGCAGGTGGAGGGGCGGTCCGGCGTCTGGCTTCGGGCCGACCGCCAGGCGCCGGAGCGGAAGATCGCATCCATCGGCATCCGGGTCTCCCGCGGCGTGACGATGCACGGCTTCTCGCTCAACTGCGACCCGGACATGTCGGCCTACACGCAGATCACCGCGTGCGGCATCCAGGGCGTGGGGGCGACGTCCCTGGCGCTGGAGCTCGGCCGGCCGGTCCCGGTGAGCGAGGTCATCGACCCGGTCGAGGCCGCCCTCCGCAAGGACGGCCTCGCCGGGTAGCGACCCGCACCTGGAGCGCTCTGGAGCCGGGTCGGGGCTGTGAGCCCGGGCGGAGCTGTGAGCCCGGGCGCGGCCGGCAGCCCGGGCGACCGGGAGCCCAAAAGTGGCCGGAAGCCCGGTCGCGGCCGAAAGCCCGGGCGCCGGTCAGAGCTGGGGGGCCACCTCGGCGGCGACCAGCTCGAGGTGGTCCAGGTCGTCCATGTCCAGCACCTGCAGGTAGAGCCGGGTCGCGCCCGCCGCGGCGAACCCGCCGATCTTGTCCACGACCTCGGCCGGCGTCCCGGCCAGGCCGTTGGCCCGCAGCTCGGCCGGCTCGCGGCCGATCGCGGCGGCCCGGCGGGTCACCTCGGCCTCGTCCCGGCCGCAGCACAGCACCTGCGCCGCGGACAGGACCGGCAGCGCCGTCCGGCCGGCGTCCGCGCAGGCCGTCCGCACCCGGCCGAAGGCCGCCCCGGTGGCCGCCACCGAGTCGAACGGCACGTTGTACTCCGCGGCGTACCGGGCGGCGAGGGCCGGCGTCCGCTTCGGCCCGCCGCCGCCGACGATGACCGGCAGCGGCGACTGCACCGGCTTCGGCAGCGCCGGTGAGTCGGTCAGCGTGTAGTGCGCACCCGCGAACGAGTACGGCCCCGGGGCCGCCCACAGGCCGGTGACGATCTCCAGCTGCTCGGCCAGCCGGTCGAACCGCTCCCCCAGCGGCGGGAACGGGATCCCGTACGCCGCGTGCTCCTGCTCGAACCACCCCGTGCCGAGGCCGAGCTCCACCCGCCCGCCGCTCATCGCGTCGACCTGCGCGACCTGGATCGCCAGCACGCCCGGCAGGCGGAACGTCGCCGCGGTCACCATCGTGCCGAGCCGGATCCGGGTGGTCTCCCGGGCGAGCGCGCCCAGCGTCACCCACGCGTCGGTCGGTCCGGGCAGCCCGTCCCGGCCGCCCATCGCCAGGTAGTGGTCGCTGCGGAAGAACGCGCCGTAGCCGGCGTCCTCCGCCGCCCGGGCGAGCCGAAGCTGCTGATCGTAGCTGGCCCCTTGCTGGGGCTCGGTGAAGATTCGCAGGTCCACGCGGCGAAGGTACAAGAGCGTAGGGTGGCTGGAGTGACGACGCTGCAGCCCGAGGGCCGTCGGATGCTCCGCCTGGAGGTCCGTAACTCGCAGACCCCGATCGAGCGCAAGCCGTCGTGGATCAAGACCCGGGCCAAGATGGGCCCCGAGTACACCGAGCTGAAGAACCTGGTCCGCCGGGAAGGGCTGCACACGGTCTGCGAGGAGGCCGGCTGCCCCAACATCTACGAGTGCTGGGAGGACCGCGAGGCCACCTTCCTCATCGGCGGTGAGCAGTGCACCCGGCGCTGCGACTTCTGCCAGATCGACACCGGCAAGCCGGCCGAGCTGGACCGCGACGAGCCGCGCCGGGTCGCCGAGTCCGTCCAGGCGATGGGCCTGCGGTACGCGACGGTCACCGGCGTCGCCCGTGACGACCTGCCCGACCAGGGCGCCTGGCTGTACGCGGAGACCGTCCGGCAGATCCACGCGGTCAACCCCGGCACCGGCGTGGAGAACCTGGTCCCCGACTTCTCCGGACAGCCGGACCTGCTCGGCGAGGTCTTCGACTCCAGGCCCGAGGTGCTGGCGCACAACCTGGAGACCGTGCCGCGGATCTTCAAGCGGATCCGCCCCGCCTTCCGGTACGACCGCTCGCTCGACGTGCTGCGCCAGGCACGCGCGTACGGCCTGGTGACGAAGTCGAACCTCATCCTCGGGATGGGCGAGACCCGGGAGGAGGTCAGCGAGGCGATGCGGGACCTGCACGCCGCCGGCTGCGACCTGCTCACGATCACGCAGTACCTGCGGCCCACCCCGCGGCACCACCCGGTCGAGCGCTGGGTGCGGCCCGAGGAGTTCGTCGAGCTCAACGCCGAGGCCGAGGAGATCGGCTTCGCGGGCGTGCTGTCCGGCCCGCTGGTCCGCTCCTCCTACCGCGCCGGCCGGCTCTACCAGCAGGCCGTCGCGGCCCGGCAGGCCAGCGCCTGACCACCGGGCCGGCCGGCCGCTGACCGGACGGGCCGCTGACCGGACGGCCGGTGACCGGGCCGGACCCCGGCGGCCACCGGCCGGGTCCCGCTAAGCTCGACACATGGCGAAGGACCCGGCGACGACGCCCCGCGGCAAGGCCGATGCGAAGGGCAAGGCCGACCCCAAGGGCAAGGCGGCCGGCGCGACGAAGGCGACCAAGGCGAAGAAGCCGAAGCGCCCCCGGGGCGAGCGCTGGAAGCAGCTCGTCCAGGCGTACAAGATGACGTACGCGCGGGACAAGCAGCTGCCGTGGTGGATGGCGCTGGCGTTCATCGGCACCGCCGCGCTGATCTTCCTGCTCCTCACGCTGGTCGGGCTGCCGCTGTTCGCGTCGATCCCGGTCGCGGTGATGTTCGGGGTGCTGGGCCTGCTGATCATCTTCGGCCGGCGGGCGCAGAAGGCGGCATTCAGCCAGGTCGAGGGCCAGCCAGGGGCGGCCGGCTGGGTGCTGCAGAACATGCGCGGGGACTGGCGGGTCAGCCAGGGCGTCCAGGTCAACTCGCAGCTCGACGCCGTGCACCGGGTGCTCGGCCGGCCCGGCGTGGTGCTCGTCGCCGAGGGCCAGCCGCACCGGGTCAAGGTGCTGCTCGCCCAGGAGAAGAAGCGGGTCGCCCGGATCGCCGGCGACACCCCGATCTACGACGTGGTGCTGGGCGACGAGGAGGGCCAGGTGTCCTTCCGCAAGCTGAACAACCACCTGCTCAAGCTGCCCCGCAACCTCAACCAGGCCCAGCTCAACGTCCTGGACAAGCGGATGGCGGCGCTCGGCGGCACCAAGGCCGCGCCGCTGCCCAAGGGCCCGATGCCGAAGCAGGCCCGGCTGTCCGGGCTGGAGCGGACGATGCGGCGCCGCTAGGCGGACCGCACCACCGCGGTCTGGGTGAGCCGGTCGTGCAGCGCACGGCCGGCGCCGTCCCGGATGACCGCCGGGATGACCAGCACCACCCCGAGGGTGCGGACGGCCGCCCGCCAGGCCCCGACCGCGACCGGCTGGTCCACCCGGACCACCCGCAGCCCCAGCAGCTTCATGCCGAGGGTCTGCTGGACCAGTAGGGTGAACACGAAGTACGCGACCGCGAACACCAGCAGGCTGCGGTTGCGGGGCAGCTCGGGTGCGGTGAAGAGACCGGCGACGAGCGCGGAGGCGACCACGTCGATGAGGAACGCGCCGAGTCGCGGAGCGGCCTGGGCGATCGACCCCGGCCCGTCCTCGGGCAGTTCGGTGCGTGACACCCGGCGAGCCTATTCGACCGTGTCGATCACCCGCGCAGCGTATCCGTGACCCGCGTAACGCCCCGGAAACGATCAAGACACGTGCGGGCAACCGCGGAGCCATAGCGTCGCCCGCAACGACAGCCAGACCGGAGGATGGATGTTCACCACTGCAGACGAGGTCTTGAGCTACATCCGGGACGAGGGCGTGCAGTTCGTCGACGTCCGCTTCTGCGACCTTCCCGGCGTCATGCAGCACTTCACGGTGCCGGCCGCGTCGGTGGACGAGGAGTTCTTCGTCGAGGGCCAGATGTTCGACGGGTCCTCCATCCGGGGGTTCCAGGCGATCCACGAGTCGGACATGCAGCTCATCCCCGACCCGACGTCCGCCTTCGTGGACCCGTTCCGCGCCGCGAAGACGCTGGCGATGAACTTCTCGATCGTCGACCCGTTCACCAAGGAGCGCTACTCCCGCGACCCGCGCAACGTCGCGGCGAAGGCGGAGGCGTACCTGCGGGAGTCCGGCATCGCCGACACCGTCTACTTCGGTGCCGAGGCCGAGTTCTACGTCTTCGACGACGTCCGCTTCGAGACGAAGCCGAACGCCGGCTACTACTACATCGACTCGATCGAGGCCGCCTGGAACACCGGCCGGGTCGAGGACGGCGGCAACCGCGGCTACAAGACCCGCTACAAGGGCGGCTACTTCCCGGTCCCGCCGGTCGACCACTACGCGGACCTGCGCGACAACATGGTCCTCGCGATGAACAACGCCGGCCTCCAGGTCGAGCGGGCGCACCACGAGGTGGGCGCGGCGGGCCAGGCCGAGATCAACTACAAGTTCGACACCCTGCTGCACGCCGGCGACTCGCTGATGCTCTTCAAGTACCTGGTGAAGAACGTCGCCTGGCAGGCCGGCAAGACCGCGACCTTCATGCCGAAGCCGATCTTCGGGGACAACGGCTCGGGAATGCACTGCCACCAGTCGCTGTGGAAGGACGGCTCGCCGCTGTTCTACGACGAGCTCGGCTACGCCGGCCTGTCCGACACCGCCCGCTGGTACATCGGCGGCCTGCTCAAGCACGCCCCGTCGCTGCTGGCGTTCACCAACCCGACGGTGAACTCGTACCACCGCCTGGTCCCGGGCTTCGAGGCCCCGGTCAACCTGGTGTACTCGCAGCGCAACCGCTCGGCGGCGGTCCGGATCCCGGTGACCGGCACCAGCCCGAAGGCGAAGCGGCTGGAGTTCCGGGTGCCGGACCCGTCCTGCAACCCGTACCTGGCGTTCTCGGCGCAGATGATGGCCGGCCTCGACGGCATCCGCACCAAGACCGAGCCGCCGACGCCGATCGACAAGGACCTGTACGAGCTGCCGCCGGACGAGCACGAGAACATCCCGACCGTGCCCGGCTCGCTGCCGGCCGTGCTGGAGGCGCTCGAGGCCGACCACCAGTACCTGCTGGAGGGCGGCGTGTTCACGCCCGACCTGATCGACACCTGGGTCGAGTACAAGCGGACCCAGGAGATCGACCCGATCCGGCTGCGCCCGCACCCGCACGAGTTCGAGCTCTACTACGACATCTGATCCGCACGACCCGCGAGCCCAGCTCAGGATTGCCGGCACTGGTCCTGAGCTGGGCTTCGCCTGTCCCGACCGCCTCGGCGCCCGCACCTCGCGTCACTGGTCGGTGTCCGACGCGTCGGCCTTGGCCAGGAACCGGGAGTAGAGCAGCGCAGCCAGCGTGGCTCCCAGCACCGGGCCGACGATGTAGGCGGCCCAGGCGGGGAAGTGGGCCGCCACGATCATCGGGCCGAGGGCCCGGGCCGGGTTGACGGCGCCGCCGCTCACCGGTCCGCCGATCAGCACGGCCGCGACCAGGGCGAAGCCCACGGCCGGGCCGACGGCGGCCGGTGCAACCCGCTCGTCGGTGGCCACGCTGACGATGACGAACATGAGGACGAAGGTGATCACGGTCTCCATGGCGAGGACCTGCCAGAGGCCGGCTCCGTGGGCCGGGCCGGGTGCCCCGAGCGCGGCCTCGGTGTCGGCGACCCCGCCGTAGGTCGCCCGGACCACCGCGGCCGCCGCACAGGCGCCGGCCAGCTGGGCGGCCAGGTAGGCCGGCACGTACCGCCAGCCGAACTTGCCGCTGATCGCCAGCGCGAGCGTCACGGCCGGGTTCAGGTGTGCCCCCGAGACGTGCCCGAGCGCCGAGACCAGGGCGACCAGGGCGAGCCCGAAGGCGAGGGCGACCGCCAGGGAGTCCAGCGGCGAGCCGGCGATGGGCCGCTCGACGGTGGCGGCGACCACCACCGAGATGCCCGCGAGGGTCAGCACGAAGGTCCCGATCAGCTCGGCGACGCCGGCTCGCAGCACGGTGCCGCCGACACTGCTCCCGTACAGCCCTGGTGTGGTGTCCGACATCGTTCCCCCGGTTCGCAGTGGTGTCATGGCCGTCCGTTCCGGACGGTGGGCTCGCCGTACCGTCCGCGCCGGGACCTCCTGCCCCCGGGCGGGCCGTCCAGACGACCGCCGGCGGTACGCGTATCCGCACCGGCGATGACGCGGACCTCGGACCGGACCGCCGGTGACGTCGCCGGCCGGCCCGGCAGACCTCGCGGAAAGGCGCCCGGCGGTTGTCGATCCCGGCCGGTCCCGTTCGTACAGGGGGCGAGGACCGACGACGGAGGAGGATGGGATGCGACGGATCACGGTGTTCGAGCACGAGGGGCTGGCGGCACGGATGGCCGCCGGGAGGGCGCGGGAGGGCGAGTTGCTGTTCGGGCGGTGCACCTACGAACGGGTGGTGACCGGCACGCTGACCGGACTGCCGTGGGCGGACCGGGTCGCCGTCCTCGCCTCGTGCGAGCCGGTCCGATGAGCCACTACCTGCTGGACATCTGGCAGCCCGCCGGCGGCACCCCGGAGCCGGCCGAGCTGGCCGTGATCGGCGCCCGGCTGGACGCGCTGAACGCGGAGATCCGGGCGGCCGGGGAATTCGTCTTCGCCGCAGGGCTGCACTCCCCCGACGCCGCCACCGTCGTCCGGCCGGACGGGCTGGTCACCGACGGGCCGTACGTGGAGGGCAAGGAGTTCGTCGGCGGGTTCTGGATCCTCGACGTGCCGGACCTCGACGTGGCCCTGGAGTGGGCGCGGCGGGCGGCCGCCGTCATCGGGCTGCCGGTCGAGGTCCGGCCGTTCGCGGGATGATCGAGCAGGTCTACCGCGAGCAGTACGGGCGGGCGGTCGCGATCCTGACCCGCGTCGTCGGCAGCATCGACCTCGCCGAGGACGCGGTGCAGGAGGCGTTCGCGGCCGCCGCCACCGCCTGGGCGGACGGGCCGCCGCCGAGCCCGGTCGGCTGGATCGTCACCACCGCCCGCAACCGCGCGATCGACCACCTGCGCCGGGAGGCGGCCCGGGCGGACAAGCTCGCCCAGGCCGCGCTGCTGCACGCCGCGGCCGGGCCGACCGAGGAGGGCCCGGTGCGCGACGACCGGCTCCGGCTGATCTTCACCTGCTGCCACCCGGCGCTGAACCGGCCGGCGCAGGTGGCGCTGACCCTGCGGCTGCTGGGCGGGCTCAGCACGGCGGAGATCGCCCGGCTGTTCCTGGTGCCGGAACCGACCATGGCCGCCCGGGTCACCCGGGCCAAGGCGAAGATCCGCGACGCCCGCATCCCGTACCGGGTGCCGGCGGACGCCGACCTGCCGGAGCGGCTCCGCTCCGTGCTGGCCGTGCTCTACCTGGTCTTCACCGAGGGTTGGCACGACCGGCCGGCCCTGGCCGGTGAGGCGGTCCGGCTGGCCCGGCTGCTGCGGGAGCTGATGCCGGACGAGCCCGAGGTCGCCGGGCTGCTGGCGCTGATGCTGCTCACCGAGTCGCGGCGGCCGGCCCGGTCGGTCGAGGGCCGGCTGGTGCCGCTGGCCGGGCAGGACCGGTCCCGGTGGGACCGCGCGCTGATCCAGGAGGGGCAGGAGCTGGTCCGCGGCTGCGTGCGGCGGGGCCGGCCGGGGACGTACCAGCTGCAGGCGGCGATCGCGGCCGTGCACTCGGCGGCGCCGTCGGTGGCCGCGACCGACTGGGCGGCCGTGCTCACCCTGTACGACCAGCTCGCCCGGCACGATCCCGGCCCGGTCGTCCGGCTGCACCGCGCGGTGGCGCTGGCGGAGGTGGCGGGGCCGGCGGCGGCGCTGGCCGAGGTCGAGCCGCTGGCCCTGGAGTCCTACCACCTCTTCCACGCCGTCCGGGCCGACCTGCTCGAGCGGCTCGGCCGGGACGCCGGCGACGCCTGGGAGCGGGCGATCGCCGGCACCGACGACCCGGCCGAGCGAGCGCACCTGCGGGCCCGGCGGGACGCCCGGCGCGGGACCTGACCTCCCGCCCGGACCGCCGTCCCCGGCCGGGACCCCGCCGCGCCACAAGTTGTGCCGGACTTGATCCGGAAATCCGGACACACCGGCGGTCGCCGGCATAGGATGCCGCCGAACGGGCGGGCCGGGCACGGCCGTCCGCCGCTGTACCGAGGAGGCCCGGTGGCGCATCCGATCCTGCGGCGCAAGCCGATCCCGACCGGGGAGGCGGAGCCGGGCGCCGGGGGCGGCGCGCTGGTCCGCTCGCTGGGGCTGTGGCAGCTCACCGCGATCGGGATCGGCGGCATCATCGGCGCCGGCATCTTCTCGCTGGCCGGCGCGGTCGCCAACGACACCGCCGGGCCGGCGGTGCTGATCTCGTTCCTGGTCGCCGGGGTGGCCAGCGCGGCCGCCGCGCTGGCGTACGCGGAGTTCGCCGGGATGGTCCCGATGGCCGGCTCCGCCTACACGTACGGCTACGTGGTGCTGGGCGAGCTGGTCGGCTGGTTCATCGGCTGGGACCTGCTGCTGGAGTACACGGCGATCGTGGCGGTGGTCGCCATCGGCATCTCCGGCTACTTCTCGTTCCTGCTGGAGGACTTCGGCGTCACCCTGCCGAACTGGATGCTCGGTGCCCCCGGCACCGGCGACGGGCACGTGGTGGACCTGTTCGCGATGGTGCTGTGCCTGCTGATCGCGTTCCTGCTCACCCAGGGGATCAAGGCCGCCGCCCGGTTCGAGACCGCGGTCGTCGGCATCAAGATCGCGCTGGTGCTGCTGGTGGTCGGCGTCGGCGTCTTCTACGTCGACTCCGCCAACTACTCGCCGTTCACCCCGTTCGGTCTGGGCGGGGCGTTCACCGGGGCCGCGACGGTCTTCTTCGCGGTGTTCGGGTACGACGCGATGAGCACCGCGGCGGAGGAGTCGCTGGATGCCAAGCGGCACCTGCCCAAGGCCATCATCTACAGCCTCGCGATCTCGATGGTGCTCTACGTCCTGGCCTGCCTGGTGCTGGTGGGCATGCAGAACTACACCGAGATCGACCAGGAGGCCGGCTTCTCCGCGGCCTTCGCCTCGGTCGGGCTGAGCGGGCTGGCCGACGTGATCGCGGTCGGTGCCATCGTCGGCATTCTCACTGTCATGTTCACCTTTATGCTCGGGGTGACCCGGGTGTGGTACGCGATGAGCCGCGACGGCCTGCTCCCCCGCTGGTTCGCCGTCACCCACCCGACCCGCCGGGTGCCGACCCGCATCACCTGGATCGTCGGCGTCGCCTCGGCGGTCATCGCCGGGCTGCTGCCGATCGGCGAGGCGGCCGAGCTGACCAACATCGGCATCCTGCTGGCGTTCGCCGTGGTGTCGGTGGCGGTGATCGTGCTGCGCTACCGGGAGCCGGACCGGCCGCGGACCTTCCGGACCCCCGGCATGCCGATCGTGCCGCTGATCGGCGTCGGGTTCTCGATCTGGCTGATCACCTTCCTGGACCCGGTGACCTGGCTGCGGTTCGGCGCCTGGTTCCTGCTCGGCCTGGTGATCTACTTCGCCTACGGCTACCGCAAGTCAGCGCTGGCCCGTGGCGGCGGCGACTGAGGCCAGCACCGCCACCACGTCCCGGGCGAAGGCCACCCCGCACGGGGAGTCCACCCGCCCGGCGACCACCTCGCCGATCGCGGCCACGCAGGCGTCCAGGGCGGAGCCGACCGGCGGCACCGGCGCCCAGCCGTCGTCGCCGTGGAAGGTGACCTCCCAGGTCGCCGAGGCCGGCGGGGCGTGCAGGCTGAGCGTCATCGTGCTCACCGCGCCGCCGGCGTGGGTGAGCAGCGCGGTGGTCGTCCGGTGCGGCCCGGTGGCGGCGGCCACGTGGGTCACCGGGCCGAGCACCGGCAGCAGCAGCGACAGGGCGTGCGGGCCGACGTCCCACAGCCCGCCGTGCCGCTGCCGCCAGGCCGACGCCTCGTACGGTCCGCCGGCCAGCGAGGCGAGGATGGTGGCCCGGCCGCCGGCCCAGGCCCGGCCGGCCGCCCGGTCCAGGAAGTCCGCGGTGGCCGGCGCGAACCGGCTGGTGAAGAACACCACCGAGGCGACCCCGGTCGCGGCCACCGCCGTGACCACCTCGTCGGCGGCGGCCACGTCCAGGGCCAGCGGCTTGTCCAGGACCAGGTGCCGGCCGGCCCGGGCGGCCCGGGCGGCCAGCGCGGCCAGCACGTCCGGCGGCAGCGCGACCGCGACCGCCTCCACGTCGGCGATCAGCGCGTCGACGTCGGCGTAGCCGCGGGCGCCGTACGCCGCGGCCAGGTCGGCCGCCCGCACCGCGTCCCGGCCCCACACCCCGACCAGCTCCGCGCCCGGCGCGGCGGCCAGCGCGGCCGCGTGCGTCTCGCGCGCCCAGTGTCCCGTTCCCAGCAGTCCGAATCGCACGGCCGGGGTCTACCCGGGACCGGACCCGGCGATCTCCGGAGGGACCGCCGGCTCCGGACGGCCCGCCGGCTCCGGACGTACCGCCGGCTCCGGACGTACCGCCGGCTCCGGACGTACCGCCGGCTCCGGACGTACCGCCGGCTCCGGACGTACCGCGACCCCCGGGCCTCGGGAGGCTCGGGGGTCGCGGTCAGCGAACCGTGCGGTCTAGCGGAGGTCGAGCTTCTCCCCCGGGAAGATCAGGTTCGGGTTCTCGACGACGTCGCGGTTGGCCGCGTACAGGGCCTTCCAGCCGCCGGCCACGCCCTGGACGGACGCGATGGTGCCGAGGGTGTCCCCGGACTTGACGACGTACGAGCCGGAGCCCGACCGGGTGGTCGCGCTCGGGGTGCGGTCGTAGTCGCGGTTCGTGCTGCGGGTGCTGCGCGCCTCGGTGCTGCGCGTGCGGGTGCTGCGCGACTCGCTGCTGCGGGTGCGGGTGCTGCGCGACTCGGTGCCCTGGCTCGAGCGCCGCTCGCTGCGGGTGGCCCGCTCCGAGCTGCCCGAGGACGAGCCCTCGGTGTTGCGCGGGGTGTAGGTGGTGGTGGAGCCGCCCCGCTTGCCGCAGGTCGGCCACGCGCCGATCCCCTGGCCGGCGAGGGTCCGCTCGGCCACCGCGATCTGCTGCGCACGGGTGGCCCGGTTCGCCGTCGGGGCGTACGCGCCGCCGCCGTAGGCGAGCCAGGTGCTGCCGCTGAACTGCAGACCGCCGTAGTACCCGTTGCCGGTGTTGATCGACCAGTTGCCGCCGGACTCGCACTGGGCGATGGCGTCCCAGTTCACCGAGTCGGCGTGCGCCGGCGAGGTCGCCAGCAGCGGGGCGATCGCCGCGACACCGGCCGTCGCGGCGACCGTGGTCGCGCGGCGGCGGAGCTTCGAGGCGGTCGTGGGCGCACGGTGGCGCCCGGTGGAGCGAGTGCTCATCGGGTTCCTCCACGCCTGCGGAGTCAGCTGTCGGGTTCGGGCGAGGTGGCCCGGCCGCGCTTGGCGGCTTCACCCCGAGGCGCCCGTGGGCGCCGAGGAACGTGTGGGTCCCCCGCTCCTGCCTGTGGGTCGCGTCCCGGGCTGCGGCGGCAGGACTCGGCGTTCCGGCCCGGGGGTCCTCGTCGAGGACGGCGCCGACCGTAAGCACCTGTCGGCGATGAAGCCAAACAGAAGGCCACCGAATGTGACGACGGTCACTCAGAATCCGCCCGATAGATCCGATAGGTCCGTTTCCACTGTGGAGTTCGTCACCCGATCGGACCCATGATCGTTTCAGATCGGTTACCCCGCGAGGTTGCAGAGGGTGCGGGTGCTGACCAGGGCGGCCTGCGCCTGCCGGGCCGCCAGCTCGACCGAGGCCCGGTTGGCCTGGCCGATGGACTCCGCCAGGTCCCGGGCCGCGACGACGGCCGGCTGCAGCTCGGGCTGGTCGCCGACCGACGCGGTCAGCTGCCCGACCGCCCGGCGCACCTGCGGGGCCAGCTGGACCCGGAGGTCGGGGTCCGCGGCCAGCCGGTCGGCCAGGTCGTTGAGGGTGGTGACGTGCGGGCGGCTGGCCCGGCAGGCGTCGGCCGCCCCGGAGCCGAGGGAAGCCGCCGAGCTGCGGGCCTGCTCCACCCCCGAGCGGACGTCCTCGGTGGCCTGGCACCCCCCGAGCGCGAACACGGCGGCGGACGCGGCGAGGGCGGCGAGGAGGGGGCGCATACCGCGGACTTTACCGAGCCTTGGCTTACCGTCCGCCGGGGTCCGGGTGCCAGTCCTGCGTCGGCCCCGGCTCAGGCCGGGGTGTCGTCGGTCAGCGGGGCGCCCAGCGAGGTGAGGATCCGGGTCGTCCGCTGCCGGGACGCCGGCGGGGCCAGCCGGACCACGCCGGCAGGGGTCTGGACGAACGTCGGCACGTAGCCCATCCGCCGTACCGTCCAGCGGCCGTCCGGGCGCTGGGCCAGGGTGGCGGTCACGATCACGCCGTCCCGGTGCGGCGGGGCGGTGCCCTCCCCCGGCTGCAGCGCCTGCTGGGCCAGGAAGTTGCCCAGCCCGAAGACGACCCACCGGCCGTCCGGCCGCCGCTGCACCGGCTGCACCACGTGCGCGTGGTGGCCGATGACCAGGTCGACGTCCGGCGACCGGAGCACCGCGTCCACCACCTCCCGCTGGTACGCCGAGGGCTGCTGCACCTTCTCGTCGCCGAAGTGCAGGCTCACCACCACGAACCGGGCCCCGGCCGCCCGCAGCGCCCGCGCGTCGGCGGCGATCCGGGGCGGGTCGATGAGGTCGACCGCCCACGGCGTCGGGACCGGGATGCCGTTGGTGCCGTACGTGTAGGCGAGGTGGCCGACCCGCAGGCCCTTGACCGGGAGGATGACCGGCCGCACGGCCTCGGCGGCGGACCGGGCGCTGCCGACGTGCCGCAGGCCGGCCCGGCGCAGCGTCTCGATGGTGGCCGTGACGCCGGGCAGCCCCTTGTCCACGGTGTGGTTGGAGGCGGTGCTGCACGAGTCGTACCCGGCCGCCTTCATCGCGCCGGCCAGCTCCCGCGGCGCGTTGAACGCCGGATAGCCGGACAGCGCGCTGTTGTCGGCGGAGATCGGCGTCTCCTGGTGGCAGACGGCCCAGTCGGCGGCGCTCAGGATCGGCGCGACCTCGGCCAGCATCGGGGTGAAGTCGAACCCGTTGCCGCCGGCGTTCCGGGCGGCCCGGGCGCGCAGGTCGTCGTGGATGAGCATGTCGCCGGTGAAGGCCAGCGTGACCGTCGGCGGCGCGGCCGGGGTGGTGGTCGCGGCCGGCGCCGGGGCCGTGGTGGTGGAGGCGGTGGAGGCGGTGGCCGCCGGCGCCGGGGTCGCCCGGCCCGGCTCACCGGCCGAGCAGGCCGCGCCGGCCGCGAGGCCGAGCAGGGCGACGATGAGCACCGGTCGGGTCCGCACAGCGCGACACCCTCTCACGGCGGCCGGTCAGCCGTAGAAGACGCGTTCGACGACCCGGCGGGCCCGGCGGGTGGCCCGCCGGTAGTCGTCGAGGAACTGGCCCGGGTCGCGGCCGGGCGGGTAGCCCACCACCCGCATGACGCCGGCCAGGTCCTTGCCGTGCGGCGGCAGCTGGTCCGAGGGCCGGCCGCGGACCAGCACGACCGCGTTGCGGGCCCGGGTGGCGATCCGCCAGGCCGCCTCCAGCGCGGCGGTGTCGTCGGCGGGCAGCAGCCCGGCGTCCCGGGCCGCGGCCAGCGCCGGCAGCGTCCGGGACGTGCGCAGGCCGGCGACCTCGGCGCCGTGCCGGAGCTGGAGCAACTGCACGGTCCACTCCACGTCGGCCAGGCCGCCCCGGCCGAGCTTGGTGTGGGTGGCCGGGTCGGCGCCGCGGGGCAGCCGCTCGGCGTCCATCCGCGCCTTCAGCCGGCGGATCTCGGTCACCGCCGCGGGGTCCAGCCCGCCGGCCGGGTAGCGCAGCGGGTCCACCATCGCGCCGAACGCCGCCCCGAGGGCCGCGTCGCCGGCGACGGGGCACGCCCGCAGCAGGGCCTGCGCCTCCCAGGGCGAGGACCAGCGCTGGTAGTAGGCGCGGTACGAGCCCAGCGACCGGACCAGCGGGCCGTTGCGGCCCTCCGGCCGCAGCGCGGCGTCCACCTGCAGCGGCGGGTCCGCGGCCGGCAGCGCGAGCAGCCGGCGCAGCTCGGCGACCACCGCGGCCGCCGCCGCGCCGGCCGCCTGGTCGTCGGCGCCGGGCAGCGGGTCGTGCACGAA
>CADCTP010000231.1 GCA_902805565.1 uncultured Mycobacteriales bacterium
CGGCCCGGGATGCCGGGGCGGTCGGCGGTGCCGGCCGGGTCGTCGCGCAGCACGCCGAGCAGCCCGCGCATATCGGCCAGCGCGTCCCGGCCGGTCTCGGCGATGGTGTCCAGGGCCAGGACGGCCCGGTCCGGCCGGCTCGCGGCCACGTACGCGGCGCCCTGGGCCTGGGTGACGATCACCGACAGCGAGTGCGCCACGACGTCGTGCAGCTCGCGCGCGATCCGGTCCCGCTCCTGCCGGACCGCCCGCCGGGACTGGTCCTCCCGCTCGGCCTCGGCCAGCCGGGCCCGCTCCTCCAGGGTGTCCAGGTACACGGCCCGGACCGTACGGAACAGCCCGAAGCTCCACGCGGCCGCCACCACCGCGAGCAGGAAGCCGAGCAGCAGCAGCGCACCGAGCAGGGCGCGGGTGTCCCCGGGGTCGGCGTCGAACGCGGCCCGGCCGGCGATGAGCAGCGCGCCGACCGCCCCGACGGCGACGCCGGCCCGGGGCGCCCGCGGGCCGCCGTACGCGCAGTAGGAGTACAGCGCGATCGGGAAGACCACCGCCGCCGGCAGGAACGGCTGCTCCGCCGGCAATCCCGGCACCAGCTCGCTCACCGCCAGCGGCACCGATACCAGGCCGAACGACAGCGCCGGGGACCACCGGCGGGCGGCCAGCGCGGCCGGCGCCAGGACCGCCGCGGCCACCTGCACCGCCGTCCAGCCGGCCGGCGGCCCACCGTCGAGCAGGGCCGAGACGGAGGCCGAGCCCACGACCAGCGTCAGCACCGCGGCCAGCAGCAGGTCGACCCGGCGGGGCCGGGACCGGGCCCAGCCGGCCACCAGCTCCAGCCGCGCCGGCAGCGCGACCGCCGGCCGGACCGTCCCGGGACCCACCGCCCCAGGACCCACCGCCCCAGGACCCACCGCCCCAGAACCGGCAGCCCGGGAACCCGCCGGCGCGCGACCGGCCGCCCCGGAGCCGGCAGCCGCGCGACCGGCCGGCCCCGCCGGCTCCGGCCCGATGCCCATCGGTCGAGCGTAGGACGATTCAGGCCGCGGCACGGCCGTCGCCCACGGCGCGCTCCCAGTCGCGGCGGGGGTCCTCCAGCGGGCCGAGCTCGGCGATGTCGCGCGGCAGCACCGCGGCCACGGCCCAGTCGGCCGCCACCCGGATCTTCCGGTTCAGCGTGGGCACCCGGCTGAGGTGGTAGAGCCGGTGCAGCAGCCAGGCCGGCCAGCCGCGCAGCCGGATCCCGTAGACCTCGGCCACCCCCTTGTGCAGCCCCAGGCTGGCGACCGACCCCGCGTACGGGTGCCGGTACGCCTTCGCCGGCCGCCCGCGCAGCTCGGCCACGATGTTGTCGGCCAGCCGCCGGGCCTGCCGGACGGCGTGCTGCGCGCTCGGCCCGCAGAGCGCGCCGGGATCGGCCGCCGACAGGTCCGGCACGGCGGCGACGTCACCGGCGCTCCACACCCCCGGCAGCTCGCGCACCCGCAGCTCGGCGGTGCACACCACCCGGCCCGCCAGGTCGACCGGCAGCCCGAGCCGGGCGGCGACCGGGTTGGCCCGCACGCCGGCCGTCCAGACCACCGTGTCGGCGGCGAACCCGGTCCCGTCGGACAGCCGGACCAGGCCGTCGGACACCGACACCAGCCGGGTGCCGAGCCGGACGTCGACCCCGCGCCGGCGCAGCCGGTCGACCGTGTACCGGGCCAGCGGCAGGCTCACCTCGGGCAGCACCCGGTCGGCCGCGTCGACCAGCACCCAGCGTGGCTCGGCCGGGTCGAGCTCCGGGTGGAAGCGCAGCGCGTACCGGGCCAGGTCCTCCAGCTCGCCCAGCACCTCCACCCCGGAGTAGCCGCCGCCGACCACGGCGAAGGTCAGCGCCGAACGGCGGTGGTCCGGGTCGGTGGCCGCGGCCGCGGCGTCCAGCCGGGACAGCACCCGGTTGCGCAGGTGCACCGCCTCGGCGACGGTCCCGAACCCGACGGCGTGCTCGGCCAGCCCCGGCACCGGCAGGGTCCGGGCCACCGAGCCGAGCGCGACGACGAGCACGTCGTACGGCAGCTCGGACTCATCGCCGGTGGCCGACTCCACGGTGACCCGGCGGCGGTCGGTGTCGATCGCGGTGACCCGGGCGGTGACCACCCGGCAGCCGCGCAGCACCGGCCGCAGCGGCACCACCACGTGCCGCGGCTCGACCGAGCCGCCGGCCACCTCGGCCAGGAACGGCTGGTACGTCATGGTCGAGGCGGGGTCGACGACGGTGACCGCGGCCTCGCCGCGGCGCAGCCGCCGCCGCAGCCGCAGCGCGGTGTACATGCCGACGTAGCCGCCGCCGAGGACGACGATCTGCGGGATCTTCTCCATGCCGACAGGCTCCCGCCCGGTCCGGGACCGGCGCGTCGTCCGCGAGGACGGTCCGCGGTCCTCCCGGGGGACGACCACAACGGGCCGGAATCGCGCCGGCGGCCGGGGATGCGGTCGTCGGTGCCGACCGGGGCACCGCCCCGCGGTCACCAGTCCACGGTCGCGGTCCGCCCGGCCTCGACCGTGACCGTCCTCGCCGGCACCGGGCGCCGCTCGCCCAGCCGGACCGACAGCTCGTACCGGCCCGGCGGCAGGGTCCACCGGTAGCCACCGGCCCGGTCGGTGACGACGGCCAGCTCCGGGATCGGCTCGGCCGGGGTGTCCAGCGACCGCGGGACGACCAGCGCGCCGCCCAGCGGACGGCCGTCGGCGGTCCGGACGACCCCGGCGACCTCCCCGCGGGCGGCGGTGGCCGGCGGTGGTGCCGCGGCGCCGCCGGCGTCCGCGGGCCGGTCGCCGCAGCCGGCGAGGGCGAGCAGGAGCACGGCGGCGGGGAGGAGTGCGCGCATCGGGGATGTCCTTCGCTCGGCGGCGGTCGGACGGGTTGGATGCCGACGGGCACCGGTCCGTTCCCGCGGGCCGCATCAGCTACGGAGCGTCCTTCCAGGCCACCAGGTTGTTGAACTTGGCCTGGGTGATCCGCGTCCCGTGGTTGTACGCGTTGTGCGGGTACGACGCGTGCGGGAAGCCGTACGCGTGGATCGCCATGGCGCAGAAGCCGCAGCCGGACCGGTTCTGGTAGACCGGGCTGCCCGACATGCCGCCGGTCGTGTCGTTGGAGTAGAAGACCTGCTCGGCCTCGGAGACCGCGACCGTGCGGGCGACGGAGTCACCCCGCCACTGCTCGCCGAACGCCTTCTCCCCCGGGTAGCCGTTGATCAGGGTGGAGGTGCCGGCGAGGGAGGCGGCCTGCCACCAGAAGCCGTACCAGCCGGTGGAGTTGCCCACCGTGCAGTTCAGCCGGAGCGCGCCGTAGTCGTAGGCCTCGTTGCCGCTGCTGGTCCAGCCGGAGACCGAGTGGGACTGATAGACGCCGCAGGACCCGTACGGTGCCGACGCGCCGTCCCGGCCCGGCCAGACCGCGAGCCCGCTGTACCACGTGCCGCCGGAGCCGCTGTGCACGCAGTGGCCGGCGGTGGCGACCGTGTTGGCGCTGATCATCCAGCCCGTGCAGTGCGCGGCGCCGTTGCGGGTGATCATGACGGTGGCGCTCGCCGGGTACGACGTGGTCGGCGTGATCCGGATCCGGTCGTCACTGCCGCCCCAGATCGACTCGGGCGTGATCTCCATCCCCCGGCCGGCGGGCGCCTTGGCGCGCGGCGAGATCGCCTTCCCGGTGCCCCGGTAGCCGGGCTGGACGTTGCTGGTGGCGCCGACCGGCGCGACGGCGACCGTGGAGCCGTCGCTGGACACCGGGGTGTCCAGCGGCACGGGCGGTGCTGCTGCGGCGGCGGTGCTGCCCGTCGCCAACAGCGCGGCGGCCACCGCCGCGACGCTTCCGAACACCAGGGTTCGGCGTAGTGAGGAGGAGTTCATGACCCTGCCTTTCCGGCACTGGGCGCGCCTCCGGCCCGAGCGGCGGGAGGCGGGGCGCGGCCCGCCGGACGTGGGTGCGGCTGCCGCGATCACCGTCCGCGCAGCTCCCGCTGCCGCGGGCTGCACCAAAGATGATGCGCCGAAAAGTAGCAGTGGTGACGCGCCGGCACGATCCCCCGGGCGGATGACAGCGGGTCAGGCGTGCAGGACCTGCGCCGGCAGCCGGGGGCTGGGGATGCGGTCGTCGGTGGTGACCAGCGGGCAGTCCAGTTCCACGGCGAGGGCCACGTAGAGCGCGTCGTACGCGTGCAGCCGGTCCCGCAGCGCCCAGGCCTGGTCCAGCAGCAGGTCCAGCGGGTAGCGCTCGACCGGGGCGGTGCGCAGGTCGGCCACGGCCAGCGCGGCGCGCTGCGGGGTGATGGCGCGGCCGCGCTCCAGCCCGCGCAGGGCGGAGAGGACCTCGGCGTCGATCACGGCGGGGGCGATCAGCTGGCGGTCGTCGACAGCGGCTTGCACCGACCCGGCGCGCAGCGTACGCAGCAACAGCTCCAGCAGGGCCCCGGCATCAATGACGCAGTACACGGGCGGCCCGGAGGTCGCGGTCGGACCGCGATCCCTGCAGGGCCCCGATCACATCCACCTCACCCACCGGCTCCCGCTCGGCGAGCCGGTCCAACCACTCCCGCGTGGAAGGTTTTGCCGCGTCCCGCTCCAGCAGCCGCAGCACGTACGCCGACAGCGTCACCCGGTCCGCCGCGGCGCGTTCCCGCAGGCGGCGGTGGAGATCGGGAGGCACGTCACGCACCTGGATGGCCGGCACGGCGTCGACGCTAGCATGCACGGCGCATGCTCCGGGAGGCCGCCGGTGCAACTTCTTGCGGTTACCTGCTGGTAATGCGGTCAGGCCGGTTCGCGCTCCCGCAGCCGCTGGCTGATCACCGTGGTGATGCCGTTGCCCTGCATGCTGACGCCGTACAGGGCGTCGGCGATCTCCATCGTCCGCTTCTGGTGGCTGATGATGATCAGCTGCGAGGTGGCCCGCAGCTCCTCGATCAGGGTCAGCAGCCGGCCGAGGTTGACGTCGTCCAGCGCCGCCTCCACCTCGTCCATCACGTAGAACGGCGACGGCCGGGCCCGGAAGATCGCGACCAGCAGCGCGACCGCCGTCAGCGACCGCTCCCCGCCGGACAGCAGCGACAGCCGCTTGACCTTCTTGCCCGGCGGCCGGGCCTCGACCTCGATCCCGGTGGCCAGCATGTCGTCGGGGTCGGTGAGCACCAGCCGGCCCTCGCCGCCGGGGAACAGCGTCCGGAACACGATCTCGAACTCCCGGGCCACGTCGGTGTACGCCGCCGCGAACACGTCGTGGATGCGCTCGTCGACGTCCCGGATCACCGTCATCAGGTCGCGCCGGGTCGCCTTGAGATCCTCCAGCTGGGTGGAGAGGAACTGGTGCCGCTCCTCCAGCGCCGCGAACTCCTCCAGCGCCAGCGGGTTGACCTTGCCCAGCAGCGCCAGGTCCCGCTCGGCCCGGGCCGCCCGCTTCTCCTGCACCGCCCGCTCGTACGGCACCGGCACGGGCGGGTCCTTCCGCTCGGCCTCGGCCTTCGCCAGGTCGGCGGCCGAGGGCGGCACCGGGACGGCCGGGCCGTACTCGGCGACCAGCACGTCCAGGTCGACGCCGAAGGTCTCGACCGCGACGCCCTCCAGCTGCTCGATCCGCAGCCGCTGCTCGGCGCGGGCCACCTCGTCGCGGTGCACCGCGTCGGTCAGCCGCTCCAGCTCGCCGGTCAGCTCGCGGCTGGACGTGCGCAGCGCCAGCAGCTCCCCCTCGCGGACCACCCGGGCCTGCTGGGCGGCGTCCCGGTCGGTCACCGCGACCCGCAGCGAGTCGGCGATCCGGGTCAGCGCCTGCTCGGCCGCGGCGGCCACCGCGGTCGCGACCGCGGCGC
>CADCTP010000232.1 GCA_902805565.1 uncultured Mycobacteriales bacterium
CCCCCGCTGTGACCCCCGCTGTGACCCCCGCCGGGACCCCCGCCGGGACCGGCGCACCGGCCGGGACCCGCGCGGCCACCGGGACCGGCGCCGGCCCGCCCTCGTGCAGCCCGACGCGGGCGTGCAGCCGGCGCAGCGGCGCCGGCGCCCACCAGTTCGCGTCGCCGAGCAGGGTCATCGTCGCCGGCACCAGCAGGCACCGGACCAGCGTCGCGTCCACCACCACCGCGACGGCGAGCGCGAATCCCAGCTCCTTGATCCCGAGCATCCGCCCGGCCGCGAACCCGGCGAACACGATGACGATCAGCAGCGCCGCCGAGGTGATGATCCGCCCGCTGCGCTGCAGGCCGACCCGGACCGCCTCGTCGTTCGGCATCCCGGCGTCGTACAGCTCCTTGATCCGGGCCAGCAGGAAGACCTCGTAGTCCATCGACACGCCGAAGGCGAAGGCGAAGACCAGCACCGGCACCCAGGTCTCGATCGCCCCGGGCGAGGTGAACCCGAGCAGCCCCTCCAGGTTCCCCTCCTGGAAGACCCAGACCAGCGCGCCGAAGGTGGCCGCCAGCGACACCGTGTTCATCACCAGCGCCTTCAGCGGCACCAGCACCGACCCGGTCATCAGGAACAGCAGCACGAACGCCGCCACCGACACCAGCGCGAACGCCCACGGCAGCGTGCCCACCAGCGACGCGGTGAAGTCGAGCAGGATCGCCGCGTCCCCGGTCACCCAGCTGCGGAACTCCGGCCGCTCGGCCCGCAGCTCGCGGACCAGCCGCTGCGCCGCCTCGCCCTGCGAGGTCCCGGCCGGGGTCAGGTTCACCTGGCTGTACGGCGAGTCGCCCAGCCGGGACGCCGGCTCCACCGCGGCGACGTCCCCGGCCGGGATCCGGCCGGCCAGCGAGGCCACGTACGCGTCCAGCCGCTCCGGTGACGCCTCGGCCAGCACGGTCACCGGCTGGACCGTCGGGACGCCGGGGAACCGGGCGGCCAGGTTCTGCTCGACCTGGACGGCCTCGACGTCGGCCGGCAGCAGGTCCGCGCCGCCGTTCTGCAGCCGGATCGACAGCAGCGGGACCCCGGCCACCAGCAGGGCCGCCGCGGAGAGCACCGCCACCGGCCAGGCCCGCCGCTGCACCCACCGGGCCAGCCGGGAGAACACCCCGTCCGCCGGCGCGAGCCCGCGGTGGAACGGGACCCGGCCGCCCCAGATCGCCAGCAGCGCCGGCACCAGCGTCAGCCCGGCCAGCAGCGCGACCACCACGACCGCGCCGCCGGCCGCGCCGATCGCCCGGAACGTCGGGTCGTCGAACAGCAGCAGCGAGGACAGCGACACCGCCACGGTCAGCGCCGAGAACGTGATCGTCCGGCCGGCGGAGGCCGCGGTCCGCTCGACCGCGTCCGGCACGTCGGCGCCGGCCGCCCGCTCCTCCCGGAACCGGCTGACGATCAGCAGCGCGTAGTCGATGGAGATGCCCAGCCCCAGCAGGGTGACCACCGGGACGATGTTCGGGTCGAGGGTGAGGAACAGGCCGAACCCGAGCAGGCACAGGAACGCCCCGGCCACCGCGGCGATCGCCCCGAGCAGCGGCAGCAGCGCCGCGACCAGGCCGCCGAAGATCACCACCATCACGACCAGCGTGATCGGCAGCGAGATCAGCTCGGCCCGCGTCGTGTCCGCCTCGACCTGGGCGTTGACCGCCTCGTTGATCAGCGGGCCGCCGCCCATCTCGACGCTGGCGCCGGGGATCCGCCGGGGCAGCTCCCGCAGCCGCAGCGACACGGCGTCGATCGCGGCCTCCCGGACGGCCCGGCCCAGGTCCCGCTCCAGGTCGACCACCACCAGCCCGGCCCGCCCGTCGGTGGCGACCAGCCGGGCACCGGCGGCGGCGTACGGGTCGAGCACCCGGGCCACGCCCGGCACCAGCGCGATGTCCCGGACCGCGGCCTCGACCTCGGCCCGGACCACCGGGTCGGGGACGCGCACCTCGTCGACCAGCCCGAGCACCCGCTCGCCGTACGTGGCGTTGTCGGCGATCAGGTCCAGCGCCTGCACCGACTCCAGGTCGTCGCTGGCCCGCCCGCTCTCCAGCCCGGCGAAGACCGGCCCGGCGGCGGCCAGCCCGGCCGCGAGCAGCAGCAACCACGCGACGACGACCACCCGGCGCCGCCGTACGCAGAACCGCCCGATCGCCGCGAACACCCTTCCAGCATCCAGGAACGGGTCGGACCGGTGCCGTCCGGCCCCGTCCCGGCCCAGGTCAGGCGGGGCAGCCGGGGGCGGCCCCGGTACGGTCGTGCGGTGACGCTGTTCGACGCGGCGGCCGAGCAGGCGGCGGCCGCCTCCGCCCCGCTGGCCGTGCGGATGCGGCCGCGCACGCTGGACGAGGTGGTCGGCCAGCGGCACCTGCTCGGGCCGGGCACCCCGCTGCGCCGGCTGGTGGAGGGCGACGCGCCGATGTCGCTGATCCTGTGGGGGCCGCCGGGCACCGGGAAGACCACGATCGCGCACGTCGTCTCGCGGGCCACCCGGCGCCGGTTCGTCCCGCTGTCCGCGCTGAACGCCGGGGTCAAGGAGGTCCGCGAGGTCATCGCGGGCGCCCGGCGGGACCTCGGGATGTCCGGCGCGCAGACGGTGCTGTTCATCGACGAGGTGCACCGCTTCTCCAAGACCCAGCAGGACTCGCTGCTCGGCGCGGTGGAGGACCGGCTGGTCACGCTGGTCGCCGCTACCACCGAGAACCCGTTCTTCTCGGTGGTGTCGCCGCTGCTGTCCCGGTCGCTGCTGCTGACCCTGGAGCCGCTGACCGACGAGGACCTCAAGGTGCTGATCCGCCGGGCGCTGGCCGACCCGCGCGGGCTGGGCGGCGCGCTGGCGCTGGACGCGGACGCCGGCGACCACCTGCTGCGGATCGCCGGCGGCGACGCCCGGCGGGCGCTGACCGCGCTGGAGGCCGGCGCCGGCGCCGCGCAGGCGCTGGGCGCCGACCGGATCACCCTGGCGACCCTGGAGACCGCGGTCGACCGGGCCGCGGTCCGCTACGACCGGGACGGCGACCAGCACTACGACGTGGCCAGCGCGTTCATCAAGTCGATGCGCGGGTCGGACGTGGACGCGTCGCTGCACTACCTGGCCCGGATGCTGGAGGCGGGGGAGGACGCCCGCTTCATCGCCCGCCGGATCATGATCCTGGCCAGCGAGGACGTCGGCGCGGCCGACCCGACCGCGCTGCCGGTGGCGGTGGCCGCCGCCCAGGCGACCGCGCTGGTCGGGCTGCCCGAGGCCGGCATCATCCTGGCCCAGGCGGTGATCCACTGCGCGCTGGCGCCGAAGTCGAACGCGGTGGTCAAGGCGCTGGGCGCGGCCCAGGCCGACGTGCGCGCCGGCCGGGCCGGCCCGGTGCCGGCGCACCTGCGGGACGGCCACTACGCCGGGGCGAAGCGGGTCGAGCACGGCGTGGGCTACCGGTACGCGCACGACTTCCCCGGCGGCGTGGTCCGCCAGCAGTACCCGCCGGACGCGGTGGTGGGCCGGGACTACTACGAGCCGTCGCCGCACGGGGCCGAGAGCGGCGCGGCCGCCCGGGTCGAGCACCTCCGGGCGGTCCTGCGCGGGCGGGCCGAACGCAGCAGCGCGGCCGAGGACTGGCGGCCCCGCTGCGACCCGGAACCGCCCACCGAGGCCGACCGGGAGACACTCGGCGACGCTGACGGGGAGTGACCGGCTATCGGCCGTACGGGTGAACCCGGGCCGGATGCGGGGCCGAACGGCCCCCAACCTTCGCGATCCGGTGGCGCAGGTCCGTTCGGTCCACTAAGTACACAGGGACGGCGGCCGTACGGTCACCCCCGCGCGCCGCCGTCCCGCGGACAATCCTTGTCCGCGGCCGACTCCTCATCCCGGCGGCCGGCGTACGGCGGGCCGACGGCGGTGCGGGGTCACCGGTCACGTACGGAAGGACGACCGTTGGCTCCATCACTCCTCCGGCGGCGGACACAGGCGTTCGCCGTGCTCGGGGCCGCCGGGCTGGTCGCGGGACTCGCGTCCGTCGCCCAGCCGGCCGGCGCCGCTCCCGCGCAGCCGAGCGCCACCTACCTCGTGCAGCTGGCCGACGCGCCGGCCGCCGGATACACCGGCGGGGTCGCCGGCTACGCGGGCACCAAGCCCAAGGCCGGCAGCAAGATCGACGCCAAGGCTCCCGCGGTCACCCGTTACCGCGGATACCTCAAGGCCCGCCAGGACGGCGTGCTGCGGCAGGCGGGCAGCGCCACCACGCTGGCCCGCTACTCGGTCACCTTCAACGGCTTCGCCGCGACGATGACCGCGGCCGACGCCGCGAAGCTCGCCCGCACCGCCGGGGTCAAGGCGGTCATCAAGGACGAGAAGCGCAAGCTCGACACCACCCGCACCCCGGAGTTCCTCGGGCTCACCAAGCGCGGCGGGATCTGGGACCAGCTCGGCGGCCCGACCCGCGGTGCCGGTGCCGGCGTCGTCGTCGGCGTGCTCGACTCCGGCCTGTGGCCGGACTCGCCGTCCGTCGCCCCGCTGGTCAACCCGAAGCCGGTGCCGCAGTTCGTCGGCACCTGCCAGACCGGCGAGGCCTGGGACGCGTCCGACTGCTCGACCAAGGTCGTCGGCGCCCGGTACTACACCGCGGGCGTGACCGCCGGCGTCGGCGACATCAAGTCCGTCTTCCCGTACGAGTACCTCTCCGCGCGTGACGCGGACGGCCACGGCACCCACACCGCCACCACCGCCGCCGGCAACTACGGCGTCCCGGTGACGGTCGCGGGCCAGGACTTCGGCAAGGCCAGCGGCATGGCGCCGAACGCGCGCCTGTCGGCGTACAAGGTCTGCTGGGGTCGCGGCGAGGCCGAGGCCGGCTGCTACACCTCCGACAGCGTGCAGGCGATCGAGGACGCGACCACCGACGGTGTCGACGTCATCAACTTCTCGATCTCCGGCAGCCTGAGCTCCTCGGTCGACGCGGTCGAGCTGGCGTTCTTCGGCGCGGCCGAGGCCGGCGTCTTCGTCGCCACCTCCGCCGGCAACTCCGGTCCGGGCGCCAGCACCGCGGCGCACAACAGCCCGTGGCTGACCTCGGTCGCCGCCGGCACCCTGGACCGCAAGACCACCAAGTCCGTCACCCTGGGCAACGGTGCGACCTACACCGGGATCGGCCTCGGCCCGGCCGTGCCGAGCTCCCCGCTGGTCCTGTCCGCCACGGTCGCGCTGGCCGGCGCGGACGCCAACGAGGCGCGGCTGTGCTTCGAGGGCACCCTGGACCCGGCGAAGACGGCGGGGAAGATCGTCATCTGCGACCGCGGCTCCAACGACCGGGTGGCCAAGAGCCGCGAGGTGCAGCGGGCCGGCGGTGTCGGCATGGTGCTGACCAACCCGACGCCCAACTCGCTGAACGCGGACATCCACTACGTCCCGACCGTGCACCTGAACAACACCGACGGTGCCGCGGTCAAGGCGTACGCGGCGACCGCCGGGGCGACCGCGTCGCTGAGCGCGGGCGTGCAGACCTTCGGCGACAAGGCGCCGCAGGTCGCGGCGTTCTCCTCGCGGGGCCCGGCGCTGTCCGGCAACGGTGACCTGCTCAAGCCGGACATCATGGCCCCGGGCGTGGACATCCTGGCCGGCGTCTCGCCGGACGGCCACGACGGCCGGCTGTACGACTTCGTCTCCGGCACCTCGATGTCCAGCCCGCACATCGCGGGCCTGGCCGCGCTGGTGATCCAGAAGAACCCGAACTGGTCGCCGATGGCGGTCAAGTCGGCGCTGATGACCACCGCCTCGGTCAAGGACAACAAGAACGAGCCGATCACGAACGACTCCGGCACGGTCGCCGGCCCGTTCGACTACGGCTCGGGCCAGGTCAACGTGAACGCGGCCGCCTACCCCGGCCTCGTCTACGACAGCACCTCGGTGGAGTGGGTCAAGTACCTCTGCGGCGTCGGCCAGCTGAGCCCGAACGGGTCCACCTGCACGACGTACGGCTCGATCGACCCGAGTGACCTGAACCAGCCGAACATCGCGATCGGCTCGCTCGCCGGCAAGCAGACGGTCACCCGCACGGTGACCAACGTCAGCAGGCTGCCGGGCATCTACGTGCCGCAGATCGTGAAGCCGGCCGGCGTCGAGGTGACCGTCTCGCCGCGGGTGCTGCTGCTCAAGCCGGGCGCCAAGGCGACCTACAAGGTCACCTTCACCCGGGTCTCCGCGGCCTTCGACGAGTACGCGTTCGGCTCGCTGACCTGGACCAACGGCCTGTACAAGGTCCGCAGCCAGCTGGTGGTCAAGCCGGTCGCGGCGGCCGCGCCGGAGCAGGTCACCGGCACCGGCACGGCCGGCTCGACCGCCGTGTCGGTCACCCCGGGCTTCACCGGCACGCTGACCACCTCGGTCGACGGGCTGGTCGCCGCGGACGTCCGCACCCCGACCCTGTCGCCCACCGGCGACGGGTTCGACCCGGACGCCCCGGCGGTCTCGGCCCGGGCGGCCAAGGAGACGGTGACGATCCCGGCGGGCACCACGCTCGCCCGGCACGCCACCAGCGACTCCGACTTCGCCGCGGGCACCGACGTCGACCTCTACCTCTACGAGGCGGGGACGTCGAACCTGGTCGCCAGCAGCGCGGGCGGCTCCGCCGAGGAGAGCATCACCATCCCGAACCCGCCGGCCGGCACGTACGACCTGTACGTCGTGCTGTTCGGCGCGGCCCCGGGGCAGACCTCGGTGCCGGTCCCCACGTACCTGTGGGCGCTGGACGGGACGGCCAAGGGCAACCTGACCGCCACCCCGGCCAGCCAGTCGGCGAGCGCGGGCGTCCCGGTCACCGTCACGGCGACCTGGTCCGGGCTCACCGCCGGGGCCAAGTACCTGGGCCGGATCTCCTACGGTGACGGCACCGCCTCCGCGGGCGGCACGTACGTGCGGGTCGACGCCTAGCGCGACGGCACCGCCGGTACCTGACGGGGTGCCGCACCGGGACGTGGTCCCGGTGCGGCACCCCGTTCCCGTCCGGGCCGGCCCCGGCCGGCGTGGGCGCCGCGCCTCCCGGCACGGTCCCGGCTCCGGTGACAGCTGGTGAACGGCTCTGCGCCGCCCGGGTGATTAGTCGCACCAGCTGTACTCCGACCGGGCTACATGCCGGCCGAAACGGTGGCGGAAGTCCGGATCCTCGACTAATAGTCATGTGACGGCGCGCCTGCGTTCCGCGCATGGGCCACTCCGCACCCCGCCGAACGGCGGGATCATCCGCACCCCATTCTCCCGGTGTCGAACCGTGGACAGGTGCGGCCATCGGGTCACGGAAGGACCTTCCTTGTCATCTGCCCTCATCCGGCGGCGCCAGGTGGCGCTCGCCGCGCTCGGCGCCGCCGGGCTGATCGCCGGGCTCGCCACCGCGGGCCCGGCCACCGCCGCTCCGGCCACAGCCGACGGCGGCACGGCCACGTACCTGGTGCAGCTGGCCGACGCGCCGGTCGCCAGCTACACCGGCGGCGTCCCCGGCCACGCCCGGACCAAGCCCGCCACCGGCGCCAAGCTGGACATCGCGGCCCCCGCCGTCGCCGCCTACCGCGGCTACCTGCGCCAGCGCCAGGACGGCGTGCTCAAGCAGGCCGCCGGCGCCCGCAAGCTCTACGACTACTCGGTCGCCTTCAACGGCTTCTCCGCGCGGATGACCGCGGCGGACGCGGCCAAGCTGGCCGGCGCGACCGGCGTCGTGGCCGTCGTCAAGGACGAGCGGCGGACCGTCGACACCACCCGCACCACGGAGTTCCTCGGGCTGACCAAGCGGGGCGGGCTGTGGGAGCAGCTCGGCGGGCCGGGCGCCCGGGGCGCCGGCAGCGGCGTCGTCGTCGGCATCGTCGACTCCGGCGCCTGGCCGGAGTCGCCGTCGCTGGCCCCGCTGACCAACCCGCAGACGGCGCAGGGCTTCACCGGCACCTGCCAGACCGGTGAGCAGTGGCCGGCCGCGCTCTGCACCAACAAGATCGTCGGCGCCCGCTACTACACCGCGGGCGTGACCGCCGGCGTGGGCGACATCAAGACCGCCTTCCCGGACGAGTACCTCTCCGCGCGGGACGCCGACAGCCACGGCACCCACACCGCGACCACCGCGGTGGGCAACCACGGCGTCGACGTGGTCGTCGACGGCGCGGCCCTGGGCAAGGCCAGCGGCATGGCCCCCAACGCCCGGCTGTCCGTCTACAAGGTCTGCTGGGGCGGGAGCGCCGGCGGCTGCTACACCACCGACAGCGTCAAGGCCATCGAGGACGCGACCGCCGACGGTGTCGACGTCATCAACTTCTCGATCTCCGGCAGCACCACCAGCTTCGTCGACCCGGTCGAGCGCGCCTTCCTCGGCGCCGCGGACGCCGGTGTCTTCGTCGCCGCCTCCGCGGGCAACAGCGGCCCCGGCGCGAGCACCGTGGCCCACAACAGCCCCTGGGTGACCACCGTGGCCGCCAGCACGCTGGACCGTACCGGCGCGGCGTCGGTGACCCTGGGCAACGGGGCGACCTACACCGGCGTCGGCGTCGGCGCCGCGGTGCCGAGCTCCCCGCTGATGCTCTCCACCGACGCGGCCGCGGCCGGCGCCTCGGCCACCGACGCGCGGCTGTGCGCGCCGAACTCGCTCGACCCGGCGAAGGCCACCGGCAAGATCCTGCTCTGCGACCGCGGCGTCGTCGCCCGGCCGGACAAGAGCAAGGAGGTCAAGCGGGCCGGCGGCGTCGGCATGGTGCTGGCCAACACCGCGCCCAGCTCGCTGAACGCCGACCTGCACTTCGTCCCGACCGTGCACGTCGACGAGACCGCCGGTGCCGCGATCAAGGCGTACCTCGCCGGGACCGCCGCGCCGACCGCCTCGCTGGCCAAGGGTGCGGTGCAGTTCGGTGTCAAGGCGCCGCAGGTGGCGTCCTTCTCCTCCCGCGGCCCGGCCCGCGCCGGCGGCGGCGACCTGCTCAAGCCGGACATCACCGCGCCCGGCGTGGACGTCCTGGCCGGCACCTCCCCGGCCGGCAACAACGGGCGGCTGTACGACTACCTGTCCGGCACCTCGATGTCGAGCCCGCACATGGCCGGCCTCGCCGCCCTGGTGATCCAGAAGTACCCGAACTGGTCGCCGATGCGGGTCAAGTCGGCGCTGATGACCACCGCCACCCAGCGGGACAACACCGGCGGGCCCATCACCAACGACTCCGGCACCGTCGCCACCGCGCTGGACTACGGCTCCGGGCACGTGAACCCGAACGCGGCCACCGACCCGGGCCTCACCTACGACAGCGAGTTCGCCGACTGGGTGCGCTTCCTGTGCGGGGTCGGGCAGCTCTCGCCGACCGGCAGCTCCTGCAGCACGTACGGCCGGATCGACCCGAGCGACCTGAACACCCCGAACGTGTCGATCGGCGCCCTGGCCGGCTCGCAGACCGTCACCCGCACGGTCACCAACGTCGCGGACAAGGCCGCGGACTACACGGCCACCGTGCAGGCCCCGGCCGGCGTGACCACCACCGTCACGCCGTCCCGGCTGAAGCTGGCGCCGGGCGCCAAGGGCACCTTCCGGGTGACCTTCACCCGCACCACCGCCGCCTTCGACAAGTACGCCTTCGGCTCGCTGACCTGGGCCGACGGCACCCACCAGGTGCGCAGCCAGCTCGCCGTCCGGCCGGTCGCGGCCGCCGTGCCGGCCGAGGTGACCGGCACCGGCACCGCCGGCTCGACCGCCGTGCAGGTCACGTCGGGCTTCGCCGGCACCATGACGGCCTCGGTCGCCGGGCTGGTCCCGGCCGAGCGGCTGACGACCACGCTGAGCCCGACCGGCCCGAGCTTCGAGACGACCGCGCCGGCGGTCAGCCCCCGCGCCGCCAAGCTCGCCGTCACGATCCCGGCGGGCACGAACGTCGCGCGGCTGTCCAACTTCGACCGTGACTTCACGGCCGGGACCGACGTCGACCTGTACCTCTACCGGGCCGGGACCTCGACGCTGGTGGGCAGCAGCGGCGGCGTCACCTCCGAGGAGCAGATCCAGCTCACCAACCCGGCCGCGGGCACGTACGACCTGTACGTCGTGCTCTTCGGCGCGGCGGAGGGCGAGACGTCGGTGCAGACGCCGACCTTCGTCTGGGCGCTGGGCACCGCGGCGGCCGGCAACCTCACCGCCACGCCGGCCGGCCAGGCCGTGCAGGCGGGCCAGACGGCCACGGTGACGGCGGCGTGGAGCGGCCTGACCGCCGGCCAGCGTTACCTGGGCCGGATCGGCATCGGCGACGGCGCCGTCTCCGCCGGCGGCACCTTCGTCCGGGTCGACGCCTGACGGCGCTGACCCGGCACCGCTGAGGAGGTGCCCCACCGGGACCAGGTCCCGGTGGGGCACCTCCTGCGTGTCCCCGGCCGGGGAACGGTAAGGTTCGGCGGTCCGCGACCGGGTTGGCGAGTACGAAGGAGTCCGCGCGTGTCCGCAGGGGAGTGGGCCGCGATCATCGCGGCCGCCGCGTTCGTCGTGCTGGTGCTGCTGCTGGCCGTCCCGATCCTCAAGCTGGGCCGGACCCTCGACGAGACCACGCTGGCCATCCGGACCGCCCACCAGGGCGCCCAGCCGCTGCTGCTCAACGCGCAGACGACGATGGAGCAGGTCAACCGCGAGCTGGAGCGGGTCGAGGGCATCACCCAGAACACGCAGGCGGTGACCAGCAACGTCGCCGCGCTGTCGTCGGTGTTCGCGACCACGCTCGGCGGCCCGGCGATCAAGGTCGCCGCGTTCTCGTACGGGATCCGCCGCGCGGCGCAGAACCGGCGCCGGGTCGAGGCGGAGCGGACCGCCAAGGAGGCGGGCCGGGCCGACCGCAAGGCCCGCCGCGCCGCCCGCCGGGCCGGGCTGTAGGACGCCCACCGGCATGAGCACCACAGCGGCGCCGCGCCCGGCGGCCCGCCCGACCGATCGGAGACCGCTGCGGTGAAGCGGATGTTCTGGCTGGCGCTCGGCGTCACGGTGGGGGTCCTCGTGATGCGCAAGCTGACCAGCACCGCCCAGCAGCTCAGCCCGCGGGGTCTGTCGAGCTCCCTGCAGGGGCTCGCCGAGGCCGTACGCGACTTCGCCGACGAGGTCCGCGAGAGCATGGCGGAGCGGGAGTCCGAGCTGGCCGAGGGGGCCGGCATCGACGGGAAGCTGGGGGCGACACCGGAGGACTTCCGGTGACCTCGCCGTACGACCGGCTGCTGGCGGCGGGGCCGACCCGGGTCGTCTCGCACGAGGCGCTGGCGGCCGACGCCACCGTCGTCGGGCTGCTGCGCGACGGCGCCGAGGCGCCCGCGGCGGCGGCCGGCGAGCAGGTCGAGGTCGTCCTGGACACCACCCCGTTCTACGCGGAGTCCGGCGGCCAGGAGGCCGACGCCGGCCGGATCGTCGGCGCCGGCCTGGACCTCGAGGTGCTGGACGTGCAGCGGCCCGCGAAGGGCCTGGTCGTGCACACCGTCCGGGTGGTCGCCGGCGAGCTGTCCGCGGGGCTGGCGGTGCGGGCCGAGGTCGACCAGGAGTGGCGGCTCGGCGCCTGCCAGGCGCACTCGGCCACGCACATCCTGCACGCCGCGCTGCGCCAGGTGCTCGGCCCGACGGCGCTGCAGGCCGGGTCGTACAACAAGCCCGGCTACCTGCGGCTGGACTTCGCCTGGCCGGAGCAGCTGTCGCCGGAGACCCGCAGCGAGGTCGAGGAGGTCGCCAACCTGGCGGTCCGCGCCGACCTGCCGGTCCGGGCGTTCCTCACCACGCTGCCCGAGGCCCGCGAGCTGGGCGCGCTGGCGCTGTTCGACGAGACGTACGACGAGCAGGTCCGGGTGGTGGAGATCGGCGGCGAGTGGTCCCGCGAGCTCTGCGGCGGCACCCACGTCGCGCACTCCGCGCAGGTCGGGCCGCTGGCGCTGACCGCGGAGGCGTCGGTCAAGGCCGGGCAGCGCCGGGTCGAGGCGCTGGTCGGCCGGGACTACCTGACCTTCGTCCGCCGGCAGCGGGCGGTCGTGGACGCGCTGACCGCGCAGCTGCGGGTGCCGGCCGACGAGGTGCCCGACCGGGTGCTCGCGCTGGCCGACCGGCTGCGCTCGGCGGAGAAGGAGCTGGACCGGCTGCGGGCCGAGGCCGTGCTGGCCGGCGCGGCGACGCTGGCCCGGGGCGCGGCCGACGTCGGCGGGGTGGCCGTGGTGGCCGCGGAGGTCCCCGGGGTCGGCGGCGGCGACCTGCGCACGCTGGCCCTGGACGTCCGGGACCGGCTCGGCGCCGACCGGGCCGGGGTGGTCGCCCTGATCGCGGTGGCCGAGGACAAGGTCTCCTACGTCGTGACCACCACCGAGCAGGCCCGCCGGCGCGGAGTGTCCGCCGGCGCCGTGGTGCGCGCGATGGCCGGTCCGGTCGGCGGCCGCGGTGGCGGCCGGGACGACATGGCCCAGGGCGGCGGCACGGAGCCCGCCGGCACGGCCGAGTCGCTGCGGCTGGCCGAGCGGCTGATCGGCGAGCAGGTCGGCGCATGACCGTCACCGACACCCCGCCCGGCGACTGGGCCGACGGCGTCCGGATCGGCGTCGACGTCGGCACGGTCCGGGTCGGCGTGGCGGCCTGCGACCCCGGCGGCCTGCTGGCCTCGCCGCTGACCACGCTGGCCCGCGACCCCCGCGGCGGGGCCGACCTGGACAAGCTGGCCCGGCTGGTCGCCGAGCGGGAGGCCGTCGAGGTGGTGGTGGGCCTGCCCCGGTCGATGTCGGGGAAGTCCGGCCCGGCCGCCCGGTCCGCCCGCGAGTACGCCGAGGCGCTCGCGGAGCGTGTCGACCCGGTGCCGGTGCGGCTGTCGGACGAGCGGCTGACCACGGTCGCCGCGACCCGCCGGTTGGCCGAAGCCGGCACGCGGGGACGTAAGGGACGTCAGGTCATTGACCGTTCCGCCGCCGTCCTCATACTTCAGGGATGGTTGGACGCCGCTCGGAGGTCTTCGTGATCTTATCGCGTTGGGTGACCGATCCGTCACACCCCGTCGGGGGACGGTGAGATGGCCCGGGACCACGCGATGGCCCGCGACGAGATGGACCTGTTCGAGGCGGACCCGTGGGACCGGCCCAGCCGGTCCGACCGCCGGCAGGAGGAGCGGCAGCGCCGTAAACGGCGCCGCCGCCGGCTGGTCGTCCCGCTGGTGGCCATGCTGCTCATCGCCGGTCTCGGCGCGGCCGCGCTGGTCGGCGGCCGCTCGCTGACCAGCCGGTTCGGTTCGGTCCCGGACTACGCCGGGCAGGGCACCGGCGAGGCGCTGGTCACCGTGAACCCGGGGGACACCGCCTCCGACATCGCCGCCACGATGGTGGCCGGCGGCGTGGTGAAGAGCGAGAAGGCCTTCGCCGAGGCCGCCAAGGACGACCCGCGCTCGGTCGGCATCCAGCCCGGGACGTACAAGCTGCGCAAGGAGATGAGCGGGGCCTCCGCGCTCGCCCTGATCCTCGACCCGGCGGCCCGGGTGCTCAACCGGCTCACCGTCCCCGAGGGGCTGTCGGTCAAGGACACGCTGGCGCTGATCGCGGCCAAGACCGAGTTCACGCCGGCCCAGCTCGCGGCGGCGGCCAAGGACACCAAGTCGCTCGGGCTGCCCGACTACGCCAAGGGCCGGCTCGAGGGCTTCCTGTTCCCGGAGACGTACGATCTGGAGCCGGACACCACCGCGGCCGGCCTGCTGGCCGCCATGGTCGGGACGTACAAGGCCAAGGTCGAGGCCAGCGGGGTGATCGAGCGGGCGGCGGAGGTCAACCTCACGCCGTACGAGCTGCTCATCGTGGCGTCGCTGGTGGAGAAGGAGACCCAGCGCGACGACGAGCGCGGCAAGGTCGCCCGGGTCATCTACAACCGGCTGGCCCAGGACTTCTACCTCGGCGTGGACGCCGCCGTGCTGTACGGCCTCGGCCGGTCCAAGGGCGGGCTGACCAAGTCTGACCTGGAGAAGCGGACGCCGTACAACAACCGGCTGGTCAAGGGCCTGCCGCCGACCCCGATCGCGAACCCGGGGCTGGCCTCCTTCCAGGGGGCGGCGGAGCCGGAGTCCGGTCCGTGGCTCTACTACGTCCTGAACTCCGACAAGTCCGGCCGGCACGTGTTCACCGAGTCGGCCGAGGAGTTCAACGTGGCCAAGGCCAAGTGCCAGGCCGCCGGTCTCTGCTGACCGGGCCGGGACCGGGGCCGGGCCGGGAGCGGGGCCGGCCCCGGGGCCTGTGGACGACCGGAACGGGCGCCGCGGCGCGCCGGTAGGGTCCGGCCCGTGCTGGTCGGGCTGGGGTGCGCGGTCCTCGGGGGACTCCTCGGGCCGTTCCTGGCCGGGCTGACGCTGCGGATCCCGGCCGGCGACCCGGTGCTGGGCGGGCGCTGGTGGCGCGGCGGGGACGCCGGGCCCGGCCGGGTCGGCGCGGTCACCGTGCTGGCGGCCGGGGCGCTCGGCGCGGTCGGGGCGGCGCTCGGGGCGGCCGCGGAGCTGCCGGCGTTCCTCTGGCTGGCCGCGGTCGGGGTGACCCTGGCCGTGATCGACCTGGACTGCCTGCGGCTGCCGGACCGGCTCACGCTGCCGTCCGTCCCGGTCGGGATCGCGCTGCTGGCGCTGCCCGGCGACTGGCCGGCCCTGCTGCGCGGCGTGCTCGGCGCCGCCGTCGCCGCCGGGCTGGCCCTGGCGCTCGCGCTGCTGGCGCCGGGCGGCGGGTTCGGTCTCGGCGACGTCAAGCTGCTCGCCGTGCTGGGGCTGTTCGTCGGCTGGCTGGGCTGGGCCGAGCTGGCCCTGGCCGTCGGGCTCGGCTTCACCCTCGGCGCCGTGGCCGCGGTCGGCCTGCTCGCCGCCCGCCGGGCCGGGCTGCGTGACCACCTCGCGTTCGGGCCGTGGCTGATCGCCGGGGCGCTGCTCGCCGTGGTCGCCGGCCCCGACCTGCTCGCCGCGTACCGGTCGGCCGGGGCGTGAAATCATGAGCGGCGTGCTGCGCTGGCTGACCGCGGGGGAGTCGCACGGGCCGGCCCTCGTGGCCGTGCTCGAGGGGCTGCCCGCCCACGTCCGGATCACCACCGAGGAGCTGGCCGGCGCGCTGGCCCGGCGCCGCCTGGGGTACGGGCGGGGCGCCCGGATGAAGTTCGAGCTGGACGAGGTCGAGCTGACCGGCGGCGTCCGGCACGGCCGCACCCAGGGCGGCCCGGTCGCCGTGCGGGTCGGCAACACCGAGTGGCCCAAGTGGACGACCGTGATGAGCGCCGACCCGGTGCCGGCCGAGGAGCTCGACGGCCTGGCCCGCAACGCGCCGCTGACCCGGCCCCGGCCCGGGCACGCCGACCTGGTCGGCATGCAGAAGTACGCCTTCGACGACGCCCGGCCGGTGCTGGAGCGGGCCAGCGCCCGGGAGACCGCGGCCCGGGTCGTGCTCGGCCAGCTCGCCCGGGCGTTCCTGGACCAGGCCGCGGGGGTGTCGGTGCTGTCGCACGTGGTGGGCATCGGCACCGTCGCCGTGCCGGCCGGGACCGTCCCGGGGCCGGCCGACCTGCCCGCGGTCGACGCCTCACCGGTGCGCTGCGCCGACGCCGCGACCGGCGCGGCGATGGTGGCCGAGATCGACGCCGCCCGCCGCGACGGGGACACCCTCGGCGGGGTGGTGGAGGTCGTCGTGCACGGCCTGCCCCCGGGCCTCGGCTCGCACGTGCACGGCGACCGGCGGCTCGACGCCCGGCTGGCCGGCGCGCTGATGGGGATCCAGGCCATCAAGGGCGTCGAGCTCGGCGACGGCTTCGAGCTGGCCCGGGTGCGCGGGTCCCGGGCCCACGACGAGATCGAGAGCGGGCCGGACGGGCTGCGCCGGCGCACCGGCCGCTCCGGCGGCACCGAGGGCGGGATGAGCACCGGCGAGCCGCTGCGGGTCCGGGCCGCGATGAAGCCGATCTCCACGGTGCCGCGGGCGCTGGCCACCGTGGACGTGGCCACCGGCGAGCCGGCGGTGGCGATCAACCAGCGCTCCGACGTGTGCGCGGTGCCGGCGGCCGGCGTGGTGGCGGAGGCGATGGTGGCGCTGGTGCTGGCGGACGCGGTGCTGGAGAAGTTCGGCGGCGACTCGGTCGCCGAGACCGCCCGCAACCTGCGCGGCTACCTCGACTCGCTGGTGGTCAAGTGAGCGCGGGCGGCCCGGTGCTGGTCCTGGTCGGCCCGCCGGCGGCCGGGAAGTCGACGGTCGGCCGGCTGGTGGCCGACCGGCTCGGGGTGCCGTTCACCGACACCGACGACCTGGTGGTGCAGCGGGCCGGCAAGCCGGTGTCGGAGGTCTTCGTCGACGACGGCGAGGAGGCGTTCCGGGAGCTGGAGGCCGCCGCGGTCGCCGACGCGCTGGCCACGGCGGGCGGGGTGCTCGCCCTCGGCGGCGGCGCGGTGCTGGCCGCCGGCACCCGGGCGCGGCTGGCCGGGCACCCGGTGGTGTTCCTGTCCGCCGAGGTGCCGGCCGCGGCGAGCCGGGTCGGCCTCAACCGGGACCGCCCGCTGCTTCTCGGCAACCCGCGGGCCCAGCTGCGGGCGCTGCTCGAGACGCGGCTCCCGCTCTATGAGGAGGTCGCGGTGGCCACCGTCCGCACCGACGACCGCACCCCGGACGAGGTCGCCGACGCCGTGCTCGCCGCGCTCCCCGCCGGCCGGTCGTGATCCGGGTCGGCGCCCGGGGCCGGCCGGGCGGCAGCCGGCCGGCAATCAGGGCCGGCCGGGCGTCCCGGGCCGTTGCGCTCCGGGGCC
>CADCTP010000233.1 GCA_902805565.1 uncultured Mycobacteriales bacterium
GTCGCCGACCGGCGGCCGGCCAGCGCCGCCCGCAGGTCCACCAGCCCGCCCGGCGCCCCGCCGGCGCCCCACCCGGCCGAACCGGGGTCCGCGGGCAGGTCCGGGGGCGGGGTGGTGATCAGGGTGCGCAGCGCGGCCTCCTGCTCGGCGGCCAGCCGGGCCAGCGCGGCCGGGTCGCGCTCGGCGCCGCGCCGGCCGACCAGCGCGAGGACCTGCAGGACGCCGTCGTGGATGGTGCGGGCCAGCCGTTCCCGCTCCCGGGTCGCCGCGGCCAGCCGGACCGCCTCGGCCAGCCGGCGCTCGGAAGCGACGGCGAGCCGCGCGACGTACCCGCCGACGCCCCCGGCCAGCAGCAGCAGCACCACGTTGCCCACGGTCGACACCGTCAGCTCGCCCCGCACGGCGACCGACACCGCCCCCTGCACCAGCGCCCCGGCCAGCCCGCCCCAGGGCCCGCCGAGCAGCGCCGAGCCCAGCGCCGGGGCGGCGGCCCAGGCGGTGGTGAGGGTGGGCGCGCCGGCGTCGATCCGGGCCTCGCCCTGGACCGGTACGGAGGCCAGCGTGAGCGCGGCGCAGACGGCGTGGTCGGCCAGCACCACCGGCCACACCCGGCCGGCGTCCCGCGAGTTCGCCACGGTCACCAGCACGGTCCAGCCGGCGGCGATCCCCAGCACGGCCAGCGCGGCCGCCGGGTGCCGGAAGCCGTCCCGGACGCCCAGGGTGAGCACCGTCGCGTAGCCGAGCGCCGCCACCCGGTACGCGACCACGCCGCGCCACAGCTGCGTGCGGATCCCGCCCGGCGCGGGCGGGCCTGCGGTCACCGGGCGGCGGGCCCGGCCTCGTCCAGGACGCGCAGCGCCCGCTGGAGCTGGGCCTCGGGCAGGATGCGGTGGATCTCGACCTCGCGCAGCTTGCCCCGGGCCACCGAGCGGTCCGAGCCGCGGTCCATCCGCAGCGCGGCGGCCGGCAGCGTCCACTTGCTGGTCGGCAGCCCGACCCGGTCCAGCTCGCTGCGCAGGTTCGCCTTGCCGGCCTCGACGGCCGCCCGCAGCTCGTCCTCGACCGGCCGGTAGCGCCGGGCCAGCGACCGGCGGGCGATCAGCCGCACCGCCAGGACCCGGCCGATGACCAGCAGCACGCCGAGCACCAGCACGGCGGCGCCGATCCAGCGCGGCCGGACCAGCAGGAGCAGCAGCCCGACCACCGGCACCGCGAAGGTCCAGCGGGTCAGCGTGCGGACGTGGTCGACGGCGATGAGGCCGAGCAGGTACCGCAGGATCGTGGTGTGCCGGCGGCCGCCGTCGGCACCGGGGACGACGTCCCGGACCCGCCAGGTGCCGGTGTCGGCCGGGTCGAACCCGTCGGTCCGCGCGGCCAGCTGCTTCTCGCCCTCGCTCGCGTCCTGGGCGACCCAGGCGTGGCCGGGGCCGGCGGGCCGGCCGTCCGGGGCCGCCGCCGGGACGCCGTCGGCCCGGCCCGGGGCCGGGGTGATCCGGGTGGCGCCGCCCATCGGCCCGCCGGGTGCCCCACCCGGCACCGAGGCGGACTCCGGAGCGTCATCACCGGGGAATCGTGGCTCCGGTTGGGTGAACCAGTCCTCACCCTCGGGGAGCAGAGCCGCCGGATCTTCGCCACGGTGCGTCGTCACACCCGCATCATGCCCCTGCGGCCGTACTCGTGTTGCATGATCACCACGACATCCTGACGGCGTGTCGCCGCGGGCGGCCGGAACCGGTGTCAACCGGCCAGGCAGGTCGGCCCGAGCAGCGCCTTGAGGTCACCCATCAGGGCCGGGGTGGCCGCCACCCGGAAGCCGTCCGCGACCCGCAGCGAGGTCCGCCGCTCCCCGCTGACCAGCTGGAGCTGGACCTCGGTGGTGCCCGGGTGGGTGGACAGCACCTCGCGCAGCCGCTCCACCACCGGCGGGGTGCACCGCGCCGCCTGCAGCGACACCACGACCGGCCCGCGCGGGCCGTCGGACAGGTCCGGGGTGGAGAGCTCGGCCGCGATCAGCTTCGCCACGTCCTCGCGCCGGTCCACCCGGCCCTTCACCACGACGATCGCGTCCTCGGTCACCGACACGGCCACCTGCGCGTACGTCTGCGGGAAGAACAGCACCTCGACCTGGCCCTCGAGGTCCTCCAGGACCGCCGACGCCCACGGCGCGCCGGACTTGTTCACCCGGCGCAGCACCGAGGACAGGATGCCGGCCAGCACGATCTGCTGGCCGTCGCCGACCTGGTCGGTGTGCAGCGCGCCGATGGTGAGCTCGGAGTGGGCGGCCAGCACGTGCTCGACGCCGAGCAGCGGGTGGTCGGAGACGTAGAGGCCGAGCATCTCCCGCTCGAAGGCCAGCTTGCCCATCTTGTCCCACTCGCCGGTGGGCACGGTGACCGCGAAGACGTCGTCGAGGACGGCGTCCCCGCCGCCGTCGTCCGGGCCGAACAGGTCGAACTGGCCGGTGGCCTCGACCTTCTTCGCCGCCAGGTAGCTGTCGACGGCCTGGTCGAAGACCGCCATGAGGCCCTTGCGGTGGTGGCCGAGCGAGTCGAACGCCCCCGCCTTGATGAGCGACTCGACGACCTTCTTGTTGCAGGCGACCGGGTCGACCTTCTTGAGGAAGTCGGAGAAGTCGGCGAACTCCCCCTTGGCCTTGCGGGTGGCCACGATGGAGGCGACCACGTTCTCGCCGACGTTGCGGACCGCGGTGAGGCCGAAGCGGATGTCCTGCCCGACGGTGGTGAAGTTGGCCTCGGACGAGTTGACGTCCGGCGGGAGCACCCTGATGCCCTGCCGGCGGCACTCGTTGAGGTAGACCGCGCTCTTCTCCTTGTCGTCCTTGAGGCTGGTCAGCAGCGCGGCCATGTACTCGGCCTTGAAGTTGGCCTTGAGGTAGGCCGTCCAGTACGAGATCAGCCCGTACGCCGCGGAGTGCGCCTTGTTGAACGCGTAGTCGGAGAACGGGACCAGGATGTCCCACAGCGTCTTGATCGCGGCCTCGGAGTAGCCGTTCTCCTTCATGCCGGTGGAGAACGGCACGAACTCCTTGTCCAGGACCTCCTTCTTCTTCTTGCCCATCGCCCGGCGGAGCAGGTCGGCCTTGCCGAGCGAGTAGCCGGCGACCTTCTGGGCGATGGCCATGACCTGCTCCTGGTAGACGATCAACCCGTAGGTCTCGCCCAGGATCTCGGCCAGCGACTCGGCCAGCTCGGGGTGGATCGGCACCACCGGCTTGCGGCCGTTCTTGCGGTCGGCGTAGTCGTTGTGGGCGTTGGCGCCCATCGGGCCGGGGCGGTAGAGCGCGCCCACGGCGGAGATGTCGTCGAAGGAGGTCGGCCGCATCGAGCGCAGCAGCGCCCGCATCGGCCCGCCGTCGAACTGGAAGACGCCGAGGGTGTCGCCCCGGGCCAGCAGCTCGTACGCCGCCGGGTCGTCCAGGGTGAGGTCCTCCAGGACCACGTCGATCCCGCGGTTGACCTTGATGTTGTAGAGGCAGTCGTCGAGGACCGTGAGGTTGCGCAGGCCGAGGAAGTCCATCTTCAGCAGCCCGAGCGACTCGCAGGCGCCCATGTCGAACTGCGTGATGATCGCGCCGTCCTGCTCGCGGCGCTGGATCGGGATGACCTCCAGCAGCGGCTCCCGGGACAGGATCACCCCGGCCGCGTGCACGCCCCACTGCCGCTTGAGGCCCTCCAGCCCGCGCGCGGTGTCGACGACCCGCTTGACCTCGCCGTCGGACTCGTACAGCGCGCGGAACTCGCCGGCCTCCTTGTAGCGCGGGTGGGCCGGGTCGAAGATCCCGCTGAGCGGGACGTCCTTGCCCATCACCGGCGGCGGCATGACCTTGGTGATCCGGTCCCCGGTGGAGAACGGGTAGCCGAGGACCCGCGAGGAGTCCTTGATCGCCTGCTTGGCCTTGATCGTGCCGTACGTGATGATCTGCGAGACCCGGTCCTCGCCGTACTTCTCGGTGGCGTAGCGGATCATGTCGCCGCGCCGGCGCTCGTCGAAGTCCATGTCGACGTCGGGCATGGACACCCGGTCGGGGTTGAGGAACCGCTCGAAGATCAGCCCGTGCTTCAGCGGGTCGAGCTCGGTGATGCCCAGCGCGTACGCCACCAGCGCGCCGGCCGCCGAGCCGCGGCCCGGGCCGACCCGGATGCCGGCCTCGTGCGCGTACCGCACCAGGTCGGCGACGACGAGGAAGTAGCCCGGGAAGCCCATCTGGATGATGACGCCGAGCTCGTACTCCGCCTGCTTGCGGTAGTTGTCCGGGACGCCGCCGGGGAACCTGCGGGCCAGCCCGCGGTCGACCTCGGCGGTGAGGAAGCTGGCCTCGGTCATCCCCGCGGGGACCTCGAAGCGCGGCATCAGGTCCTGGTGGCCCAGGACGTCGCCGTAGCCGGTGACCTGCTCGGCGACCAGCAGCGTGTTGTCGCAGGACTCCGGGATCTCGGCCCACTTGCGGCGCATCTCGGCCGGGGACTTGAGGTAGAAGTCCTGGGCGTCGAACTTGAACCGGTTGGGGTCGGCCAGCGTCTTGCCGGACTGCACGCACAGCAGCACCTCGTGCGCGGCGGCGTCCTTCTCGAACGTGTAGTGCAGGTCGTTGGTGGCGATCGGCGGCAGCTTCAGGTCGTCGCGCAGCCGCAGCAGCCCGTCCCGGACCCGCGTCTCGATGTCCAGCCCGTGGTCCATCAGCTCCAGGTAGAAGTGCCCCGGGGCGAAGACCTCGCGCAGCTCGGCGGCGGCGTTGCGGGCCTTGTCGTAGTCGCCGATCCGCAGCCGGGTCTGGACCTCGCCGGACGGGCAGCCGGTGGTGCCGATCAGCCCGGCGCTGTAGCGGGACAGGATCTCCCGGTCGATGCGCGGCTTGTAGAAGTAGCCCTCCAGCGAGGCCAGGCTGGCCAGCCGGAACAGGTTGTGCAGGCCGACCTCGTCGGTGGCCAGCAGCGTCATGTGCGTGTACGCCCCGGCGCCGGAGACGTCGTTCTCGCCGCCGTCGGCCCAGCGCACCCGGGTCCGGTCGAAGCGGGACGTGCCGGGGGTGACGTACGCCTCCATGCCGACGATCGGCTTCACGCCGGCCGCCTTGGCCTGCTTGACGAAGTCGTACGCGCCGAAGACGTTGCCGTGGTCGGTCATCGCCAGCGCCGGCATCCCCATCCGGGACGTCTCGGCGAACAGGTCCTTGAGCCGGGCGGCCCCGTCCAGCATCGAGTACTCGGTGTGCACGTGCAGGTGGACGAAGGAGTCACTCTCGGCCCGGGACACGGCAGGAGATTACGCTCCCGGGCCGACGAAATCCGGGACCCCCGCGGACGTCCCAGGTCGCGGCGTGCGTGTCGTTGTCTAGGGTTCCGGCGTGTCCCTCGACCCGGCCGCCGCGGCCCTCGCGACCGACCGCCTCAACGCTGTCGACGCCGCCCTCCCGGGCCTGGTGGAGTCGTTCTGGGTGACCGGGTCGGCCACCTCCGGGGACTGGCGGCCGGGCGTCAGCGACGTCGACTTCGTGGCCCTGACCTCCCGGGTGCCGACCGCGGCCGACCTGGCCGCGCTGGCCGCCGTGCACGTCCCCGGCGGCCCGCCCGTCGACGGCGTGTACGTCGCGGACCTGGCCGACCCGCCGGTCGCCGAGGAGCCGGCGCCGCACGTGCAGGACGGCGCGTTCTCGACCGGGCCGTGCGGGCTGTGCACCCCGGTCGGCTGGCTGGAGCTGCGGCTGCGCGGGGTGCCGCTGCGCGGGCCGGCGCCGGCCGGGGTCGTCCCGGCGCCGGACCCGGCGGCGCTGCGCGCCTGGCTGCTGGGCCCAAA
>CADCTP010000234.1 GCA_902805565.1 uncultured Mycobacteriales bacterium
GACGGGCCGGGCGGACGGTCCGCCCGGGCCGGGTCCCGGCCCGGGCGGCCCGCGGGATCAGCGGCGCGGCAGCAGCAGCACCGCGTGCTCGTCCAGGCCGTCCGGGGTGGTCCCGGAGGAGCCGACGATCGCGCCGTGCCCGTCGGCGTCCCGGGCCCGGGTGCCGTTGCCGTTCAGGCCCGGCAGCGCGGTCGCGGTCCGCCCGTCCCAGGCGAACCCGCCGCCGCCCGCGGTGCCGACCACGAGCCCGCGCGCGGTGATCGCCTGCGCGTGCATGAACGACCACTCGTCCATCCCCGGCAGCAGCGGCACCGCGGTCAGCCGGCCGCCCTCCCAGGTGAAGGAGCCGGGGGTGACGCCGGTGTGGTGATAGCCGGTCACGGCGCCGGCACGGTTGATCGCCGAGGCGATGCCGGGGGTCCCGGTGAGCACCGTGGTGCGGCCCTCGGACCAGAGCGCCGGCAGGGTGTTCATCCCGTCCGGGGCGACGCCGCCGACGAACCGGCCGGAGTCGTCCAGGTCGGCGATGACGGCCAGCCCGGTCCGGGCGGTCAGGTCGACGGTCCGGCCGTCCGGCCGCCACAGCACCGCCCGCAGGCCGCCGTCGCCGCTGCTGTTGCCCAGCACCTCGCCCCGCTCGTTGATCGCGGTGGCGAAGCTGGAACGGTCGCCCGGCAGCGGCGGCAGCACCGTGCCCTGGCCGGCGCTCCAGCGGAACGCCCGGTTGCCGGCGCCGTCGGTGAGGTCGCCGATCACCTCGCCGCGGTCGTTGACGTCGACCGCGGTGCTGGACACCCCCGCCCGGACGTCCAGGTCGACGATCCGGCCGTCCTGCCACAGGACGGCCCGGGTGCCGCTCTCCCCCACCACCACGCCGCGGTCGTTGACCGCGGTCGCGAAGCTGTACGTCGCGCCGGGCAGGACGCCCAGGTCGACCACCCGGTACGCCGTCGCCGGCGGCACCGTTCCCGCCGCCGCTGCCGGCGCCGTCAGCACCGCTGCGGCGACCCCCGCCACCGCCGCGAGCAGTGCCGATCCGTTGCGAATCATCATGTTTCCCCTCTGTCGTGTCCTTCGCACGGTCTGAGTCCCGCCGGGCCGGTGTGGTTGTCGATACGGTGGGACCATGTGGACTCTTGCGGTCTCCCGGGCGGACGTGTCGGACTCCGTGCTGGTCGAGGCGGACACCCCAGCGGCCGGGGACGGCGAAGCCGTGCTCCGGGTGGAGCGGGTCGGGCTGACGACCAACAACGCGACGTACGCGACGCTCGGCGACGCCCTGCGCTACTGGCAGTTCTTCCCGGCGCCCGAGGCGGGGCAGGGGGTCGTGCCGGTGTGGGGGTTCGCCACCGTGGAGTCCTCCGCGGTCGCCGGGGTCGAGGTCGGCACCCGGGTGTACGGCTACCTCCCCTCGGCCAGCCACCTGGTGGTCCGGCCGGTGTCGGTGGACGGGCGCGGCTTCCGGGACGGCAGCGAGCACCGGGCCGACCTGCCCGGCGTCTACAACGCGTACGCCGCGGTGACGCCGGACCCGATGTGGTCGCCCGACACCGAGGACCTGCAGACGCTCTACCGGCCGCTGTTCACGACCGCGTTCGTGCTGGCCGACCAGCTCGTGGACAGCGGCTTCGACGGGGCGACGACCGTGGTGCTGTCCTCGGCGTCCAGCCGCACCTCGCACAACACGGCGTTCCTGCTGCGCGGGGCGGGCGCCCGGGTGGTCGGGCTGACCTCCGCGGGCAACCTCGGCTACACGGCCGGGCTCGACACGTACGACGAGGTGCTGCCGTACGGGTCGGAGTCGGCGGTGTCCGGGCCGGCCGTGCACCTGGACGTGGCCGGCAACCCGCCGGTGACCCGGGCACTGCGGGACGCCCTGGGCGACGGGCTGGTGAAGGAGTGGATCATCGGGATGGCCTCCCAGCCGGCCGCCGCCGGGACGCCCCCGCTGCCGGACGGGCGGACCGCGCTGTTCTTCGCCCCGGACCGGATGCGGCAGCGCATCGAGGAGTGGGGCCGGGACGGGTTCGAGACCCGGCTGGCCGACGCCTGGCGGGGTTTCCTGCCGGTCGCACCGGACCGGATCACCACCGAGGCCGGGGCGGAGGCCTTCCGGCAGGCCTGGACCGCCCTGCTCGCCGGCTCCCCGTCCCCCGGCCTCGGCCGCACCTTCACGTTCTGAGTCCGGTCACCTCTCCTGCAGCCCGCTCTCGTCGAACGGCGTGATCGAGTTCGGCGAGGCGGTGCCGGCGACCAGGCCGATCAGCAGCCGGGCTCCCGGCGACCAGGGCGCGGGGGTGGCCGCGGTCGACCACGGCAGCCGGTCCCGCATGAACCAGGTCAGGTAGAGCTGCGCCGCCAGCTGGGCCGAGTGCTGCTCCCGGCCGAGGTAGGTGTACTCGGTCGTGCCCCGGTAGATCGCGCCGTCGGCGTTGCGGGCCTGCTGGGCCGCGGTCGCCGCGGCGTGCCGCTCGGCGTGGCCGGCCGCGGTGCGGGTCGTGTCCAGGCCGAAGACCTGCGCCTGCGCGTCGGTCAGCGCGTACGGCAGCTGCTGCCCGGCGCCCCAGTCCGACGTCTGCGGGTAGTAGACGGCCGCGCTGGTCCGGCTGTAGACGGTGCCGCCGGGCGCCAGGTAGGGCGGCGTCGGGTAGCGGACGGTGACCTGGGCGGCGTACACCGGGTGCAGGCCCCAGGTGCTGGACTGGGGAGCCGGCCGGCCGGCGAGCGTGGCCATCACCAGCGTGTCGATGCTCTGGTACGTGGTGGTCGCGTAGTCCGGCGCGATCCGGTTGTGGTTGACCACCGCCCCGCTGGGCTCCACGTTGGAGCCGCCGAGCCAGCTGGTCAGCGACCGGCCGTCGACGAGCGAGGTCGAGGAGACCGCCGAGGGGCGCGCCCAGGCCGCGATCTGCAACTGCTGCTGCCGGTTGACCCAGGCGGTGCGGTGCGGGTGGGTCGGGAACATCGCCGCGGCCAGCGCCGGGGCCAGCGCGAACCAGGAGTTCTCCTCGGCGCCGGAGTCGCCGCGGGTGCGGATCTGGCCGGCCCGGTCGCGGTAGTACCGGGTCGGCACCAGCACCGCCTGGTCGGCCTCCCACTCCACCATCCGCGCCGCCCGGTCCCGGGTCGCGTCCGGCAGGTCGTCCCAGAGCAGCCAGGCGGCCCGGCCGGCCAGCGAGGCGAGCAGGCCGGACTGCCAGGTGCCGCCCCAGCCGGACGGCGTGCTGGCGCGGTGCTTGGCGGCGACGGCGTCGACCATCCGTACGGCGGTCGCGGTCGCCGTCGCGGCGTCGACGCCGGTGCGGGCCGGGTCGTACCCGCCGGTGCGCAGGGCGACGGCGAGCGAGAACGCCGACATCGACACCCGGCGCCGGCCGTCGTTGGTGGCGCTGGGGGCGGCCGCGATCTGCTGCCCCTCGCCCGGCCACCAGGTGCGGAGCGTGTGCTTGTTGGTGCCGGCGAGGATGGCCCGGGCCCGGGCCTGCGCGGTCCCGGTCAGCGGGGTCACGTCCGCGCCGACCCGCGCCGCGGTCACCGCCGGCGTCGGGGCCAGCACGAACCCGGTGACGTCGACGAGCAGCTCCACGGTGCCGGTGGCGTTGAAGATGTTGAGGCCGCCGTCGGCACCGACCGCGAACACGCCGGTGGCGGCGACCGCGCGGTCCGGCAGCGGGTTCAGCGCGGAGGTCCGGGGCCGGCCGGTGCCCGACGGCCACACGGTCAGGAAGCCCCCGGTGCCGATCCTCGGCACCGCGGTGATGGTGACGACCACGGCGGCGACCCGGTTGAGCGGCACCCCGGCCCGGCCGGTCAGCCGGGCCTGCACCGACTCGCCCGCCCGGACCGTCTGGCCGCGGTTCTGCCGGGTGTCGACCAACCGGCGGGGCGCGACCGGCCGCAGGCCGCCCGCGGCCGCCGGCCCGGCGACGTGGTAGCCGACGAGGTCGACGAGCACGTCGACGGTCGAGCCGCCGGGGGACACGGCGATCGCGCCGCCGCTGCCGACCCCGAGGACAGCGAGGTTGGCCACGACCGTGCCGCGCCTGGCGTTGAGGACGGACGTACCCGGGCGGGTGGTGCCGGCCGGCCAGGCGGTCAGGTACGTGTCGTCGCGGGGCCGCACGGCGGTGATGTTCACGACCGCGGCGCTCGCGTCGGCCGGTACGTCGCCGGTGCCGGCGACGCCGACCGTGGCGACCCCGGTCGGGCCGGTCAGCACCGCCTGGGCCTGGCGGGTGTCGAGCAGCCGCCGGGGCGGGACCGCGACGAAGCCACCCCCCACGGGGGTCCCGCCGGCGGCGTACCAGCCGGTGACGTCGAGCAGGACCTGCACCGCGCCGACCCCGCTGCGCACCGCCAGCCGGCCGTCGGCGGACAGCGCCACCATGGTCTGGTTGGCCACCGTCTGGCCGGGCACGAAGTTCACCGTCGAGGTGCCGGGCCATCCGGTGCCGTCCGGGTAGACCGCGACGTGCCCGGCCACCACCGCCGCGGTGGCCGTCACGGTCACCGCGACCGCCGCGACCCCGCTCGTCGGGACCCCACCCAGGCCGGTGACCTGCACCGACCGGGGTTCGCCGGCGACCAGTGGGCCGCCGGAGGTCCGGGTGTCCAGCACCCGGCCGCCGGGGAGCGCGACGAACCCGCCGGGACCGACCGCCGTCGACGCGGCCGCCGGTCCGGCGCCGAGCGGCAGCAGGAACGCCGCCACGGCGGCCACCACCACCGCCACCGCGACCGGCCCCCGCCGCCGTACCCCGCCCTGGACCTGTCGCTCGTGCCGCCCGCGTCCGCGCACGTATACCCCCCCTGTCACGCAGGCGGGACCCTATCTGCCACCGGCACACCGCCGGGCCGGAATCCGTCGATCGCCCGGACGGGTGACGGACCGGGTTCTGGTTGGATGGACCGGTGAGCGACGAGGCCCGCTGGGAACAGGTCGACGCGTACGTCGCCGAGAAGCTGCTCGGGCCGGACGAGGTGCTGACGGCCGCGCTCGCCGACTGCGCCGCGGCCGGGATGCCGGCGATCCAGGTGCCGGCGGCCCAGGGCAAGCTGCTCAACCTGCTGGTCCGGGTGCACGGGGCCCGGCGGGTGCTGGAGATCGGCACGCTCGGCGGCTACAGCACGATCTGGCTGGCCCGGGGGCTGCCGGCCGGCGGGCGGCTGGACACCCTGGAGATCGACCCGCGGTGGGCCGAGGTGGCCCGGCGGAACCTGGACCGGGCCGGGCTGGCCGGCGTCGCCGAGGTCCACCTCGGACCGGCGGTGGACACCCTCGCCACCCTGACCGGGCCGTACGACCTGGTGTTCATCGACGCCGACAAGCCGGGCAACCCGGCGTACCTGCGGGAGGCGCTGCGGCTGACCCGGCCCGGCGCCGTGGTCGTGCTGGACAACGTCGTGCGGGGCGGGCGGGTGGTGGACGCGGACAGCACCGAGCCGTCGGTCGTCGGAACCCGCGCGGCGTACGACCTGATCGCGGCCGAGCCGCGGCTGGACGCGACCGCGCTGCAGACCGTCGGCGCCAAGGGGTACGACGGATTCGTGGTCGCACTCGTGTCCTGACCGGTGATCGGCCGGACGTGCGGAAAGATCGGCACATGACGTCCAGCGCAGTGCTCCGCCCCCTGCTGCTCGGTGTGGCCACCGGGATGCGCAGCCAGCTCGGGTTGGCCGTGCTCGCCTGGTCCGGGCCGGCCGGCCCCGGCGACCCGGCGGTGCTGCGGGCGCTGCGCTCCCGGGCCGGGCAGGCCGCGCTCGGCCTGGCCGCGGCGGGCGAGGTCGTCGCGGACAAGC
>CADCTP010000235.1 GCA_902805565.1 uncultured Mycobacteriales bacterium
GACCCGCCGGCGCCCCGCCGCGCACACCGGGAGGCGGGACGGCCGGAGCGCCCCGCCTCCGCGGGCTCAGGCCGGCTGCAGCACCTTGCGGTCGCCGGCCGGCGGTGCGTCGTGCTCGTCGGCCCCCTCAACCCGGATGTGCGGCAGCACCCGGTCCAGGCCCCGCGGCAGCCACCAGGCCGCCCGGCCGAGCAGCTGCATCGCCGCCGGGACCAGCAGCATCCGGACCACGGTCGCGTCGATGAGGATCGCCGCCGCCATCCCGACCCCGATCACCTTGAGGAACACCGTCGGGCTCGGGATGAAGGCCGCGAACACCGCGACCATGATCGCCGCCGCCGCGGTGACCACCCGGGCCGTGCCGGCCAGCCCCTGGGTGACGCTGGCCGTGTTGTCCCCGGTGCGCAGCCAGCGCTCCCGGATCCGGGTCAGCAGGAAGACCTCGTAGTCCATCGACAGGCCGAACAGCACCGCGAACATCAGGATCGGCACGAACGCCGGCAGCGGCGTCGGGGTGTCGATGCCGATCAGCCGGCCGGCCCAGCCGCCCTCGAGCACCAGGGCCACCACCCCGTACGCGGCGGCCAGCGAGATCAGGTTGAGCAGCGCCGCCTTGACCGCCACCGCCACGCTGCGGAACGCCATCAGCAGCAGCAGGAACGACAGCCCGACCACGCCCCCGATGAGCAGCGGCAGCCGGGAGGCCATGTCCTCGTTGATGTCCACCGCCGACGCGGTGACCCCGCCGACCAGCACCCCGGAGCCGGCGACCCCGTCGCGCAGCGTGTACACCAGCGCCTCGGTCTCGGCCGACTGCGGGCTGGTGGCGGGCAGCACGGTCATCATCGCCGCGTCGCCGGCCGGGCTCGGCACGGCGGGGCCGACCGAGGCGACGCCCGGGGTGGCCGCGACGCGGTCCCGGACCGCGGCCAGCGCGGCCCCGTCGCCCTCGGCGACGAGCAGCAGCGGGCCGTTCGCGCCGGGGCCGAAGCCGTCGGCCAGCAGGTCGTACGCGACCCGGGTGGTCATGCCCGCGCGGTCGTTGCCGGCGTCCGGGAAGCCGAACCGGACGCCCAGGAACGGCAGCGCCAGCAGGACCAGCACGGCCAGCCCGGCGGTGAGCGCGACCCACGGCCGGCGCTGCACCGCGGTGGCCCACCGGGTGGCGAGGCGGCCCTCCGGGCCGCGGTTGCGCAGGCCGGGGATCCGCAGCCGGTCGATGCGAGGGCCGAGGAAGCCGAGCAGCGCCGGCAGCAGGGTCACCGAGGCGACCATCACCACCAGCACGGCCAGGATGGTCACCACCGCGGCGCCGCGCATCGCGCTGAGCCCCATCGCGAACAGGCCCAGCAGGCTGACCACGACCGTCGCCCCGGCCACCAGCACGGCCCGGCCGGCGGTGTCCGAGGTCGCCATGGTGGCGGCCCGGGGGGTGAGCCCGCGGGCGGTGAACTCGCGGTAGCGGGTGACCATCAGCAGCACGTAGTCCACGCCCACGCCGATGCCCATCATCGCGGCCAGCGAGGGGCCCCACTCCGGCACGTCGATCAGGGCGGCGACCACCCCGACCAGCGAGGCGCTGACCGCGAGGCCGACGACCGCGACCAGGATCGGCAGGCCGGCCGCGACGACCGAGCCGAACACCAGCAGCAGGATGACGGCCGCGGCGGCCAGCCCGATGCCCTCGGACCCGATCTCGCCGGTGGTCGCCTGCTGCACGGCCTGGCCGCCGAGCGCGACGGTCAGGCCGGGGCGGTCCACCTCCTCGGCCAGCGCGATGATCCGCTCGGTGTCCGCGACCGGCATCTCGGCCGGGTTGGCCGCGTCCAGCTGCACGGTCGCCCGCAGGGTCCGGCCGTCCGGCGAGACCGCGCCGGGCTGCCCGTACGGGCTGGCGGCGGAGACCACGTGCGGCACGGTCGCGATCCGGCCCAGCAGGGCCTCGACGTCGGCCCGCACCGCCGGGTCGGCGACGGTGCCCTCCTCGGCCCGGACCACCACCGTGACCTGCTCGCCGGCCGCCGCCGGGAACCGCTCGGTGAGCAGGTCCTGGGCGGCGCGGGACTCCGAGCCCCGCGCGGTGTAGTCCTCCCGGAACTCCCCGGAGGCCACCGAGGAGAGCCCGACCGCCGCGGCCACCGCGACCAGCCAGAGCACCACTACCAGAATCCGGTGCCGGTGCGCGGCACCGGCGAGCCGGCCCAGCACCCCCACCTTGGGATCGGGAACCATCTTCGCCTCCGTTAAGACTCTTCGCGTTGCGATGGGTGCTAGCAGAGACGAAGATGCGTAACGTTGTCAAGAGCGTTAGCTGATGGAACGCTGAGAGTGCTGGGTAGGGACGAGGCGGAAGGAGGTGACGGCTGGTGCGGACCAGGCGCGAGACGACCCGGGCGGCGACGATCCGGGAGATCAAGGACACAGCGCTGGCCCGGATGCGGGCGCAGGGCACCGTGGACGTCAAGCTCTCCGACGTCGCCCGCGACATGCGGATGTCGGCGCCGGGCCTCTACCGCTACTTCGACGGGCGGGAGGGCCTGCTCACCGCCCTCATCGTGGACGCGATGACCGGGCTGGCCGAGCGGGTCGAGGCGGCCCGGGACACCCGGCCGCCCACCGACCCCGGCGGCCGGTTCCTCGCCGTCGCCCAGGCGTACCGGCAGTGGGCGCTGAGCGACCCGGAGGGGTTCACGCTGGTCTTCGGGCCGGCGCTGGGCGGGCTGGAGCGGGCGGCCCACAAGCCGGATGCCGAGCCGGGGCCGGACAAGGCCGCCGCGCTGCGCGCCATGGACGCGCTGCGCAGCCTGACCCGGGACTCCGACGTGTGCGGCAACCGCCGCCGGATGCCGCTGAACCGGCTCCCGCCGGTGCTGGACAAGGCGCTGTGCGACGCGGACCTGCACGGCGCCGACCCGGCCACCGAGCTGGCCATGGTGCACTGCTGGGCGTCGCTGCACGGCTTCGTCACGCTGGAGGTCAACGGCAACCTCGAGTGGCACGGCGCCGCCGCCCGCGACCCGATGTTCCTCGGCCTGGTCCGGCTGCTGATCGGCCTGCTCGGGCTGCCGGAGCCGGTGGACGGCTGGCCGCCCGGCACGCCGGAGCCGTGACCGGCCCGGGCGGCTAGCGGAAGACCGAGCGGCGCTGCAGCAGCAGCCGGTAGAGCGTCTGCTGGATGGTCTCCCGCACCTGGTCGGTCAGGTTGAAGACCAGCATCGGGTCGTCCGCGCCGTCGGAGTCCAGCGACGCGGTGTCGATCGGCTCGCCGAACTCGATGTACCACTTCGACGGCAGCGGCACCGCCCCCAGCGGCCCGAGCAGCGGGAACGTCGGGGTGATCGGGAAGTACGGGAAGCCGAGCAGCCGGGCCACCGTGCGGGCGTTGCCGATCATCGGGTAGATCTCCTCCGCCCCGACGATCGAGCACGGGATGATCGGCACCCTGGTCCGCAGCGCCGCCCCGACGAACCCGCCGCGGCCGAAGCGCTGCAGCTTGTAGCGGTCCGCGTACGGCTTGCCGATGCCCTTGAAGCCCTCCGGCCACACCCCGACCAGCTCGCCGGCGCTGAGCAGCCGCTCCGCGTCCGGGTTGCAGGCCAGCGTCTGGCCGGACTTGCGGGCCAGCGCGCCGAGCCCCGGCGTACGGAAGACCAGGTCGGCACCGAGCATCCGCAGGTGCCGGTGGGCCGGGTGGTGGTCGAGCAGGGCCAGCGTGGTCATCACCGCGTCCAGCGGCACCGTGCCGGAGTGGTTGGCGACGACCAGCGCGCCGCCGGTGTCCGGGACGTGCTGCAGGCCGGTCGCCTCCACCCGGAACCACTTCTCGTACAGCGGGCGGAACGGGGGCGCGAGCAGGTGCTCGGTGAGGTCCCGGTCGAAGCCGAAGTCGTCGACCTCGTAGTCGCCGGTGATCCGGCGGCGCAGGAAGGCCAGCCCGCCGGCCAGCTTGCGTTCCCAGTCCGGCCGGTCGCCGGCCAGCAGCTCCGGGTCGATCGGGCCGGGGTCCGGGCGGGCCGGCTCCGGCGGCGGGGCCGGCACCGGGCGGGGCCGGCGCGACCCGTCGTCACCGTGCAGCGGGATCACCCGGGCGTCACCCACCGCGCACCGCCGCGACCGTACGGACGACGTCGAGGACGCCGCGCTCGGCCTCCCGGACCAGCGCGGGCCGGATCCGCAGCGCCAGCTGCTGGCTCCGGATCACGTCGTCGAACGCCTGGACGGTGTCGAACCGCGGCGTGTAGCCGAACTCGGTGCGCAGCCGGGTCGTGTCCACCACCCGGCCGAACTCCAGGAACCGCAGCTGCTCGTGGGAGAAGTCCAGCAGCCCGGCCCGGCGGACGGCCTGGCCGGCGATCCGCAGCCCGGGCGCGGGCACCGGGACCGGGACCCGGCCGGCCCGGCGGATCAGCTGGGACAGCAGCAGCACCTTCTCGCCGCCGACGTTCACCGTGCCGCCGCGGTCGGACAGGGTCGCCCGCCGCAGCACCTCCAGCGCGTCGTCGGCGTGCAGCAGCTGCACCCGCGGGTCGAAGCCGAGGATCGTCGGCACCACCGGCAGCCGCAGGTAGCGCAGCAGCAGGCTGTCCGGGCCCGGGCCGATGACGTCGGTGAAGCGCAGCACGCCGACCGAGACGTCGGGGCGGCGCCGGGCGAAGCCGCGCACGTACCCCTCGACCTCGACGGCGTCCTTCGCGTACCCGGAGCGGGGCAGCGCGCGGGGCTCGGTCTCCTCGGTGAACAGCGCCGGGTCGCGCGAGGAGGAGCCGTAGACCGCGGTGGAGGACTTGACCACGAGCCGCTGCACCGAGGCCGACTTCTGGCAGGCCGCGAGCAGCTGCATGGTCCCGATCACGTTCATCTCCTTCACCGACGCGCGGCCGGCGGATCCCCGGGGCAGCGCGGTGATGTTGAGATGGACGACGGTGTCGACCTTGGCGGTGGCGATGACCTTCGCGATCAGCGGGTTGCGGATGTCGGCCCGGACGAACTCGGTCCGCCCCAGCCCGGCCCGCAGCTCGCGCGGCGGCGGGACGGTGTCCACCCCGATGACACGCTCGATGTCCGGGTCGGCCGCCAGGCTCGCGGCCAGCCGACCGCCGAGGTGACGGCTCACCCCGGTGACGAGAACGACAGCCGGCGGCACGGGCGCAGTCTACCCGGGTGGGACCTGGCCGGGGACGAAGGAGCTGGGTCGGCCGTCGACCACGGAGACCTTGACCGCCGGGGCGCCGACCGACCGGTGCACCCGGCCCAGCACGACCGGGTCCCCGGAGCCGGCCCGCAGCACCCGGTCGGCCCGGCCGGAGTTGACCGCGATGGTGATGGCCCGGAACGAGTCCTCGCAGACCACGGTCCGGCCCGGCGGCACGTCACCGAAGGTCAGCGCGAACGGCACCTCGAAGGTCCGGCCGCTGCAGCGCAGCTCGACGACGTCGCCGAGCTGGATGCCGGCCGCCTCCAGGTCGCTGCGGCGCAGGTTGAGGGCCAGGTTGCCGAAGTGGTCGACCATCCGGACGTCGCCGTGCACGTGGTCGCCGTGCACCCGCGGCTCGGACAGCGAGCCCCGCTTCAGGGTGCCGGGGTCCAGCCGCGGCCCGACCTCCTCCAGCGGCACGCCGGAGGCCAGGTGGGCGGCGACCGGGGCGAACACGTCGCGGCCGCGGAAGCTGCGGGACGGGGTGGCCGCCCACAGCCGGCGCTCGGCCAGCTCGTACGCCTCGGTGACGCCGCCGGCCACGGTCCACGCCCGCGCGGCGAGCCCGTTGTCCGGCGCCACCACGACCGAGCCGTCCGCACAGCGGACGGCCACGGCGCGGGCGTGCGTCGCGGAGAACGGGTCCACCAGCGCGAGGTGCACGCCGACCGGCAGGTACGGCCACGCCTCGGCGAGCATCTCGGCACCGATGGCGACGTCCTGGGCGCGCACCTGGTGGCAGACGTCGATGATCCGCACGTGCGGCGCGATCCGGGCGATGACGCCCTTGCACACGCCCACGAGGTGGTCGTCGAGGCCGTAGTCCGAGAGGAACGTGACCCAGTCCGACCTCGTTGTCGGGGTGGCCATGTCCTGCTCGCCTACTTCTTGTTGCGGCGCTGGACCCGCGTGCGCTTGAGCAGCTTGCGGTGCTTCTTCTTCGCCATGCGCTTGCGGCGCTTCTTGATGACCGAACCCATGCCGCGGAGCGTACGTGACCGGCGACCGCTTCCGTCACCCGGGCGTGCGCGCGGCCATCGCCGCCGTCCTCGACACCGGGCACGGGGCGTCCTGGACCGCCGCCCCGGCCAGCGCGCGGCAGCCGTCGATCAGCCGGGCGAGCACCTCGAGCCCGTCCGGCGTCAGGCGCACGGGCTTCGTGCTGCGGTCGACCAGGCAGCGGCCGCACCGGTGCTCGAACTCGGCGATCCGCCTGCTCACGGTGGGCTGCGACCAGCCCAGCAGCTCGGCGGCGCCGGTGATGCCGCCGGTCCGGGCCACCGCGCAGAAGGCCTGCGCACCATCCCAGTCCTGGCCCGGCGGCGCCAGCCACCCGGGATCCGCGACGGCCGGGAGGGCGGGCCAGACCTCGACGAGGTGCTCCCACATCCAGGACCAGTACCAGGGGGCCTCCACGGCGCGGGCGAGGTAGAGGCCGCGCACGACCCGGGCGCAGGCGGCCACCAGCGGCTCGGCCATCCCGTCCGGCCGCCACAGGGCCACCACCTCGAACGGGTCCAGGCCCTCGACCGGCCGCACCACCGCCTGGCCCAGGGTGCGGACCGGCGCCGCGCTGAGCGTGACCGCCTGGCCGGCCGCCACCAGCTCGCGGATCGCGTTGGTCTGGTCGACCAGGTAGCGGACCCGGGGGACGAACCCGGCGGCCTGGCACACCTGCTCCAGGTGCCGCCGGATCGCCGGGTCCGTGCTGCTCACCCAGGTCTCCCCGGCGAGGTCCGCCAGCGTGATCCGGGGCGCCCGCAGCATCGGGTGATCCGGCCCGAACGCCACCCACAGCGGCTCCCGCCACATCGGCAGCTGGGCCAGGCCGTCCGGCTGCAACTCCCGGTGCGCGGGGAAGCGCATGCCCAGGTAGGCGTCCAGCTCGCCGTCGACCAGCGCGGCGAACGCCTCGTGCAACGGCAGGTCGGTGCCGTGCCACTCGGTGTCGGGCCAGTGCGCGCCGAGCCGGGCGGTGACCGCGCCGAGCATGACCGCGTTGACGTCGAGCGCCACCCGGCCGGGAGCCGGCGGCCGGAGCGGGGTGAGCACATCGCGGACCGCCGCGCCGACGGCGAAAGCGTGGCGGGACAGCCGCGCCCCCGCCGGGGTGGCGATCACGCCCCGGGCGTCCCGGCGGAGCAGCGGGCCACCCACCGCCCGGTCGAGGAGGGACAGGTGGCGGGCCACCACCGGCTCGGCCAGGTGCAGCCGGCTCGCGGCACGCCCGATCGAGCCGTGCTGGATCACCGCCAGGAAGACCCGCAGACCACTCCAGTGGAAGCGCTGTACCGCGGGGACGGCCACGGCCACATTGTCCTCGACCGGGGGCTTCTTCGCATCTGATCCGACTGAATGATCTTTATGGGCAATCCCCAAGACCGGTTCTTGTCCCGGTGGGGCAAACGCTTCCATGCTCCGCGTGAAGGCATCCCGACATCGAGGAGCTCCCCGTGCCGGTTACCCCCGTTCGACCGCGGCGAACCCGATCCCCCGGAGCGCTGCTGGCGCGGCTCGGCGCGCTCCGCCGGCCGCCGCCGGATCGGCGGCCGCGCCGGTTCGCGATAGGCCTGCTGGCCGCGACCATGGCGGCCGCCGGTCTCCTGGTGGTGACCGGACCGCCGGCCGCCGCCGCCCCGGCCGCGACCACCGTCGCGGCCACCGACGGGCGGATCTTCCGAATCCCCGGCGACGGCTGTTACCGCGACTACGGGACCTTCCGACCCTCGGACTTCCCGGCCTCCTGGCCGACGGGCACGAAGGTCTTCGAGATGACGAACTACGCCGCGCCCGAGCGGGGCTTTGTCTGGGACAAAAACTTCAACTTCTGCGACCCGCCCGCGGGCTACGCCTGGGACTACGGCGGCTCCTGCACCCTCGGCGGGTTCGCCTGCATCCCGCTCCGGCTGGCGACCTTCTCCAACGGGGCGACGTACTCGATCGCGCGCCAGGTGCTGGTCTCCTCGATCCCGGTCCCGGCGCCCACCACGCCGCCGAGCCCGTGCGGCGCACCCACGATCCCGAACGCGTCGTTCGAGTCCGGCATGACCGGCTGGACCCCCTCGGGCACGGTGTCGGTGGGCGCGGCCGGAGCCCAGTCCGGGGCGGCGGGCGTGCAGGTCACCAATGCGGGCGGGATGGAGCAGACGATCCGCTGCCTGAACCCCGACACGACGTACACGCTGACCGCCCAGGCCAAGGTGGCGTCCACCGGCAGCATGTGCGTCGGGGCGAAGCAGTACAACCCGGCCGGGACCGACACCTCGCAGTGCGGCAACGCGACCGGCTGGGCCCTGCGCCAGGTGCACTTCACCACCGGACCGACGAACACCTCGGCCCGGGTCTTCTTCTACCGTCCCGGCGCGGGCACCGGGTACGGCGACGCCATCAGCCTGCGGACGGCCGCACCGCTGCCCCCGGTGACCAACGGCAGTTTCGAGACGAGCACCTCCGGGTGGACGCCCTCGGGCAGCGCCGTGACCACGACCAGCACCGCCGCCGCCGGCACCGCGTCGATCCAGCTGACCGGCGCGAGCGCCGCGGAGCAGACGATCTCCGGCCTGAGCGCGAACACGTCCTACACGCTGACCGGCACCGCGAAGGTCGCGGCGACCGGCCGGGTCTGCGTCGGGGTCAAGCTGTACAACGCGGCCGGTACCGACACCAACCGCTGCATCAACAACACGGCGTGGGCGTCCGCCGGCGTCACCTTCCTGACCGGCCCGTCCAACACCAGCGCCCGGGTCTACTTCCGCCGGGCCGACGCCGGGACCGCCTACGGCGATGACCTGGTCCTCCAGCGCTCCGTCCCCGGCACCGACTGCGGCGCGCCCGGGTACCTGACCTGGCCGGTCGTGGCCTCGCTCGCCAATGCCGGCTACCTCACCCGGACCGATCCGTGCGCGCTGACCGGGAAACCCGACGCGTTCCGGATTCTGGTCGCCGGACCGCCGTACGGCATCCTCCGTACGGCTAGCGGCGAGGTGTGGGAGGTGTGGGACAACCAGCAGGTCATGGAGCCGCTCGCCGGAAACCGCACCTCGACCTGCCTGAAGCTCCGCGGCACGATGCCCGTGACGAACGCCGCCAACGCGCAGTTGGGCGTCGTCACCATCAACCAGCGGATCTGCCAGAGCTGGGACTTCCTCGCCCTGCGCCCGGTGCTGTCCGACGGCACCTATGACACCGCGGCGAGGCGGTGGCGCCCGCCGCCGCCGCCGACCATCAGCGTCGCGAGCAACCAGACCCTCATCGGCATGACCAACGGCGGACCTGGCAACAGCGGCTTGATCTCGACCGCGCTCGTCCCCTACAACGGCCAGTTGTACGGGGCGTGGGAGGTGCAGGTCCAGGCCATCGTGCACGTCGGGCTCGGGGTGCCGAAGAGCGACGGCTTCTACGTCGGCTGGCAGAAGTCCGTGCAGAAGGAGTACACGCTGACAGTGCTCGACATCCCGGACCAGTGAGGACGCGGTGGCGCGGCCCGTGCTGAACGGGCCGCACCACCCTACTGACGCGGCGGCGCGGCCCGTGCGGAACGGGCTGCGCCGCCGTCGCGCGACCTCAGCCGGCCTCGATGTACGCGTCCCGCAGGTAGTCGTGGACGGCCTTCTCCGGCACCCGGAACGAGCGGCCGACCCGCACCGCGGTCATCTCCCCGGAGTGGACCAGCCGGTAGACGGTCATCTTGGACACCCGCATCAGTGCCGCGACCTCGGCGACGGTCAAGAACTTGACCTGTCCCAAGGGTGCGTCGGGCGGTTGTGCAGACATGCTCAGTCACCACACCTCGGCACGTGTCGGGCCGCCGGCTTCCCCTCCGGCGACGGAGACACGCACGTGCTGGGAGGAGAGTAGCGGGACCGCTGTGACGGGTGCGATTCCGCGTCCGGCGCGTACCCCGTACGGCCTATTCGGAGCGGAGCGCGACCACCGGGTCGAGCCGGCCGGCGCTGCGGGCCGGCGCCACCCCGAAGAACACCCCGACCGTCACCGAGACCCCGAACGCGAGCAGGATCGACCACCAGGCCACGGCGGTCGGCAGCGGGGAGAACCGGCCGACGACCTCGGCCACCCCGACCCCGATCACGATCCCGATCAGCCCGCCGATGGTGGTCAGCAGCACCGCCTCCAGCAGGAACTGCACCAGCACGTCCCGCTGCCGGGCGCCGACCGCCTTGCGCAGGCCGATCTCCCGGGTCCGCTCCCGCACGCTGACCAGCATGATGTTGGTGATGCCGACGCCGCCGACCAGCAGGCTGATCCCGGCGATCGCCGCCAGCACCAGGGTGAGCAGGCTGAGGATCCGGCCGACCACGCCGAGGATCTGCTCCTGGGTCACCGCGGAGAACCGCTCCCCCGGGTAGCGGTCCTCCAGGTCGGCGACGATCCGCTCGCCCAGCTCGTCGATGGTCGCCAGGTCCGGCGCCTTGACCGCCAGCCCGTCCACCCGCTCGGTGCCGAACAGCCGCTGCGCCGCCGTGATCGGGATGTACGTGGTGAGGTCCGGGTCGGCGCCGGCCAGCGAGTTGGACCCGGTGCCGGCCAGCACCCCGACCACCCGGAAGCGGACCCCGGCGATGGTCACCTGCCGGCCGACCGGCTCCCGGTCGCCGAACAGCCGGTCCGCCGCGGAGGCGCCGAGCACGACCACCCGGCGCCGGGTGTCGACGTCGGACTTGCGCAGGAACTCGCCCCGGGCCACCGGCCGGACGAACACGTCCGGCACCGTCTCGGTGGTGCCCTGCACGGTGGCGAACAACTCGATGTTGCCGGCCCGCAGGGTCTCGCCGCTGGTCACCGTGGCCGCCACCCGCTCCCGGCCGCCGGCGATCCGGCCGATCTCGTCCACGTCCCGCAGGGTCAGCCGGGAGGTGGTCGGCGCGCTGCCGAAGCTGATCTCCCCCGGCACGACCAGCAGCAGGTTGCTGCCCAGGCCCTGGACCTGGCCCTCGATGTACTGCCGGGCGCCGGTGCCGATCGCCACCAGCATCACCACCGAGGCCACGCCGATGATCACGCCGAGCATGGTGAGCAGGCTGCGCAGCCGGTTCGCCCGCAGCGCCGTCACCGCGACCCGCCAGGCCTCCCCCAGCCTCACGGCGCCGGCTCCGCGGTCGTCAGCTCGGCCAGGCCGTCCCGCATCCGCAGCTGGCGGCGGGCCCGGCGGGCCAGCTCCAGGTCGTGGGTGACGACGACCAGGGCGACGCCGCGCTCGGCGTTCAGGCCCTCCAGCAGCTCCATCACCTCGGCGCCGCGCCGGCTGTCCAGGTTGCCGGTGGGCTCGTCGGCCAGGATCACCTGCGGGTCGCCGACCAGCGCCCGGGCGATCGCCACCCGCTGCTGCTCGCCGCCGGAGAGCTGGTTGGGGGTGTGCCCGAGCCGGTGCCCCATCCCGACGGCGTGCAGCGCCGCCTCGGCCCGCCGGCGGCGCTCGCCCCGGCGCACCCCCCGGTAGACCAGCGGCATCGCCACGTTGTCCACCGCGGTGGTCCGGGGCAGCAGCTGGAAGGCCTGGAAGACGAAGCCGATCGTCTCGTTGCGGGCCCGGGCCAGCTCGTCCTGGCCCATGCCGGCGACGTCCCGGCCGCCGACCCGCAGCGTCCCGGTGGACGGCCGGTCCAGGGCGCCCAGCAGGTGCATCAGCGTCGACTTGCCGGAGCCGGAGGGCCCGACGACCGCGACGTAGTCGCCGGCCGCGACCCGCACCGAGACCCCGCGGAGGGCCTGCACGGTGCTGTCGCCCAGCTCGTACGTCCTGGTGACGTCGACCGCCTCCAGCGCGGCCGGCGACTCGGTCCCGGTCAGGACAGCTCCTGCCCCTCCCGGACCTGGTCGGCGCCGCGGGTCACGACCCGCTCGCCCACCCGCAGGCCCTCGGTCACCTCGACCACGTCCTCGCCCTGGGTGCCCACGGTGACCAGCCGCCGGCGGGCGACCTGCCCGTCGAGCACCCAGACCGCGTCCCGGTCGCCGTCCCGGACGACCGCCGAGGACGGCACGGACACCGCGTCGGTCGCCGTCCGGACCCGCAGGTCGGCGACCGCGCTCATCCCGGGCCGCGGCGTCGGGGCCGGCTCGCCGTCGGGCAGCGTGCCGCGCCCCAGGGCCAGCCGGACCCGGTAGCTGACGCCGCCGCTCTGCGCCGCGGTCGGGGACAGGTCGACGGCCTTGACGACCGCGCCGTACTGCGCGCCCGGCACCGCGTCCAGCTCGACGACGGCCCGGACCCCCGGCTTGACCAGGAAGACGTCGGTCTCGTCGACCTCGGCGGTCAGGGACAGCACGGACACGTCGACGATCGTGGCCAGCGGGGTGCCGGCGGTGACCGGGGTGCCGCTCACCACCGGGCCGGTGGTCCGGACGCCCGGGCCGCCGCCACCGGGAGCCCCGCCGCCCAGCGCCGAGGCGGCCTGGTCCTGCAGGCCGGCCGGCAGCTGGTCCAGCACGCCGGTCAGGTCCGTGCCCCCGCCCTGCTCCGGGAGCCCGCCGAGCTGCACGGTGCCGCCGATCGGGGCCTTGATCTCCAGCGCGTCGACCGCCTGCTGGGCCAGCTGGACGGCGGCCCGCGCCTGCACCCGCTGGGCGGAGCTGAGCGAGGCCAGCGCCGCGTTGAGGTTGCCGATGCCGGAGTTGATCGCGGCGATCGCCGAGCGGGCCTGCGCGGCGGCCAGCGCGTACTGCTTCTCGGCCGCCTCGACCTGGGTCAGCGCCGCCGCCCGCAGCCGCGGGTCCGGGATCTGCCCGGCCGCCTGCCGGGCCGTGCCGAAGGCGTCGTGCGCGGTCGAGTCGGCCCGCGTCTGCGTCCCGCCGGAGAGGTACGTCGGCGCGGTCGGCCCGGCCGACTCCGCCTGGGCCAGCGCCGAGCGGGCCTGGGTCAGCTGGGAGCGCGCGGACGGCGAGTCGACGGTGGCGATCAGGGTCCCGGCGGCGACCCGCTGGCCGTCCCGCACGTACACCCGGGCGACCTCGCCGGCGGCCGGGCTGGTCAGCGTGGTGGTCGCGGCCGCCTGGACGGTGGCCGGGGCCTCCACGACCTCGGCCACGGTGGAGCGACCCACCGCCGAGGTCCCGATGTCGGGCCCGTCGTCGGTGCACCCGGTCAGCAGGACGGCGGCCACCGCGACCGCCGCGGTGGAGCCCCTGCGCGGCAGCATCACCCGTCCATCCTAGGAGCCGTTCCGTCGGTCGCCCGCCCAGGCTCAGCCGCTGCTCAGCGACGTGGTCGCTACTCGTGCAGCCGGCCGAGCTCGGCCGAGCGGTCGCGGGCCGCCTCGATGGCGTCCAGCAGGGCCGCCCGGACCCGGTGGTTCTCCAGCTCGCGGATCGCGTTGATCGTGGTGCCGCCGGGCGAGGTGACCGCCTCCCGCAGCTTCACCGGGTGCTCGCCGGCGTCCCGGAGCATCACCGCGGCGCCCAGCGCGGTCTGCACCAGCAGGTCCGCGGCCACCGTGCGGGGGATGCCGAGCAGGATGCCGGCGTCGATCATCGCCTCGACCAGGTAGTAGAAGTACGCCGGGCCGCTGCCGGACAGCGCGGTCACCGCGTCCTGCTGCGACTCCGGGACCCGGACCACCTTGCCGACCGGCTCCAGCAGGGCCTCGGTGAGCGCCAGGTGCCGCTCCTGCGCGTACGAGCCGGCCGAGATGGCCGACATGGCCTCGTCCACCAGCACCGGGGTGTTCGTCATCACCCGGACCACCGGGACGCCGGCGGCCAGCCGCTTGGCGAAGTACGCCGTCGGGATGCCGGCCGCGAGCGAGACCACCAGCGACTCCGGCGTCACGTGCGGGGCCAGCTCGGTGACCAGGGTGTCGATGTCCTGGGGTTTCACGGTGATCAGCAGCACCTCGGCCGCGGCGGCCTCGGCCACCGGCACCGCGCGCACGCCGTACCGCTCCTCCAGCTGCTTGGCCCGCTCCGGCCGGCGGACGACCACGACCACCTCGTCCGGGGTGCGGCCGGCCCGCAGCAGCCCGGACAGCAGCGCCTCGCCCAGCTTGCCGGCGCCGAGGACGGCGAGCCGGGTCACGCCGCCCATCCGGTCACCTCGTCGGTCGCTCCGCTCCTCGGGCGGCCGCCCGGCGCGCCGGGTCGCGGGGCCCCGCGCTGCGCACTCCCTCGCCGGCTCACGACCGGGTCGCCAGCGCGCGCAGGAAGAACGCCACGTTGGCCGGTCGCTCGGCCAGCCGGCGCATGAAGTAGCCGTACCAGTCGACGCCGTAGGGGGTGTAGACCCGGACCTGGTAGCCCTCGGCGGCCAGCCGGCGCTGCTCGTTCGGCCGGATGCCGAACAGCATCTGGAACTCGAAGGACTCCTTGGACCGGCCGTGCGCCCGGGCCCGGTCCTGGGCGATCGCGACCAGCCGCGGGTCGTGGGTGGCGATCATCGGCCGGCCGGGGCCGGCCATGAGGACCTCCAGGCAGCGCACGTACGACCGGTCGACCTCGTGGCGGTCCCGGAAGGCGACCGACTCGGGCTCGTCGTACGCGCCCTTGCAGAGCCGGACCCGGGACCCGGCGGTCGCCAGGTCGCGGCAGTCGGCCTCGGTGCGCCGCAGGTAGGACTGCAGCACCGCCCCGGTGGCCGGGAAGTCCCGGCGCAGCTCGGCCAGGATCCGCAGCGTCGAGTCGGTGGTGGTGTGGTCCTCCATGTCCAGCGTCACCGTGGTGCCGGCCCGCTCGGCCGCCGCGCAGACCAGGTGCGCGTGCTCCAGCGCGATCGCCTCGCCGCCGCCGGGCAGTGCCTGGCCGACCGCGGACAGCTTGAGGCTGACCTCGGCCTCCGGGGTGAGGCCCTCGGCGGCCAGCCGGTCCAGCACGGACAGGTACGCCTTGGCGGCGGCCGCGGCCTGGTCCCGGTCGACGGTGTCCTCGCCGAGGTGGTCCAGGCTCACCGCCAGCCCGTCGGCGACCAGCCGGCGGGTGGCCGCGACCGCGTCGTCCTCGGTCGGGCCGGGCACGAACCGGCGGACCACGCTGCGGGACAGCGGGGCGGTCGCCACCAACCGCTCGACCTGCTCGTTGCGGGACGCGGCGAGGATCAACGAACGCATGTCGCCACCCTACGACCGACGCCGCTCAGCCGACGGTCGCCTCCGACGACACCAGGTGCAGCCGGGTGAACGCCAGCGCCTCGGCCAGGTCGGCCTCCCGCTCGGCCCGGTCGGCGGCGCGCCGGGTGTTCACCTCCACCACCACCGAGCCGTCGAACCCGCGACCGGCCAGCCCCTCCAGCAGCTCCCCGCACGGCTGGGTGCCCCGGCCCGGGACCAGGTGCTCGTCCTTGCCCAGGCCGGTGCCGTCGGCGATGTGCACGTGCCCCAGCCGGTCACCCATCGCCGCCGCCAGCTCCAGCGCGTCGGAGTGCGACACCGCGGTGTGCGAGAGGTCCAGCGTGTACGTCCGGTAGCCGTCGACGGTCGGGTCCCAGTCCGGCGCGTACGGCGAGACCTCCCGGCCGCGGGCCCGCAGCGGGAACATGTTCTCCACCGCGAACCGGACGTCGGTCTCGTGGGCCATCCGCTCGATGCCCTCGCGGAAGCCGCGCGCGTAGTCCCGCTGCCAGCGGAACGGCGGGTGCACCACCACGGTCGCCGCGCCCAGCCGCTCGGCCGCGGCCCGGGCCCGCTCCAGCTTCACCCACGGCTCGGTGCCCCAGACCCGCTGGGTGATCAGCAGGCACGGGGCGTGCACGGCGAGGATCGGCACCGCGTAGTGGTCCGACAGCCGGCGCAGCGCCTCGGCGTCCTGGCTGACCGGGTCGGTCCACACCATCACCTCGATGCCGTCGTAGCCCAGCCGGGACGCCAGCTCGAACGCGGCCGCCGTCGACTCCGGATAGACCGACGCCGTCGACAGGCCCACCGTCGCGCGCGGCTCGGTCACCGGTCCGTTGCTCACCCGACCCAGGGTAGGCGCGCCCCGCTCAGGCCACTCCCTGCAGGGTGAACGCGGCCGGCAGCACGGTGAGCACGGTGCCGATCCCGATGGCCAGCACGGCGGTGAACAGGTCCAGGTCGTGGCCGTGCCGGCGGCGCAGCGTCCGCCCGCCGACCAGCATGGCGATCATCACCACGCCGACCGCGGGCGCCGCGTACAGCGGCCAGGTCGACCACAGCCGGAAGAAGCCGAGCCAGACCCCGAGGCCGACCGCGGCGCCGGTCAGCGTCTGGGCGACGAAGATCCCCCACTGCAGCAGCAGCGAGGAGTCGTCCTCGTCGTAGTCGTCGTACGCGTCGTACGCGTCGCGCTCCGCGGCGGGGGCGGCGTCGGCGGCGGTCGCCACGTGGAAGGTCGACCGGGTACGCCGGGCGCCGGTGTCGGTGACCTCGTCCGGCTCCGGCGGCAGCCGGCGCGGGGCCAGCGCGGTGGAGCCGACGGTGTCCGGGCCGGCCAGGTCGGCGCGGGTCGCCCCGGCCCGGCGGCGGGCCGGCTCCTCGACCCGGGCGGCTGCCCGGGGCGGCT
>CADCTP010000236.1 GCA_902805565.1 uncultured Mycobacteriales bacterium
CCACCCCAGTCGCCGCCGCCCCCGCCGAACCCGCCGCCACCACCAACCCAGTCGCCGCCGCCGGACCAGCCGCCGGTGCCGCCGCCACCCCAGTCGCCGCCGCCCCCACCGAACCCGCCGCCGAAGCCGCCGTCGCCGTCCTGGGCGTCGTCCCGGCCGGCGTCGTAGCCGCGGTCGTAGCCGGCGTCCCAGCCCCCGCCGCCGAACCCGCCGCCGAGCCCGCCGGACAGCACCGACCCGAGCAGCACCGTCTGCCAGAACGGGAACGAGTACCACCCGCCGGGGACGCCGCCCCCGCCGCCGTAGTAGTGCGGGGCGCCCGGGGTGTACTGCGGATAGCCCTGGTAGGACCTGCCGCCGACGCTGATCTCGCTGGGCGCGGACAGCTGCTCCCCGTGGACCGGCGAGATCGGTGGCAGCTCCGGCCCGGGGTCCAGCCCCAGCGCGGTGCGCGCGGTCCGGGCGGCCTGCAGGCCCTCCAGCACCGTCCGCCGGGCCACGTCGAACTCCTCGTGCGTGTCCGCCTGGGACAGCTGCGAGCCGGTCGCCGTGTAGCGCTCGGAGGCGTCGGCGAGGGCCTGCCGGGCCACCGCGTTGTCCCCGCCGTGCAGGTTCTGGACGTCGGCGCCGAGCCGGTCGTAGTAGGACAGCACCTCGGCCCGGCGGCCCTCCAGCTCCTTGAGGGTGCGCCGGCGGCGGCTGCGCGCGTACGCCCCGGCGCCGCCGACGCCGAGCAGGCCGATGGCGCCGATGCCGAGCACCCAGGGCAGCGGGCTGCCGCCGTCGGAGTCGGCGGAGATGTCGTTCGTCCCGCCGGCCGAGCTCTGCCGGCAGGCCTGGCCGGACGCCGGCGGCGCGTCGTCCAACCGGGCCGCGAAGTCCCGCAGCGTGGCGGTCACGTCGTTGTCCCGCTGGAGCACGGTCCGGGTGGCGTTGACCGAGGCCTCGGCCGCGGTGCTCGCCGCGCCGGCGCACAGCGCCGAGGAGGCCGCGTTGAACGACCGGCCGGCGACCACGCCCACGGTCAGCGGCGAGTTCGGCGCCAGCGCCCGGCCGATCCGCTCGGCGGCGTCGAAGGTCTGCGACGTGCTGCCGTAGTCGTCGGCCGGCAGCACCGCGATCTTGACCTGGCGCGAGGCGATCGCCGCGGTCACCGCGGCCTCGTCGATGCCCGGCTCGGTGGCCCCCGGGTCCACGTAGACCGAGCCCGTGCGCAGGGCCGCCACCGCGTCGTCGACCGCGTCGGCATGCGCGGCGGGCGCGCTGACCAGCAGCGACAGCAGCACGCCGACCGTACCGACGACGAGGGCGAGAAACCGGGTCACCCGTCAACGGTAGCCCCCGCGACCGGGCGGCCGAACGCGCCGTCCACAGGCACGGGTCCGTCCCCGGACCGTCCGGGACCGGTCGCGTCAGCTCGCCTCGGTGACGAAGCCCAGCACGGAGTCGGCGACCAGCTGCACCGCGATCGCCGCCAGCAGCAGACCGGCGATCCGGCTCACCAGCACGATGCCGCTCTCCCGGATCACCCGGATGATGCCCCCGGAGAACCGCAGCGACAGGTAGAGCGCCACGTGCACGGCGAGGATCGCCAGCGCCAGCGCCACGTAGTCCTCGGTCCCGTCCGCGCGCCGGACGAACAGGATGGTGGCCACGATGGCGCCCGGGCCGGCCAGCAGCGGCGTGCCCAGCGGCACCAGCGCCACGTTCACGTCCTCGACCTGCTTCGGGTCCTCGGCCCGCCCGGTGAGCAGGTCGAGCGCGACCAGCAGGAGCAGCAGCCCGCCCGCGCCCTGCAGCGCCGGGATGCCGATGCCGAGGTAGTCCAGGATCTGCTGCCCGAACACCGCGAACGAGCAGATCACCGCGAGCGACACCAGCACCGCCTGGGCCGCCGCCCGGGACCGGGCCTTGCGGGTCCGGCCGCCGGTGAGGGCCAGGAAGATCGGGATGGTGCCGAGCGGGTCGGTGATGACGAACAGGGTCACGAACGCCTCGCCGAAGACCCGGACGTCCATCAGGTCACCGGTCGCGACCCGGACGACCTGGCGACCAGCGCCTCGTACGCCTCCGGTGCGGTCAGCCCCCCGCCGCCGACCCGGACCCGCTTGTTCGTCCCGTGGTAGTCGCTGGAACCGGTGGCCAGCAGCCCGAGGTCGGCCGCCAGCCCGCGCAGGTGCTCCCGATCGGCCTCGACGTGGTCGGGATGGTCGATTTCCAGCCCGGCCAGCCCGGCCGCCGCCATCGCGGTGACCGCGTCGTCGCCGACCACCCGGCCGCGGGAGCGGGCCAGCGGGTGCGCGAACACCGGCACCCCGCCGGCCGCGGTGACCAGCCGTACGCCGTCCAGCGCGTCCAGGTCCTCCTTGGGCTCGTGGTACGGCGAGCGGGAGTTGAGCAGGGTCGCGAACGCCTCGTCCACCGAGCCGACCACCCCGGCCTCGACCAGCGCCCGGGCGATGTGCGGACGCCCCGCGGAGGCCCCCTCCGACAGCCGGGCGACCTGCGCCCAGGTGATCGGGACGCCGTCGGCGGTCATCCGGTCGGTCATCCGCTCGGCCCGGCCGAGCCGGCTGGCCCGCAGCGCGTCCAGGGTCACGGCCAGCTCCGGATGGGCCGGGTCGACGAGGTAGCCCAGCAGGTGCAGCTCGGTCGAGCGGCCGCCGTCCGGCGGGTTCCACCGGCAGGACAGCTCCAGCCCGCCGACCAGGGTCAGGCCGGCCGGCAGCGCGTCGATCGCGGCGGCCCAGCCGACGGTGGTGTCGTGGTCGGTGAGCGCGACCACGTCCAGGCCGGCGGCCCGGGCGGCCGCGACCAGCCCGGCAGGAGAGTCGGTCCCGTCGGACGCGGTCGAGTGGGTATGGAGATCGATGCGCATGCTGGGCACGACGGTACGGGCTCGGCCCGCCGCCTGCCGACCAGGGTGCCGCTGACCAGGTTGCCCGCCGCTCGCGGCGGCGGGTCAGTCGTCCAGTGGCTCGACGGCCGCGGGCGGTGGCTCGTCCCGCGGGCGGCGGGGCGGGGGCAGCGGCGAGTCGGACTGGCCCGACTCGCCCCGGCCGAAGTCACCCCGGCGCGGCTCGTGGAAGCGGGGCAGCCGGACGGTCGGCTCCCGGGGCGGCTCGTCGAAGTCGTCCCGCGGGCCGCGGTCCCACCCGGAGCGGTCCCGGTCGGGCCGGTCCCAGTCCTGGTCGTCGTCCCAGCGGTCCGGATCGTCCCGGTCGGCCAGCAGCGTGTCCCGGTCGGCCAGGATCGCGTCGAGCTGGGACGGCGCGGGGGCGGTGCCGCGGCGGTCCGCCGTCGGCTCCTCGACCGACCCGCGGCGGCGGGCGAACCGGCGCCAGCGACGCCGGGCGGCCCGCTCCGCCTCCTGCTCGGCCTTCTGCTGAGCGGCCGTCACCAGCGCACCCGGCGTGCCCTTGTCGCCGCCGAAGAGCAGCTCCGAGATCTGGATGTAGAGCCGCTCCGGGTTCGGCACGAAGTCGATGTTGGACAGCGCCTGGTCCTGACCGGCGCTCTCCACGACGAACTTGCCGTACCCCAGCATCAGCCCGGTGGCCGACCGGTGGAAGGTCAGGTCGGTGACCTTGACCAGCGGCATGATCGCCACGTTCCGGGAGATGATGCCGGTGAGCAGCAGCAGCCGCTTGTCGGTGACCACCAGCTTCTCGACGTACCAGCTGTAGACCTCGTAGCTCCAGCGGGCCACCACGAAGACGCAGAAGTACGTCGCGACCATCTGGGCGAAGTCCACCGAGTTCAGGATCCGGGCGAGCAGGATCCCGATGACGAGCAGCAGGACGCTCTGCACGGTCGTCCCCGCCAGCACGGCCCAGTGCCGGCGGATGTTGATGACCGGCCGCTCGGTCGGCAGCAGGTACTTCGAGGCGTCGGTGGCCACCGCGCGCTACTTGATCAGGACGGTGCCGGTCGCCGGCGCGCTGACCGCGTCGCGCAGCGAGGTGCCCAGCGACGGCTGGAAGAGCAGCAGCGCCACGATCAGCGAGGCGAACGCGCTGACCGCGAAGCCCCGGCCGGCCCGCGCCTTGGGCACCAGCAGGACGAGCGCGGTGAACAGGATCAGTCCGATCACCATGGCCCGGCCCAGGTTGCCGGCGGTGTCGACGTTGCCGCCCACCCGGGAGATCTGGTCGCCGGCCCAGCTGAGGACGGAGCGGCCGGCGTCCAGGATCGAGGACCCGGCTTCCCGGCCCGTGCCGGTCTGCAGGCCGGAGATCACGGCGATGGCCAGGATCGCGGCGAGCAGGAAGCCACCGATCTTGTTGAGGGCGTTCATGTCAGCAACCTCCGGACAGCGCGCAACAACAGGAGTCCCCGCGAGTAACGACAAGCCTACGGTACGTATCCAGGCCCGGCCAGCACGCGGTGGGAACCGTCCGCGCGCCGCTGCCGATCATGCCTGATCCTCCCGCCGCCGCCCAGTCCGCACGCCGTGGCGGGCCGACATCCGCCCCCACGTTCCGGCGCCGTGGCCCCGGAGTCAAGTCACGTGCCCCCTACCGTGTCATCCCGTGGACATCCGCTACGTCGCGTGCGCCGGCGCGATCGTGCACGACGACGGGGGCCGGCTGCTGCTGGTCCGGCGTGGCCGCGAGCCCGGCCGCGGGCTGTGGTCGGTGCCGGGCGGGCGCTGCGAGCCGGGCGAGGACGCGGCCGCCGCGGCGGTGCGGGAGACGTACGAGGAGACCGGGCTGGCCGTGCGGGCCACCGGGCTGGTCGGCCGGGTGGAGCGGCCCGGGCCGGCCGGCGTGACGTACCTGATCGACGACGTGGCCTGCACGCTGCTCGGCGGCACGCCCCGGGCCGGCGACGACGCCGACGAGGTGGGCTGGGTGACCGCGGCGGAGCTGGCCGCGCTGCCGGTCACCGACGGCCTGGTCGAGGCGCTGGCCGGGTGGGGCGTGCTGCCGCGCTGATCGGCGGACGGCCGGTCGGCGGCGGGGGTAGTGTCGTCCTCCGGCCCGTTCGGGCCTCGACCCGAGGAGGTGACGCGGTGCCCGGCCGCCCAGGCAGTACCAGCCGCGTCCCGCACCCGGGTCCGCGCGGCTGAGCGCCGGCCAGACCCGCCTGCGGGGCGCACGTGTCCTCGTCCGTCGCGCCGTCAGGAGTTCCGCCGTGTCCATGCTGCCGCACCTGCGCCCGCCCCGCCGGCTGGTCCGTACCCGTCCCGTCGTCGCGCCGGTCCGGGAACGGCCCTCCGGCCACCTGGTCGACTGCGCGGTCTACGTCGACGGCGTGCGCCGGCCCGGGCGCTGCGACCCCGCCGAGATCGCCGCCGTGCGCAGCTCCGGCGAGGGCTTCGTCTGGCTCGGGCTGCACGACCCGGACGGGACCGAGCTGGCCGCGCTGGCCGACCGGTACGAGCTGCACCCGCTGGCCGTAGAGGACGCGCTGCACGCCGCCCACCAGCGGCCGAAGCTCGACCGCTACGAGGACACGCTGTTCGCGGTGCTCAAGACGGTCCGCTACGTGCACCCGGACACGCCCGCCGCCGACGTCGAGGTGGTGGAGACCGGCGAGATCTCGGTGTTCGTCGGCCGCGACTTCGTGATCACCGTACGGCGGGGCGAGCCGCGTGGCCTGCAGGGCCTGCGCCGCACCCTGGAGCAGGACCCGGAGCGCCTGGCGATGGGGCCGTCCGCGGTGCTGCACGCGATCATGGACCGGATCGTGGACGACTACCTCGGCGTCGTGACCAGCATGCAGCTGGACGTGGACGCGGTGGAGACCGCGGTCTTCGGCGGGCCGGGGCGGTCCCGCCGGGACGCCGAGCGGATCTACGTGCTCAAGCGCGAGGTGCTCGAGCTGCGCCGCGCCGTGACCCCGCTGGCCGCGCCGCTGCGGACGCTGTCCGAGCGGCCGGTGCGGCTGGTGCACCCGGAGATCCGGGAGTACTTCCGGGACGTCGAGGACCACCTGGCCCGGGTCACCGAGCAGATCGGCGCCTTCGACGAGCTGCTCACCACGATCATCCAGGCGAACCTGGCCCAGGTCACCGTCGAGCAGAACGAGGACATGCGCCGGATCTCGGCCTGGGTGGCGATCCTGGCCGTCCCGACCGCGGTCGCCGGCCTGTACGGGATGAACTTCGAGCACATGCCCGAGCTCGCCTGGCGCTACGGCTATCCGTTCACCCTGGCCGTGATCGGCCTGTCCTGCCTGGTGCTCCACCGCGGCTTCCGCCGCAACGGCTGGCTGTGACCCGGCGAGGGCCGGTCCCCGTCGCGGGTGACCGGCCCTGGAGCCGTCGGGTCTAGTTGCCGCCGGTGAACGCGGCGCGGACCTCGTCCTCGCGCTGCGAGTAGTTCTTCGCGGCCTGGTCGGTCGACTGGGAGAAGAAGGTGGTGCTCTCCTTCACGTCCCGACCGGCCTTGTCGAGCTTCTGGTGCAGGTTCGCGGCCTCGTTGGCGGCGACACCGATCCAGCCGGAGCTCACGACGCTCTCGACCGCGTTCTTCAGGAAGGCCAGGTGGCCCTCGATGTTGCCGGCACCGGTGGCGATGCGGGTGGCGTCGGCCTGCAGGGTCTCCGCCGTGACGTTGAAGCCGGAAGGCATGGCATTTCCTCCGAGAGAAAGTCGAGCGTGGAGAGTTAGGCGAACATGCCCTTGATCTTGGACTCCGCGTCGCCGTACGCCGAGTTGGCCCGGCCGACCAGCGACCCGAACTGGGCGATCGCCTCCTGCACGTTCTTCTGGGCGGTCTCCAGCTGCGCGTAGCGGGCGCCGAACTGCTCCTGCGCGCCACCGGCCCAGTAGGCCTGCGTGCCGTTGACGGTCCGCTTGATGTCCTCGATCTCGGTGAGGATCTTCTGCGCGGACGAGTTCACCTGGCTCTGAAGCTCCGCGAGGGAGCTGAAGTCGACCTTGATCTGGCCGGACATAGCGTGGGACCTCCATGATCGTCGCCCTCCCCGGGAGGAGCGCGTACACCGGATGGCGCATCGAAGGATAATCGCAACCCTGGACGAAATGGAAGGGTTGGCGAAGAAAATCTTGTTGGTGCCTTATGTCCGACTCTCAGAGCGCGGAGCGCACGTCCCACAGCTCCGGGAAGAACCGCAGGTCCAGCCGTGAGCGGAGATATGGCGCACCGGTGGAGCCGCCGGTGCCCGACTTGGTGCCGATCTGCCGCTCCACCATCATCACGTGCCGGGCGCGCCACCGGGCCCAGAGGGAGTCGTGCTCCACCAGCGCGTCGGCGAGATCCCAGAGCGGACCGTGCGCTGCCCGGTCCCGGCTGACCGACAGCAGGGCCTCCCGGCGGGACTCCTCGGTCGCCACGTCGAAGCCCGCCTTGGCCAGCAGGGAGACCAGGCCGTCCCACAGCGTCGGCTCGTGCAGCCGGAGCCGCAGCCGGGCCTGCTCGACCTCGTTGGCGTCCCCGAGCCGGGCCAGGTACGCCGGGTCCTTGGCGCCGGACAGGAACTCGATCTCCCGGAACTGCACCGACTGGAACCCGCTCGCCGGCGCCAGCGACGCCCGGAACGCGAGGAAGTCCTGCGGGGTCATCGTCTCCAGGATGTCGACCTGCTCGATGAGCACCCGCTCGACCCGGTGCGCGCGCTGCAGCCGCAGCCGCGGCTGGTAGGCCTCGCCGGCCAGCATGAGGTCCCGGGCGTCGCCGAGCTCGTGCAGCAGCAGCTTGAACCACAGCTCGTACACCTGGTGGATCACGATGAACAGCAGCTCGTCGTGCGCCGGCGGGGCGCTCACCGGGACCTGCTGGTCCAGCAGCGCGGGCACCCGCAGGTAGCTGCCGTAGGACAGCCGCCTGCCTTCCTCTCCGAACTGACGATCCCTCATCAGGGCAACTTATCCCCCGGGCGGCGCGTCCCGCCCCGCGCCTCAGCCCTGGTGCGGGTACCGCACGTCCGTGGGTGGGACCAGGGTCTCCTTGATCGTGCGTGGGGAGACCCAGCGCAGCAGGTTGAGGACCGAGCCGGCCTTGTCGTTGGTGCCGCTGGCCCGGGCGCCGCCGAACGGCTGCTGGCCGACGACCGCGCCGGTCGGCTTGTCGTTGATGTAGAAGTTGCCGGCGGAGAACCGCAGGGCGGCGTCGGCCTGGGCGATGGCGTGCCGGTCGGTGGCGAACACCGAGCCGGTCAGCGCGTACGGCGCGACGTCGGCCGCCTGGGCCAGCATGGCGTCCCAGTCGGCGTCCTCGTAGACGTGGACGCCGAGGATGGGGCCGAAGTACTCGGTGGTGAAGATCTCGGAGGTCGGGTCGGTGCTCACCGCGACCGTCGGGCGGACGAAGTAGCCCTCGGAGTCGTCGGCGGTGCCGCCGGTGAGGATCTCGATCGCCGGGTCGGCCCGCAGCCGCTCCAGGACCCCGGACAGCCGGGCGAAGGAACGGGCGTCGATCACCGCGCCGCCGAACACCGACAGGTCGGTGACGTCGCCGTACTCGATCGTCTCGGTCGTCTGCACCAGCCGGTCCCGGACGCCGCCCTCCCACAGGCTGCGCGGCAGGTAGGCCCGGGAGGCGGCGGAGCACTTCTGGCCCTGGTACTCGAAGGCGCCGCGGACCAGGCCGGTGACCAGGGCGGCCGGGTCGGCGCTGGGGTGGGCGACGACGAAGTCCTTGCCGCCGGTCTCGCCGACCATCCGCGGGTAGCCGGCGTACTTGTCGAGGTTGCCGCCGACCTCGAACCACAGCTTCTGGAACGTGGCGGTCGAGCCGGTGAAGTGCACGCCGGCCAGGTGCCGGTCCAGCAGCGCCACCTCGGAGACCGCCCGGCCGTGCCCGGTCACCATGTTGATCACCCCGGGCGGCAGGCCGGCCGCCTCCAGCAGCCGCATCGTGTGGTGCGCGGCCAACTGCTGGGTCGGCGACGGCTTCCAGACCACGGTGTTGCCCATCAGCGCCGGGGCCAGCGGCAGGTTGCCGGCGATGGCGGTGAAGTTGAACGGCGTGATCGCCAGGACGAAGCCCTCCAGCGGCCGGTGGTCCATCCGGTTCCACACGCCCGGGCCGGAGATCGGCTGCTCCTGCAGGATCTGCCGACCGAACCGGACGTTGAACCGCATGAAGTCGATCAGCTCGGCGGCCGCGTCGATCTCCGCCTGGTAGCAGGACTTGGACTGGCCGAGCATCGTCGCCGCGTTGAGCGTGTCCCGCCACGGGCCGGCCAGCAGCTCGGCGGCGCGGAGCATGACCGTGGCCCGCTCGTCGAACGGCAGGTCGCGCCAGGTCGCGGCGGCGTCCCGAGCCGCGGTGACCGCGTCCCGGACGTCCTGCGGGGTGGCGTCGGCGGTCGTCCCCAGCACCGCGGAGTGCCGGTGCGGCTGGACCACGTCGATCCGCTCGCCGCCGGCCATCCGCTGCCGGCCGCCGATCGTGCTGGTCAGCTCGACCCGCTCACCGGCCAGCTCCTTGACCCGGGCCTCCAGCGACGCCCGCTCGGGGCTGCCGGGCGGGTAGGCGCGCACCGGCTCGTTGACCGGCGGGGGCGGTGTGGTGACGGCGTCCATGTGAGCCTCCCGGATCGGTCGAGCCGTACGGTCTGTGTGTACCCATCCTGTCCTATCGCCGGCGGGACGAACCGGACAGGATCTGCGCCTCCCGCACCGAGACCTGGTCGGTGTCGCACAGCTCCAGCGGGAACACGATCGGGATGAACCAGGGCAGCCGCCAGACGATGACGAGCCAGTTCTTGCAGCCGCGGATGTCGTAGTCGCCCGAGGTCCGGTAGGTCCAGCTGCATCCGGAGGCACTGGTCGGGTCGTCGCGACCCGGTCGGTACGGCGTGCCGGGGCTGCGGCAGAACGTCGTGCCCTCGGTCTTCCAGGTGGTGCCGAGGCGGGTGGCGAAGCCGCACACGCCGCCGTACAGCGGCAGGCAGATGCCCCGGATGTCCGCGGTGTTGCGGTCCCAGACCCAGGTCGGCAACTGCGCGATCAGCGCGTCCTGGTGGGTGGGGCTGGTGGTCAGCTCCGGGGTGAAGTCCAGCCAGCGGTCGAACGCGCCGAGCCGGCGCGGCGGGTCGCGCTCCTCCCGGGGCGGCGTGCGGTCCTCCGGCGCCCACACCACGACGACGGCGCACGCGGCGCCGGCCGTCCGGCAGTGGGCCTTGGCCTGCTCGACGCCGGGGTGGCGGGCGGCCAGTGCCCGGGACTGCTGCTCGGTCTGCGCGCAGAGCGTGTACTGCCAGTCGCCGGCGCCGGTCGGGGTCTGGCCGACGAGCCGGGTCTGCGCGTCGGTGGCGTCCCGCACGGTCACCGTGCCGGTCAGGACGGTGCAGGCGTCGTCGCGCACGGTGCCGGTGGTGGCCTCGACGTCCGGGTCGGGGTTGCCCGAGCCGATGTAGTCGGCGTCGTCGACCACGCTGCCGTCGCCGATGACGCTCGGGGCGGCGGTCGCCGGGACGGCGGCCAGCACGCTGCCGGCCAGCAGCGCGGTCACGACGACGAGCGCGCCGCGGCCGAGCCGGCGGGCACCGCGCCGCCGGCCGTGGGCACCGGTGGGCCGGCGGCTCAGCACTGGACCGCGCCCCTCCCGGTGGCCGCCACCACGTACCACTGGTCCCCTCGTTTCTGCAGCGTCGTCAACAGCCGGTCCTCGGTCGGGACGTCGTTGCGGTAGCCGCGAGGTGCCCGCGGCCGGCCGGTGACGGCGTCATAGTAGGTGTTCGCCGGACCGCGGACGCAGTCCTCCACCTCGGCGTTCCGCTCGGTCTGGTAGCGCAGCCGCGGCCGGAGGGTGAACCTCGTCCGCTGCACGATGCCCTGCGTGCGCAGGGCCCGGATGCTGGCACGCTGCCGGCTCAGGATGGGGTCGACGGCGTACTCGGCGAGCTCGGCGGCTTCCGGGTCCCCCTGGGCGTAGGCGGACTGCAGCGAGGTCCACCAGGCGCCGTAGACGGCCAGCACGTCGGTGCGGTCGACCTCGGTCGCCGGGGCGGCGCTCGGCGCGGCGGGTGTGGTGGCTGCCGGCGACGCGGTCACCCGTGCCGTCGCACCGGACGGCTCGGGCGGCAGGGCCCCCACCTCACCGCCACCGACGGCGCAGGCCGGCATCAGCAGCAGCACGGCAGTGATCGCCGCGCCGCGCCGTGTACCCACCACCGGGACACCATAGGAACCGGATCCGGCCGCGGTACATGATCTGCAACGGGTTCACCTGAACGCCACCACCCGTACGGGTCGGTCGGCGGTTCAGAGCAGCTCCAGCAGCGGGCCCACCTCCTGGCTCGCGTACCACAGCAGCTCGTGCCCCTCGGCCCCGTCGACCTCGAACTTGGCGTCCGCGCTGCCGAGGTCGGCCTCCAGCACGACCGCGACCGCCGCCGCGACCGCCTTCTCGGCGTCGGCGCCGTCGATGTGCACGGCGGCCACCAGCTTCATCGGCACCGGCTCGGTCACCCGCACCACGGCCCGGTCCAGGTCTGGTCGGAGCGTGACGTGGTCGTCCGGCACCTCGGCCACCACCACGGCTCGCCGGGGCAGCGCGGCCGGGTCCTGGTCGATCAGCCGCAGGGAGCCCCGGGCGGCCTCGAGCAGCGCCGCGTACTCCAGCTCCTCCTCGTCGCTGTCCCGATACCACTCCCGGAGCTGCGGGGTGATCGCGAACCCGGTGAGCGGCACCGGCCCGAGCTCGCCGGTGTCGACCAGCTCACGCAGCGTCCGCGTCGTCGCCGGCAGATAGACCCTCATCGCCCCGCCATTCCCCTCGTCACTCCGGTCCGCGCGTCATCGGCTGCCGCGCTGCTCCTCCGCCGACCGGGGCGGTCAGCCCGGGTCGGGTCGTCGGCCCGGCGCAGCGCCTCGGCGCTGGTGCGCAGCGCCGTCCGCAGCACCGCCGCCCGGCGCCGCGGGTCCATGAGGTTGGCGCCGATCGCGGCCAGGTCCTCGGGGCCCGGTCCGAGCAGGGTCACTTCGGTCCCGCCGTCGCGGACGCCGGCCGCCTCGGCCAACACCCGCCGGGTGACGACCCGGCGCCAGCGCCGCTCGGCCAGCGCCACCGGCGACCGCGGTCGGTCGTAGGCGAAGGAGATCATCGGTGCCAGCACGTACACCTCGTCGAGGCCGAGGCCGGCGAGCAGGTCGAGCGAGGTCGGCGACAGCGCGCCGCCGTCGACGTAGGGCCGGCCGTCCACGAGGACCGGCTCGTACCACCCCGGGATGGCGCAGGAGGCGGTCACCGCGTCGGCGAGGCTCGCGGCCGGCTCCCCGGGACGACCGAAAGCGGCCCGGGTCCCGGTGCCGTAGTCCATGGCGACGATCCAGGCCCGCGGCCCGGTCGGCCAGGCGCTCCCGTCATCGGCCCGGGGCAGCGTCGCGGAGACGTGCTCGATCATGCGGTGCAGCGGCCGCAGGCTGCGCCGGCCGCGGGGCAGCACCGCCGACATCGCCGCCATCGGCGGGAGGCGCAGCGGGTGCCGGGCCACCGTCGCCAGCAGCCGCGGGGACCCGAGGCCCAGGCCGGGCCGCGGGGGCAGCGCGCCGCCGCTGTCGCTGTCGTAATTCCAGCTGATGTCGGGGTCGGCGGGCAGCGGGATGCCCTGCTGGTGCCGCAACGTCACGTCGACGCCCACCCCGCACCCCAGCAGCGCGGCGAGGATCGACCCGGCGGAGGTGCCGACACAGACCTCGACGTCCCTCGCGTCGAAACCCTCCTCGTCCTCCAGAGCCCGGAGCGCGCCGACCATCCAGGTGAAGCCGAGCACCCCGCCGGCGCCGAGGACCAGCCCTCGCCGCACGCCGTCGCCACCGCCGGGTCCGCTCATCTGACCGTGTCCACCAACTCGGTCAGCGACTCCTCCAGCAGCGCGCCGATGACGTCCACGTCCGGCAGCGCGTCCCGGTCGGCGTTGAGGCCGTAGTAGACCCCGCCGTTGTAGGAGGTGACGCCGATGCTGAGACCCTGGCTGCGCGCCAGCGGCACCACCGGGAACAGCTCCAGCATCTGGGCCCCTCCGGCGTACAGCGGGAACTGCGGACCGGGCACGTTGGTGACCACCAGGTTGAACAGGCGGCGGGTGGAGCGGCTGGCGGTCCGGGCCCCGAGCGAGTGCAGGGTCGGCGGGGCGAAGCCGCCCAGCGCGATGAGCGCGTCGGCACCGACCGACTGGCCGGACTCCTGGTGCGCCTTCATCGCGAAGCTGACCTGGGACAGCCGCACCACCGGATCCGGCTCGCCGACCGGCAGGTCGACGAGGTAGGACGAGACCCGGTTGCCGGCCTCGCCGCGCTCCGCCGACGTGCGGACGGACACCGGGACCAGGGCACGCATGGTGCTGGACGGACCGACCGCCTCTCCCCGGGACAGCAGCCAGGCCCGCAGCGCACCGGACACGGTGGCCAGCACGACGTCATTGACCGTGCCGCCGTGCGCCTTGCGGACCCGCTTGTAGTCGTCGAGGTCGGTGCGGGCGACGCCGAACCGGCGCTGCTCGCCGATCGGCACGTTCATCGGGGTGGCCGGCGCCGGCCGGGCCGCGACCCGGGCGGCCGCGGCCAGCCCACCGACCGCGCCGACGACCTTGCCGGCCGTGTTGCGGATGTCCAGCACGCCCATCCGCACGGTGTCCACGACCGCGGTGGGCCGCCGGACCAGCTCGGTGACGGCGTCCGTGACGAGCCCGATCGTCCCCGGCGGCGGCGTCGGCATCCAGAGCTCGTCCGCCACGTCCCGCGGGGTGGGGGTGACATCGAGGATCACCTGCCCGATGTCGACGGCGCTGACCCCGTCCACCATCGCGTGGTGGGTCTTGCTGATCACCGCGATGCGGCCACCCTCGAGGCCCTCGACCAGATACATCTCCCAGAGCGGGCGGGAGCGGTCCAGCCGGCGGGACATCAGCCGGCTGACCAGCTCGCGCAGCTGCTGGTCGGAGCCGGGCCGGGGCAGCGCGGACCGGCGCACGTGGAAGGCCACGTCGAAGTCCGCGTCGTCGATCCAGACCGGGTTGGCGAGGTTGCCGGGGACCCAACGGATCTTCTGCCGGTAACGCGGGACCAGGCCGATCCGGTCCTCGATCAACCGGACCAGGCGGTCGTAGTCGAAGCCCTCCGACGGCGGCTGGAACACGGCCAACCCGCCCACGTGCATCGGAGTGGTGGGCTCCTCCATGTAGAGGAAGGAGACATCGAGGGCGCTCAACCGGTCGGTCATGACGACGCACCTCCTCGTAGTCCGCCGCAGACCGGGCCGGTCCGCTGGAGAGCACGACCATCGTGACACGCACGCGAGGACGGCGTGGTCGGTCGTCCACAGGTGCGGCGTTGTCCACAGATCGCGGGCGGGTCCTTCCGGGGGCCGTCCACCGGGTCTACGACTTGTGCATGCGACTCAGCGCAGCGACGTCCCGAGCAGGATCTCCAATTCCTGCACCGTGGCCTCGGCCTCGACGTGCCGGACGCCGACCATGCCCGCCCGGACCGCCCCGCGGACGTTGGAGTTCAGGTCGTCGACGAAGACGATCTGCTCGGGCGGCAGCGCGAGCCGTTCCGCGGCCAGCGCGTAGATGGCCGGGTCCGGCTTGCGCAGGCCGACCTCGCCGGAGATCACCACCGCGTCGAAGAGCGTGTCCCAGCCCTCCCGCTCGTACTCCAGCCCCCAGGAGTTGGACAGCAGCCCCGTCCTGATCCCGGCCGCCCGGGCGGCACGGACGGCGTCGAGCATGCTCGGCACCACCCGCATCCCGGCGAACATCCGGGCGAGCAGCCCGGCCGTGCGCACGGCCTCGGTCCGCCCGTCCGCGCTGTCGCCGGCCTCCTCGAGGAGCTCGGCGGCGACCCGCCGCTCGAACTCCGCGGCGTCGATCCGCCCGATCTCCAGGTCGTGGATCGGGTTCGGACCGGCGTCCGGGCCCAGCCACCGCCGGTTCAGCTCGGCGAACCGTCCCGGGTCGATGCCATCCGCCCGCACCCAGCCACCCATGATCTCGGAGAGGGGGTTCGTCAGGACACCGCCGTAGTCGACCAACAGTCCGCGCAGCTCGGCACCCATGCCGTCACATCTACCGTACGGGCGGATCACCCGTCACCTCGGCGGGACGGTCGGCGCCGGTCTGCCGCCTGGGACAGCAGTGTCGAGAGAGGCGACGGGCCGGCATCCCGTCCCGGCGCGCCCGGACCGCAGCGCAGGGCCCGACCGGCCAGGCCGACACCCGGGTCGGGCATGCCTCCGGTCAGCGGAGGCGGAGGCGGGCGAGCCGGCGGCGGCGGACCGGTTCGGGGGCGCCGGTGAGGACGCGGGCGAGCTCGGCCATGGCCTGGCGCAGCGGGCTGGCCGGCGCGGCCTCCGCGAGGGTCGCGCCGGTGCGCATCGCGGTGTCCAGGACGGCCGGCGCGGCGGGCAGGTAGGCGGTGGCGTCCATCCCGGACCACCGCCGCAGGGCGGCGGCGATCTCGCGCCGCGGATCGCCCGGGACCACGCTCGCCCGGACGCGGTTCATCACCACGAGCGGCGCGGCGGCCGGCACCACGTCGCGCAGCTCGTCCAGGGCGCTGATCGCCCGCTGCAGGCCCACCGGGTCGGCGGCGCCGACACAGAGCACGGTGTCGGCCGCGGCGAGGACGGCGAGGGTCGCGCCGTTCCGGCGGGGCGCCGCGGTGTCGTACGAGAGCTCCTCGTCCTGCTCCAGGGCGAACCCACAGTCCACGACAGTCAGGGCGGAGAGATGACGGGCCTGTTCCAGGACGGCGGTCACCGCGACCGGCCTCAGCTCCGGCCACCGGTCGGCCCGGGCGATGCCGGTCAGCACCCGCAGGTTCGGGCGCAACTGCCGGCTGAGCCCGGCGAGCTGGGCGGGGTCCAGCCGGCCGGTGCCCGCGGCGCGGCAGGCCATCGCCACGCCGGCGGTCTCGTCGATCAGGCCCAGTGTCTGCGCCACCGTCCCGCCGTACGTGTCGGCGTCGGCGAGCAGCGTGGAGACGCCGAGCCGGGCGGCCTCGTCGGCGACCCCGATGGCGACCGTGGTGCGGCCGGGCGCGCCCGTCGGCCCCCACACGGCGATCACCCGCCCCCGGCCCCGGGCCGGGGACGGCGTCCGTGGCGGCGGTCCGAACACGGGCAGCGCCGCGGCCGGGTCACCGAACCACGGGTCCTGCACGACGAGCGCGTCGGCCACCGCCGAGACGACCACCCGGGCGATCTCGGCCGTGCCGACGTCGACCGGCAGCACGGTGGGGACGCCGATCCGGCGCAACCGGTCCTCGGCGGCCGCGTCACCCGCCTCGACCAGGCCCACGACGGCGACCCCGGAGGAGCCGAGCCGGAGCACCGCCTCCCGGTCGAGCCCGTCCAGGTCGGCGGAGAGCAGGGCGGCCCGGACCGTGCCGGTGGCCGCGGTGGACAGCAGCTCGGCCAGCTCGACGCACCGCCGGACGACGGTCACGCCGTGGTCGGCGCGATCGAGGTCCGAGACCAGGTCGGCCTCCCACGCGGCACCGGGCACGGCGGTCAGCACCGGGACGCGCATCAGCGCTCACCCGCCCCGGTGCCGGCCCGCCGGCACGGCACGGCCTGCGCACCGGGCCGGGCGCCGCCCTCCACGACGACCAGCCGGACGGTCGACTCCGCGCCGAGCACGGCCAGCAGCCGCTCGGCGTCCGCCGGCCCGACCCTGAGCAGGACCTGGAGCGCGTCCCCGCCGCCGGTCAGCGTGCCGGTGCCGGCTGACCGGACCTCCTGGACCGCCGCCGACGCGAGGACCCGGCGCGGGCCGCAGTCCTCGGTGCCGGCCCACACGTCGACGGCCTGGCCGCGGGTCACGGCCGGCGCGTGCTCCGCCCGGACCGGCAGGTTGACCACCAGGGCCGGTGGAGTCGTCCGGAGTGCGGTGGCCGGCAGCAGCTCGCCGGCCCGCATCCCCCGGGTGACCGCTCGGCCGGCGGGCGATTCGGCTGTGTCCAGGTACGCCGGGGCGCTGTCGAACAACCGCACCCGCGCCGGGCGCACGTCCTCGGCCGCCAGCACCGTGCTCGCCGCCACGTCGCGGGTCAGCGCCCACACCTGCACGGACCGGTCCGCGGTGGCGATGATCCGCGCTCCGGTCGCGGTGGAGACCGCGACCAGGAGCACGCCGGCGACGAGCCGCGGATCCAGCCAGGACGGCGGCCGGAGCCGGCGGGCCGGCGGGGACGGTGGGATGTCCACGGGAAGCTCCTCTCGACGGGTCAGAGGTGTTATACACCCGATTCGTCTGATTTGTGCCGATCGGTGGGGATCCCGCACCACCGGCGCCGTGGCGGCGATGCCACACTGGCCGCCGCCCTCACCGAGCAGCCGCCGGAAGGACGCCATGCCCTCGGACCGCTTCCTGACGCTGAGCGACGTCGCCGACGTCCTCAACATCTCCGCGTCCCAGACGTACGCACTGGTCCGCAGCGGCGCCCTGCCCGCCATCAAGATCGGCGGCCGCGGCCAGTGGCGGGTCGAGCGGGAGCAGCTCGAGGCGTACATCCAGCGGATGTACGCCGAGACGCGGGCCTTCGTGCAGACCCATCCCCTCGGCCGCGACGAGCCCCTGCCGCCCGACTGACCCGGCCCGGCGGGCCGCCGCGGCGGCCCGACCGGTTGCCGTCCGTCACCAGCGACGCACCACACCCACCCCGCCGAACGGAACCACCCGGACGCCGGTGACGGCGGTCGTGCGACGCGGCAGGTCCAGCGGGTGTTCGGCGATCTCCATGAAGTCCACACCGACGCGGTCCACCGTGCCGGCCACCACCGCTCCGTCGATCAGCACGGCGCGGACCGGCGCGCGGTCCCGCACGATGCGGCGCAGCGCCGAACGCAGGCCGAGCTCCACGGTGGCGGCGGGCGGCACCGACGACCAGCGGCCCAGCCCGCTCACCGCGAGCACCGAGGCGGCCGGGACCAGCGCCTCCGTACCGCCGACCTCGTCGAGCAGGAGCCAGCCCGCACCGACCCGGCCGAGGCGGCCCCGCAGCGTCCCGGCGCCGGCGCACCGCACCTCGATCTCGCACCCCAGCGCGCCACCCAGCCGGGCGGCCAGCGTGAGCCGCCCCGCCTCGATCCGGGTCCGCTCCGCGATCTCGGCGCGGAGGTCCTGCGCGGCGAGACCGACGGCCTGCCCTTCGAGGTCCGCGAACAGATCGATCCATCGCATGGGCTTCCACTTTCGTCCGGATTTATCCAGTATCACCCTTGACGGGACGGTTTCTCCAGCCTAGAAAAGCAACCACGCGCAAACACGGCCAAGTGGAGGTGAGCATGGCTGGATGGAAGTCTCGTACGGTCCTGGTCGGTGCGGCTGCGGCCGTAGTCCTCGGCTGGACCTGTCCGCGACCCGGTGCGGTGGCCGAGCGCGTCACCGATCCGCAGCGGTGGATCCGCCAGGACGGACTCGACGCCGTGGCCGGTCAGCTCGCCGGACTGGTCGGTTGGTCTGCCCTGGCCTGGCTGACCGTCGGCGCCACCCTGGTCAGCGCCGGCCGGCTGCCCGGTGTCGCCGGCCGGCTGGCCGACCGGGTCGCCGATCGCGTCCTGCCCGCGACCCTGCGCCGGGTGCTCACCGTGGCCCTCGGCCTGGGCATGGCCGCGGCCGGCCCGGGTGTCGCGAGCGCGTCCGGCGTCCCGGCGGCGGGCACCTCCGGCTCCGCCGCCGTGCTGATCCCGGCGGCGCTGACGCCCTGGCCACCGGAGGAGACCTCAGCACTCTGGACGCCACCCACGCACCGCACGCCGCCGGCGGCACGGGCGGCACCGGACGACGCCGGGGCGGTCGACTGGCCGCTGGCCGACGCGGTGCGGCCGGTGACCGTCGGGCCGGGGGACTCGCTCTGGCTCATCGCCGCCCGCCGGCTCGATGAGGCCGCGACGGTCTCCGACGTCGCCGAGGCATGGCCGGAGTGGTACGCGGCCAACCGCGCCGTCATCGGTCCGGACCCCGACCGGCTCAGGATCGGCCAGCGACTGGCGCCGCCGTGAGCCTCTTCCCCCTCTGCCCGTTCCTCTGCCTCGTCCCGGAAGGTTGCCTCGTGTCTGCCCCTCTGCTCGACCGCTCCAGCCCGCCCGTACGCCGCCGGCCCACCGTGCGCCGGGTACCCCGCCTCGAGCCGCCGTACGACGACGAGGTGTCCGAGGCCGCCCGCCGCCGGGTGCAGAGCGAGCAACTGCCGTTCGAGGAACCCGCGCCGCGGCGGTTCGAGCACGACATCGACTTCTTCGACCCGCAGCCGACGCCCCGGCGGAACCTGCCGGACCCGGAAGCCTGGGCCACCCGCTTCCTGCAGGCCGTGGTCGAGACGCTGGCCGGCGCCCGGGCGTCCTTCCAGCTGCACGAGTGGACCAACCAGGAGGTGTACGCCCGGATCGTCAGCCAGGCCCACACCGGCCGGTGGCCCGGCCCGGTGGCGCTGCAACCCGTGGTCCGGTCCGTGCACGTCGGCGAGCCGGCCGACGGGGTGGCCGAGGTGTGTGCGGTCGTGCAGCGCGGGTCCCGCTTCTTCGCGATGGCCGCCCGGCTGGAGGGCTTCGACGGCCGATGGCGCGCGGTGGCGCTCGAGCTCGGCTGACCCCGACACACCGCTGCCCCGGACCTGGTCGGTCCGGGGCAGCGGTGGCAGCGGTCAGCGGGCGGCGGCGGGAGCGCCGTGGCAGCGCTTGAACTTCTTGCCCGAGCCGCACGGGCACGGGGCGTTGCGCCCCGGCTCGCCGCCGCTCACGGCGACGCCCGCGGTCGAGGTCTTCTCCGGCTCGCTCGAGTCGAGGGTGGGCGCGGAGTACTGCAGGTTGGTGGCCGGCGGCGTCTGCGTCTGCAGCCCCTTCGCCATCACCGTCGGGGCCGCCGGCGGGGTCGCGGGGGCGGCGGCCGGCTGCTCGCCGTCGTCGGCGGGGGCCACCTCGGCAGCCGCCTCCGGCTCGGCCGCCGGCTGCTGGACCTCGACCTCGACGTTGAACAGGAACCCGACCGACTCCTCCTTGATCGCGTCGAGCATCGCCGCGAACATGTCGTAGCCCTCGCGCTGGTACTCGACCAGCGGGTCGCGCTGGGCCATCGCCCGCAGGCCGATGCCCTCCTGCAGGTAGTCCATCTCGTACAGGTGCTCGCGCCACTTGCGGTCGAGCACCTGCAGCACCACCCGGCGCTCCAGCTCCCGCATCACCTCGGAGCCGAGCTCCTCCTCGCGGGCGTCGTACGCGGCCTGCGCGTCGTCGACCAGCAGCTGGGTGAGCTGTTCGGTGGACAGCCCCGACCGGTCGCCGCCCGCCTCCTCGATCACCTCGTCGACGGTGACCGCGATCGGGTAGAGCGAGCGCAGCGCGGTCCACAGCTGGTCGAGGTCCCAGTCCTCCGGGTAGCCCTCGGCGGTGGCGCCCTCGACGTAGCCGCCGATCACCTCGGCGATCATGTGCTCGACCTGATCGCGCAGGTCGGCGCCTTCCAGGACGCGCCGGCGCTCCTCGTAGATCACCGTGCGCTGCCGGTTGAGGACCTCGTCGTACTTGAGGACGTTCTTCCGGATCTCGAAGTTCTGCTGCTCGACCTGGGTCTGCGCGGACTTGATCGCGCGGGAGACCATCTTCGACTCGATCGGCTCGTCGTCGGGCATGTTGAGGCGGGTCATGATCGCCTCGACCGCCGCGGCGTTGAACCGCTTCATCAGGTCGTCGCCGAGCGACAGGTAGAACCGGGACTCCCCCGGGTCGCCCTGCCGGCCGGACCGGCCGCGCAGCTGGTTGTCGATGCGCCGGGACTCGTGCCGCTCGGTGCCCAGCACGTAGAGGCCGCCGGCGTCGACGACCGCGTCGTGCTCCTTCTTCACCTGGGCCTTGACGTCCTCCAGGGCGGCGTCCCAGGCGGCTTCGTACTCCTCGGGGGTCTCGGTCGGGGACAGGCCGCGCGCGCGCAGCTGCATGTCCGCGATGAACTCCTTGTTGCCGCCGAGCTCGATGTCGGTGCCGCGGCCGGCCATGTTGGTGGCGACGGTGACGGCGCCGGCCCGGCCGGCGAGCGCGACGATCGCCGCCTCCTTCTCGTGCTGCTTGGCGTTGAGCACCTCGTGCGGGATGCCCTTGCGCAGCAACATGGAGGACAGCAGCTCGGACTTCTCGACGCTCGCCGTACCGACGAGCACCGGCTGGCCCGCCTCGACCCGCTCGGCGATGTCGGTGACGACCGCCGTGAACTTCGCCGTCTCGGTCTTGTAGACGACGTCGGCCTGGTCCTGGCGGACCATCGGGCGGTTGGTCGGGATCGGCACGACGCCGACCTTGTAGATCTGGTTCAGCTCGGCGGCCTCGGTCTGGGCCGTACCGGTCATGCCGGCGAGCTTGTCGTACAGCCGGAAGTAGTTCTGCAGCGTGATCGTGGCGAGGGTCTGGTTCTCGTCCTTGATCGACACGCCTTCCTTGGCCTCGATGGCCTGGTGCATGCCCTCGTTGTAGCGGCGGCCGTGCAGCACGCGGCCGGTGAACTCGTCCACGATCAGGACCTCGCCGTTGGTGACGATGTAGTCCCGGTCGCGCTTGTAGAGCTCCTTGGCCTTGAGCGCGTTGTTCAGGTAGCCGACCAGCGGGGTGTTGACCGCCTCGTACAGGTTCTCGATGCCGAGCTGGTCCTCGATCTTCTCGACGCCGGACTCGGTGATCGCGACGGTCCGCTTGCTCTCCTCGACCTCGTAGTCGACGTCGCGCTTGAGCATCGGGGTCATCCGGGCGAACTCCGTGTACCACCGGGCGCTCTGCTCGGCCGGGCCGCTGATGATCAGCGGGGTCCGGGCCTCGTCGATGAGGATCGAGTCGACCTCGTCGACCAGCGCGAAGTTGTGCCCGCGCTGGACGAGGTCGTCGTTGCTCCAGGCCATGTTGTCCCGGAGGTAGTCGAACCCGAACTCGTTGTTCGTGCCGTAGGTGATGTCGGCCGAGTACGCCGCGCGTCGCTCGACCGGCGGCATCTGCGACATGATCATGCCGACCTCGAGGCCGAGGAAGCGGTGGATCCGGCCCATCCACTCGGCGTGGTACTTGACCAGGTAGTCGTTGACGGTGACCACGTGGACGCCATGACCGGACAACGCGTTGAGGTACGCCGGCAGCGTGCTGACCAGCGTCTTCCCCTCACCGGTCTTCATCTCGGCGATGTAGCCCATGTGCAGCGCGGCGCCGCCCATCATCTGGACGTCGAAGTGCCGCTGCCCGATGACCCGCTTGGCCGCCTCCCGGACGACGGCGTACGCCTCCGGCATGATGTGGTCGAGGGTCTCGCCGTCGGCCAGGCGCTCACGGAAAGCGTCGGTCTGCGCGCGCAGCTCGGCATCCGTCAGATCGACGTAGTCGGGCTCGAGCGTGTTGATGTGCTCGGCGATCGCCTTGAGCCGGCGGACGATCTTGCCTTCTCCGGCGCGCAGGATCTTGTTCAGTACCACGGTGCGACGTCAGCTCCCTCTCAACGGCTCGACACCATCGTAGGCGGCGGGACCACGGACCACCCGTGTGTGTCGAACGCACGGATGCGCTCATCCGTGCCGGACGGTGTTTCCGGGCGGTCCGGGACGGCGGGACGAGGAGGCGGAATGCTCGGCGACGGACCGTCCGTGCAGGTGGCGACGCCACGCCTGCTGCTGCGTGCGCAGCGGCCGGAGGACTCGGCGGTGCTGCGGCCCGCGGCCGAGGACGCGGAGGTCCGGCGGTGGATGCCGCCGGCCGGTCCGGAGCCGCGGCTGGTGGTGACCGAGCGGAACACAGGGCGGCCGGTCGGGTCGGTCGCCGTCCGGGTCGACCCGGGACCGCCGGGGACCGCGCGGATCTCCGGCTGGATGGCCGCGCCGTGGCGACGGCACGGGTACGGCGCGGAGGTCGTCGGCGGGCTGGTCGGCCATGCCTTCGACACCGGGCTGCGCCGCACCGAACTGCTGGTGGCGACGGGCAACGAGGCCGGGCAGCGGCTGGCGTCCCGGGCCGGTTTCCGCCACGAGGGCCAACTGCGGGCGGCGGTGCCGGACGGGCGGGACTGGGTGGACGCGGTGCTGTTCGGCCGGCTGTACGGGGACCCGCCGTCGGCGGTGCCGCGGGCGCTGCCGGACGTCGACGCCCTGACCGACGGGACCGTGACGGTCCGCCCCCTGCGTGCCGGCGACGAGGACGGGCTGCTGGCGGAGCGGCTCGACGCCCTGACCCGGCGGTGGGCGACGACCGGCCGGCTGTGGACGGCGCAGGACGCCCGCGCGTACGTCGGGCAGACCACGTCGCTGTGGCTGGCCGGCACCGAGGCCCGGTTCGCGATCGTCGACCGGGACGGCACGTACGCGGGGTCGATCGGGCTCCGGGTCACCGTGTCGCCCTTCCGGGTCGCGGAGATCGGCTACGGCCTGCGGCCCGGTGCCCGCGGGCGCGGACTGACGACCCGCGCGGTCGGACTGGTCGCGGACTGGGCCTTCACCCGGGCCGGCGTCGCCCGGCTGGAACTGGGCGCCGCCGTCGACAACGTCGCCTCCCGGCGGGTGGCCGAGCGCGCGGGCTTCCGGGCCGAGGGCGTCGCCCGGCTCCGGTTGCCCACCGCCGACGGCCGCCGCACCGACGAGGTGCGTTACGGCCTGGTGCCGCCGGGCTGACCGGCGCGACGACGTCAGGTGATCTCGAGCAGCTTCTCCCGCACCGCGTAGACCACGGCTTCCATCCGGGAGTGCAGCTGGAACTTCTCCAGGATGTTGCGGACGTGGTTCTTCACGGTGTTCTCGCTGATGAACAGCTCGCGGGCGATGTCGCGGTTGTTCATCCCCCGGGCGACGAGCCGCAGCACCTCCATCTCCCGGGCGGTCAGCCGCGGGGTCGGCGCCGCCTGCGCGGTGTCGCCCCGTTTCGCCAGTGCGGCGAACTCGGTGAGCAGTTTGGAGGCCAGCGTCGGACTGATCAGCGACTGTCCGGTCTGCACGGCCCGGATCGAGGACGCCACCTCGTCGATCGGCAGGTCCTTCAGCAGATAGCCACTGGCGCCGGCCCGGATCGCCTCGTAGAGGTCGCCCTCGTCGTCGCTCACCGTCAGCATGACGATCCTCGTCGACGGGACGGCGGCCTTGATCGCGGTGCACGCCTCGATCCCGCCCCGGCGCGGCATCCGGACGTCCATCAACACCACGTCGGGCAGTGTCTCCACGGCCCGGGCGAGCGCGTCCTGCCCGTCCCCGGCCTCGCCCACCACGACCATGTCGGGCTCCAGGTCGAGGGTCACGTGCAGCCCCCGCCGGAACAGCGCGTGGTCGTCCACCAGCAGCACCCGGATCGCTTCCGGCCGACCGGCCGGATCCGGCTCCACGTGATCGGTCACCGATTGCCCCCGCGTCGTGCGACTCGGTCACGCCGGTCTCCCGGCGCCCACGTCGCGGAGTGTGCCAGATATCGGTGGCGATGCCGCGGAACGGATCCCGTCGCCGGCCGGCCGGAAGCGCCTCGGTCAGGGCACCAGGCGGATCACGCCGTAGTCGTAGCCCTTGCGCCGGTAGACGACGCTCGGCCGGCCGCTCTCGGCGTCGGCGAAGAGGTAGAAGTCGTGCCCGACCAGTTCCATCTCGTAGAGGGCCTGATCGATGGTCATCGGCACCGCGGAGTGTTCCTTCTCCCGGACGACGATGCCGGAGAAGTCCTCCTCGGACTCCGGTCCGGTGAGGCTGCCGTCCCGCTCCAGGGTCGCGACCGAGGACTCGACCGCGGGTGCCGCCGGCGGCAGACCGTCGACCTCGAGCCCGCTGGTCGCTGCGGCGACCGAGGTCGGGGTGCGGGTACCGCGGTGCACCCGGCGCCGGTCGGCGGTCCGGCGCATCCTGCTGTCCAGCTTGGCCACCGCGGCGTCCAGTGCCCGGTAGAAGTCGGCCGCGCACGCCTCCGCCCTGATGACGGGGCCGCGGGTCGTGCAGGTGACCTCCACCCGCTGGCACTGCTGCGACTGACGTGGGTTCCGCTCGTGGTAGAGCTCCACGTCGACGCGGATGATTCGGTGGTCGTACCGCTCGACTCGCTCGATCTTCTCCGCGACGTGCTGCCGGTAATGATCCGGCACCTCCACGTTGCGGCCCCTGACGACGACGTCCACGCGACCTCCAGTGCGGTGACGGACGTCCGCCGCTCTCGGCTCCGCAACGCGACGAGGTCGGCTCGTCGCGAGCGGCACACCACCGGAACCAGAGCCGGTGACGGCGTGACGCCCTCTCTCCCCGGGTCCTCCATGACGGTAGCCGAGCCGGGCCGGATCCTGACACCTCCCGGCTCATGTGGTGGGCTACCCCGACAGCACTCCTTCCACGCGGCCCGCGGGCGGGAAACTCCGGCGAGCACGCCGATGTCGCCCGAACGGTGGACACGGATAGTAGCGCTCGGCCCCTGCTTGCATACGGACTGTGTCGACGTTGGGTGCCGGCGACGGTCGCGGCCCCGTGCACGGGGACGCCGACGACGGCCAGGGCGCGACAGGCGTCGACCAGGGTGACCCCGGTGGTCACCAGGTCGTCGACGAGCAGCACCGCCACCCCCGGCCCTGTCCCCCGCAGGGCGGCGGAGCGGATCGGGTCGGCCTCGAACTTGCCCGCGGTGACGCGCTCCCGCTCCGCCGCGGTCAGCCGGGCGGTGTCCGGGCGGACGCCGGTGGTCCGCAGCACCGGGAGGACACCGGCGGGCACGCCCGCGCGGCGCAGGAGGCGGCCCGCGGCGGTCGCCAACCGCTGGACGTGCTGACCGCCGCGCGCCCGGGCGACGGCCGGCTCGGAGGGCACGGGCACCAGCCAGAGCAGCCGCGGCCGGCTGCGGAGCACCTCGGCGACGGCGGCGGCCAGCGCCGTCGCCAACGCGGCGGTGAGGTCCCGGCGGCCCCGCTCCTTGTAGGCGAGCAGGCAGGCACGGGTGGAGCCGGCGTAGGCCGCGGCGATGGCGAGCGGCGGGAGGCCGGTGGGGGTCGGGTCGGGTCGGTGGCGCCGCGGGGAGGCGAGCGCGGCGGCGCAGCGGGGGCACACCGGTCCCCGCGCACCGGCGCACCCGACGCAGCGACTCGGCAGGGCCAGGTCGGCGAGAACGGTGAGCACGGGACGACCGTCGCCGCCGGCCGCGGTCGCGGGAAGGCCGGCGGGGACATCTGTGGACAACCGCGGGCCTGTGGATGACCGGTTGAGCGGTCGGCGACGGCGTTGGTACTACTGCTCCCGGCCCCGGACGAAGGAGGTGGGCCATGACCCCGCCGACGCCCTCACCCCGGATAGGCAGGTGCGGACTCGCCGCCGCCCTTATCCGTCACCCTCGTCCAGGCCTCGTCGGTCGAGGGCGTCCGCCACAGCGCACCGGCGGCGACGGTCAGCAGCGGCAACGCCGGTCCGGCCGCGACCGCGCTCGGCGGACCGGGCAGGCCCGCGGTCGCCACGAGGCGGACCGACGGCGGCCCGCTGATGCTGGCCGCGTACAGGCTGTACAGGCCGCTCTGCTCCTCGCCGTCGCTCACCAGCGCCACGACGCTGAGCGAATCGGCCCAGCTCACGTCGGTCACCGGGGTGCCACCGACATCGACGGCGCGCAGGCCGTCGATGCTGGCCTGGCCGTTGTCCCGGACGACCACACCGACCCAGAGCCGCTCGCGGTTCCGCTCGCCGGCGACCAGGGCGACCCGGGCGCCGTCGCGGGACAGCCGCAACGCGCGGATCTCGCCGAGGCGGTCCGCCTCGGCCACCACGACCCGGGCCGCCTGCCCGATCAGCGGGACCAGCAGCACGTCCGTGCCGTTGCGGACGGTCCACACCTCGCCGGTCTCCGCGCCCCAGCTCGGCCGGCTCAGGGTCGAGGCGCTGAGGGTCCTGCGCAGCCGGCCGGGGTCCCCCAACCACAAGGACTGCCCGGCGCCGGGCTCGCCCCGGACCACGGCGACGGACTTCTCGTCCAGCGACACCGCGACGGAGGTCGCGCCGTAGCCGGGCTGACCCGCCGGGCCGGCCAGCGGCGCGTTCCTCGTCGTCCGCACCGCGCCGTCCCGGATGAAGTAGCCGGGTGCCGACACCGAGAGGCCATCGGGGTTGAAGCCACGCCACTCGCTCAACTGCTGCAGCGACCGCTGCGGGGCGCTGGCCGGCCGCAGGAGCCGGTTGTCCGCGTAGATCTCCACCCCGCCCACGCCGACCTGGTTCAGCGTCCAGACCAGCTGGGCGAAACCGCCGTCCGGCAGCGTGGGCGCGTCCTCGGGCAGCCCGGTCAGGTAGACCCGGACCCGGTCGGCGCCCTGTTCGACGTTGTTCTGCAGGGTGACGCCCTCGAGGTCGGATCGCACGGCCCCGGCCAGCGGCTCGGACGGGCCGTTCTCGATGGCGGAGACCAGCAGGCTGGGCAGCGAGTCGCGGGGGGTGGCGAACCACCGCACGTCCGGGACCACCCGGGTCCGGGTGGAGTCGAGGAAGTAGACCTCGTAGGGGCGGTAGGCCGCCTCGAACGTGCCGGCTTCGATGAGCAGCCCGTTCGGCGGGTTGTCGATGCGCCAGTTCCCGTTCACCCGCAGCAGCCGGAACGAGTACGGGAAGGACGCCTCGCCGGGCACGTACGAGCCGTCCGGCCGGATGGTGCCGCGCTGCCGCGCGGTCATCTGGACGGTCGCGCCGTCCTCGCTGACGTTCAGGTACGGCGCGTCCTCCAGCACGGTGGCGCCGGCGTCGTCCTTCCACCGGTCGCTGCCGCTGCTGGTCAGGTAGGCGCGGGCGCGGGCGTGGGAGCGCTCGTAGCTGCCGGCCGCCCGCAGGTAGTCCCGGACGATGTCCTCCGGCGGCTCCCCGGGCCGGGGCACGATCTCGTCGTACCGCACGTCGTCGTCCTCGGCCGGCGCCGACGCCGGCACCGAGCCGGGGATGACCTGCGGACGGGACGAGCTGGGCACGTTCGCGCAGCCGGTGACCGCGAGGAGGGCGGTCAGGGCGGCGACGACCGCGGCGCGGCCGCGCCGGCGGAGGCCGGTCATGACGGCCACCTCGGCGTGGCGCGCTGGCTGAGCGCGGCCGGCCTCGTCACGTCCGGCGGCTCGATCGGCAGCGGGGAGGACACCACGGTGTCGCCGGCGCGGACCGGCAGCGTCAGCCGGAACTGCGCGCCGTGCCGCGGCCGGCCCCAGGCGTGCAGCCAGCCGCCGTGCAGCCGGGCGTCCTCCAGGCTGATCGCGAGCCCGAGCCCGGTGCCGCCGGTGCGGCGGTCCCGGGACAGGTCGGCCCGCCAGAACCGGTCGAACACCAGCGCCGCCTCGCCCGGACGCAGACCGACCCCATGGTCGCGGACGGTCACCGCGACCGCCTTGTCGTCGCCGCGCAACTGCACCTCCACCGGCTTGCCCTCGCTGTGCTCCACCGCGTTGACCAACAGGTTGCGCAGGATCCGCTCGACGCGCCGGCTGTCGACGTCGGCGACGACCGGGCCGTCCGGCAGGTCGACACGCAGCTCGACGCCGGCCCGCGAGGCCACCGCGGAGACGACGTCGACGGACCTGCGGACCAGCCCGCGCAGGTCGATCGGGTCGGGCTCCAGGACGGCGACGTGGGCGTCGTACCGGCTGATCTCCAGCAGATCGGCCAGCAGCGACTCGAAGCGGTCGAGCTCCGCCTGCAGCAGCTCGGCGGAGCGGGACACGTGCGGCTCGAAGTCCTCCCGGGCCCCGTGGATCAGGTCGGTGGCCATCCGGATCGTGGTGAGAGGAGTGCGGAGCTCGTGAGACACGTCGCTGGTGAAGCGCCGCTGCAGGCGCGACATCTCCTCCAGCTTGGTGATCTGGCCCTGCAGGCTGTCCGCCATGTCGTTGAACGCTGCCGCCAGCGCTGCCAGGTCGTCCTCGCCGCGCACCTGCATCCGTTCCTGCAGCCGGCCGGAGGCGAACCGCTCGGCCACCTCGGCCGCGCTGCGCACCGGGCGCACCACCTGGCGGGTGACCAGCAGGGCCACCGCGGCCAGCAGCGCCACCAGCAGGATGCTGGTGAGCAGGACGGTGTTGCGGACGAGATCGATCGTGCGCTGCTCGCTCTGCAGCGGGAAGAGGTAGTAGAGCTCCACCGAGCCCGGCTCCCGGGTCACCGGCGCGCCGACGACCAGACCCTTGGTGGTGCCGCCCTCGGCCGTGCTCACAGGTGCGTACATGTCGGCGAACCGGCCCTGGCCGACCTCCTGCCGCAGCTCGATCGGGACGTCGCTGGCCTGGGCCGCGCCGAGGACGTACGGCTCGGCGTCGCCGGTGAGCACGACGATGGAGAACAGGCCGGTCCCCCGGTTGAGCACCGAGCGCTGCACGGCGTTGCTGGCCCGGGTCACGCTGACGCTGTCCTGCGGTGCGGCGGCCAACTGGCGCTGGGCGACCCGGACACCGTTGAGCACCTCGGCGTGCGCCGCGGTCCGCTTGGCCTCCAGCACACCGGCGGTGATCGAACCCACGGACAGGACACCGATCACGACAGCGACCAGCCCGGAGACCAGCACGGTGGTGGCGGCGACCCGCAACTGCAGCGAGCGACGCCACCGCTCGGCGGCCCAGCGCACGAGCTCGACCGTGCGGCGCCGGCCGGCCGCCCACCAGCGTCGCGTCGCGGCGCGGACGTCGGCGACCCACCGGTGGGCCGGGATCGCGTCCTCCGCGGGCGAGGGGCGGTCGGGGCGGTCCGACTCCAGCCGGTCCGCCGACGGTCCACCCGCGACCGGTCCGTCCGCGGGAGCCGGGTCGGCCGGGTTCTCGAGCGCCGCGGTGGTCATCGGGGCCGGGACAGCCGAGGGAGTGGGAGCGGAGTGGTCGGCCGGGGCCGGGCCGAGGCGGATGGGGCGGTCGTGGTCCGGGGTCGGGCCCGTACCGGTCGGCGTGGCCGGCACGGCGGGCTCGGCGGTCATGGCGGGCCGGCTTTGTATCCGACGCCGCGCACGGTGAGCACGATCTCGGGGTGCTCGGGATCCCGCTCGACCTTGGAGCGCAGCCGCTGGACGTGCACGTTGACCAGCCGGGTGTCGGCCGCGTGCCGGTATCCCCAGACCTGCTCCAGCAGCACCTCCCGGGTGAACACCTGGCGGGGCTTGCGGGCCAGGGCCACCAGCAGGTCGAACTCCAGCGGCGTCAACGGGATCGGCTCGCCGGCCCGGGCGACCGAGTGGCCGGGCACGTCGATGGTGACGTCGCCGATCGCCAGCATCTCCGCCGGTGGCTCATCGGTGCGGCGCAGCCGGGCCCGCATCCGGGCGACCAGCTCCTTCGGCTTGAACGGCTTGACGACGTAGTCGTCGGCACCCGACTCCAGTCCCAGCACCACGTCGACCGTGTCACTCTTGGCGGTGAGCATGATGATCGGAACGCCGGACTCGGCGCGGATGAGCTTGCACACGTCGATGCCGCTCATCCCCGGCAGCATGAGGTCGAGCAGCACGACGTCGGGCTTGAAGTCCCGGAACGAGTTCAGCGCCCGCCCGCCGTCCGCCACGAAGGCAGGCTCGAAGCCCTCGCCCCGCAGGACGATGCCGAGCATCTCGGCGAGGGCGGGATCGTCGTCGACGACCAGGACGCGTCCTTTCATCCCTCCATCGTGTCACCCGGCCGTGTCGGCGCGCCGCTCGGCGCGGCACTCGGCCGGTCACGGGGCGATCACGGGCGCACAGGCCCCCATGGCACGATGGGCCGACCGGCGCGCAGGCGCACCCACCGGCACGGGAGGCGGACGAGCGCCGATGAGCCAGGAGCAGGGCCTGGACGGCGGCATCCACGGCCCGGGCCCGGCTCCCGCGACGCCCTGGTCCGCGCCGGACGAGGGCAGCGACGGCCTGACGCGCGGCCCGGAGCCGACGTACGGACGCCCCGCCGAGCCCACTCCGACGTACCGGGCCCAGCCGGACGGGATCCCGCTGCGCCCGCTCGGCGTCGGGGACATCCTCGACGGGACCTTCAGCACGATCCGCCGGAACCCGCGGGCGACCGTCGGGCTCGCCGCCGTGCTGGTCACCGTGCAGCAGGCGGTCTCGGTGGGCGTGCAGCTGGCCACGGACGGGCTGCCGACGATGACCGGCTTCACGTCGCTGCAGTCGATCGGCGGGTACGGCGGGATCGTCGGGACGCTGCTGGCCGCCGTGGTCGGCGCGGTGCTGACCGGCATGCTCGTGATCGTCGTGTCCGAGGACGTGCTCGGCCGCCGGGTCACCGCCGGCGACGTGTGGCGACGGGTCCGGCCGCGGTTGTGGGCGCTGCTGGTCGCCGCCGCGATCGCCGGGCTGCTGCCGTACGTGGGGCTGATCTTCCTGGTGGTGCCGGGCGTCATCCTGTGGGGTGCGTGGTCGCTGACCACCCCGGCGCTGGTGCTGGAGGGCCTGGGTCCGATCGCCGCGCTGCGCCGGTCCTGGCGGCTGGCCTGGCCGGGCTTCCTACGGGTGTGGTCGGTGCGCTCGCTGTCGGAGCTGTTGGCCGTGCTCATGCAGTACCTGCTGGCGGTGCCGTTCGCGCTGGCCTCGGTGCTGGTCGCGTTCGGGCTGGACACCGGGGACGGCGAGCAGCTCCCCGCCCTGGCCCTGGCCCTGATCGTGCTCGGCGGCATCGCCGCGGGGACGATCACCGCCCCGTTCCTGGCCGGGGTGCTGGCGCTGCTCTACATCGACCGCCGGATGCGGGCCGAGGGGCTGGACCTGGTGCTGCGTCGGGAGGAGCGGACCGCCGGCCGGCGCCCGATCGCCGTGCCCCCGCAGCCCGTCGCCGGTGGCGGGCCGTGACCGCCCCCGCCGTCCTGGCCACCGGGTACCTCGCCGCGCCGGTGGGCGGGGACGAGGCCCGGCGGGCGGCCGAGGAGGAGCTGTCCAAGGGCATCTACCACCAGAACGACCCCGGCCCGATCGAGCGGGCGGTCGAGCGGGCGCTGGAGTGGCTGGACGACCTGCTGTCCCGGGCCGTCGGCGCCACACCGGGCGGCGCGATGGGCGTACTGGTGCTGTTCGCGCTGGTGGCGGCGTTGGTCGCGGTGGTGCTGTGGCGCACCGGACCGCTGCGGCGCGGGGCCCGCACCGGCCCGGCAGCGGTGGAGCTGTCCGGGGACCTGACCGCCGACGAGCACCGGCGGCGGGCCGACGCGCACGCCGCGGAGGGCCGGTTCGCCGAGGCCGTACGGGAGCGCATGCGCGCGATCGTGCGGGAGCTGGAGTCCCGCGGCGTGCTGGACCCACGGCCGGGCCGGACGGCCGACGAGATCGCCCGGGAGGCCGGCGCGCTGGTGCCGGTGGTGGCGTCGGACCTGCGGACGGCGGCGTCGGTGTTCGACGAGGTCTGGTACGGCGGCCGTCCGGCGACCGCCCAGGCCGACGCGGCGATCCGGCAGGCCGACCAACGGCTCCGGCAGGCCCAGCTGTCGGTGGCCGGCCCGCCCGTGCCCGGGGTCAGCGGCTACCAGGTGCCCCGGTGAGCGTGTCGGACGCGCCGCCGCGGCCCGCCGGCACCGCGACCGGGGCGTCGGTCCGCACGCTGTGGCGCCGCTACCGGGTGGTGCTGGCGGTCCTGCTGGTCATCCTGTTGGTCGCGCTGGGCATCGGGATCGCGCAGCGCCGCGGGGAGGGCGGCCGACTCGATCCCCGCTCGGTGGAGCCGTCGGGGGCGCGGGCCCTGGCGACGCTGCTGGACGACCGCGGTGTCGAGGTCCGGCGGGTCACCGACCCGGACACGCTGCTGGAGGGGGCAGGTGGGCGGGTCGCGGTGCTGGTCGGCATCCCGGGACAGCTCGACGAGGACGCGGCCCGGAGCCTCGGTACCGCGTCGCAGGGCACGGTGCTGCTGGTCGACCCGCCGCCGGACGTCCTGGAGGCGGTCACCGCAGGCATCCGCCGGGCCGGCGCGGTGCCGGCGGACGTGGAGGACCCGGACTGCGACGATCCCGCGGCCACGGCGGCCGGCCCGGCGCTGGCCGGCGGGACGACGTACCGCGTCGACGACGGGGCGCGCTGCTATGCCGACGGCGAGCAGGACGCGCCGATGGTCACCGGGACGACCCGGGGCGGTGCCCGGCTCGTCGTGCTCGGCTCCGGGGCGGCCCTGACCAACGACCGGCTCGACGAGGACGGCAACGCGGCGCTCGGGCTCAACCTGCTCGGCGGCGACGGCAGCGCGGACGAGCTGCGCTGGCTGGTGCCGTCCCCCGGCACCGCGGCCGACGACGGGTCGACCACGTCCATCCTGCCCGACTGGGTGCTGCCGGCGATCCTCCAGCTCCTGCTGGTCGGGCTGCTCGTCGCCCTGTGGCGGGGCCGCCGGCTGGGCCCGCCGGTGGTCGAGCCGCTGCCGGTCGTCGTCCGGGCCGCAGAGGCGGTCGAGGGCCGGGCCCGGCTCTACCGGCGGGCGCAGGCCCGGGACCTGGCGGCGGACTCGCTCCGGGCCGGGGCCCGGGCCCGGGTGGTGCCGCGGCTGGGCATCGACGCGCCGACCGGCGGCGAACCGCCACCGGAGGCGGTCGTCGCCGCGGTCGCCGCCCGGACCGGTCGGCCGGACGCCGCCGTGCACGCCAGCCTCTTCGGGCCGCCACCGGCCGACGACGCCGCCCTGGTCGCCCTGGCCGACACGCTCGACTCGATCGTCCGTGACACGCTCGACCCGGAAGGACCGCAGCAGTGAGCCAGCAGCCGACGTCAGGTCCCGATCCCGCGCCGCCCGGTGCGGGCGCGACGCCGCCGGGTCCGCCCGCGGTCGGTACCGGCCACGGCCGCGAGTACGCGGGCGGGCCCGGAACAGCAGGCGGACCCGGAACAGCAGTCGGACCCGGGACAACGGCCGGGCCCGGAACGGCAGGCGGGTCCGGGAGAGCGGCCGGACCCGGAGCCGGGAACGGCGCCGGGACGCCGGGCGGGTGGCAGGCTGCGACGTCGGGGGGCGATATGGGTTCCACAGGACAGAGGTCCGGTCCGGGCGGTGCGACGGCGGCGGGGTCGAGCGGGCCCACGCAGGCGTACGGCGGGCCGGGCGGGTACGCGCAACCGGGCCCGGGGTACGGCGCTGCGGTGAGCAGCACACAGAGCGGGGCGTACGGCGGGACGACCGGCCCGGCCACGGGGAGCCAGCCGCCGGCGGGCCGCCCGCCCGGAACCGAGCCCAGCGGCGCGTTCGGCGCGGGGCCGGCGAGCCCCTCCGGCGGACCCGGTACCGGCCCGGTGCGGGCCGCCGGGCCGCAGTCCCCCGGCCCCTACGGCGCCACCACCGAAGGCTCAGCCGACGAGGGCGCCACCGGGCCTGCCGCCCCGCACCCCGCCACCCCGCACCCTGGCACCACCTATCAGGGCGCCACGCCCGCCGGCGCGTCGTACCAAGGCGCCACCTACCAGGGCGCCACCACCCCCGGCGCGGCGGCCAACGCCGACAACGAGCGGGCCCGGGCCGCGCTCAACCGGCTGCGCGCGGAGGTCGGCAAGGTCGTCGTCGGCCAGGACCCGGCGGTGACCGGCCTGGTGATCGCCCTGCTCTGCCGAGGGCACGTGCTGCTCGAAGGCGTTCCGGGCGTGGCCAAGACGCTGATGGTGCGGGCGCTGTCGGCGTCGCTGGACCTGGACACCAAGCGGCTGCAGTTCACCCCCGACCTGATGCCGGGCGACGTGACCGGGTCGCTGGTCTACGACGCCCGCAACGCCGAGTTCTCCTTCCGGCCCGGGCCCGTGTTCACCAACCTGCTGCTCGCCGACGAGATCAACCGCACCCCGCCGAAGACCCAGGCCTCGCTGCTGGAGGCGATGGAGGAGCGGCAGGTCACCATCGACGGCGAGCCGCGGCCGCTGCCCGACCCGTTCCTGGTCGTCGCGACGCAGAACCCGATCGAGTTCGAGGGGACGTACCCGCTGCCGGAGGCGCAGCTGGACCGGTTCCTGCTCAAGCTGACCGTGCCGCTGCCGTCCCGGGACGAGGAGTTCCGGGTGCTCAACAACCACCACCGCGGCTTCGACCCGCGGGACCTGCGGGCGGCCGGGGTGACCACGGTGGCCGACGCCGGCGACCTCGCGGCCGGCCGGGCGGCGGTGCGCGGGGTGCAGGCCGCGGCGGAGGTGCTGGCGTACGTGGTGGACCTGTGCCGGGCCACCCGCCAGTCGCCGTCGCTGTCGATGGGTGCCTCGCCACGCGGCGCGACCGCGCTGCTGTCCACGGCGAAGGCCTGGGCCTGGCTGTCCGGGAGGGACTACGTCACCCCGGACGACGTCAAGGCGCTGGCCCGCCCGACGCTGCGGCACCGGGTCGCGGTCCGCCCGGAGGCCGAGCTGGAGGGGGTCACCGCCGACGGCGTGCTCGACAGCGTCCTCGCCTCGGTGCCGGCACCGAGGTAGCGGTGGCGATCACCGGACGCGTCGCGCTGGTCGCGGCCCTCGGCGTGCTGCTCGCGCCGCTGGGCGCGGTGTGGCTGTGGGCCGTCGCCGGGTTGCTGCTGGTCGGCGTGGCGGTGGACGTGGCGCTGGCCGGGCGGGTGGCCGACCTGCGGATGGAGCGCGCCGGGGCCACCACGACCCGGCTCGGCGAGTCGGTGGAGGTGGCGCTGCTGGTCACGAACGGCGGCGGTCGCCGGGTGCGCGGGATGCTGCGGGACGCCTGGCTGCCCTCGGCCGGCGCCGGCCCACGCGCCCAGCCGGTCGACATCCCACCCGGCGAGCGGCGGCGGCTGGTCAGCACGCTGACCCCCACCCGCCGCGGGGACCGTACGGCGGCGCACGTCACCGTCCGCTCGCTCGGGCCGCTCGGGCTCGCCGGCCGGCAGCGGCGGCACCAGGTGCCGTGGTCGGTTCGGGTGCTGCCGCCGTTCGCGTCCCGGAAGTTCCTGCCGGAGAAGCTGGCGCGGCTGCGCCAGCTCGACGGCGCGGTCGCGCTGAACCGGCGCGGCCAGGGCACCGAGTTCGACTCGCTGCGGGACTTCGTCGACGGCGACGACGTCCGGTCGATCGACTGGCGGGCGACCGCCCGGCGCGGCGACGTGGTGGTGCGCACCTGGCGGCCGGAGCGGGACCGCCGGCTGGTCTGCGTGCTCGACACCGGCCGTACGTCGGCGGCCCGGGTCGGCGACATCCCGCGGCTGGACGCGGCGCTGGACGCCTGCCTGCTGCTGGCCGCGGTGGCCGCGCGGGCCGGCGACCGGGTGGACCTGCTGGCCGCGGACTCGGTGGTCCGGGCGTCGGTGGAGGGTGCGTCCCGCAACGACGTGCTGCCGATGCTGGTGCAGGCGATGGCACCGCTGGAGCCGGCCCTGGTGGAGTCGGACGCGCAGCTCATCGTGGCCGAGGTGCTGCGGCGGGAACGGAAGCGGGCGCTGGTGGTGCTGTTCACCTCGCTGGACGCGGAGCCGATCGAGCAGGGCCTGCTGCCGGTGCTGGCGGGGCTGACCACCCGGCACACCGTGGTGCTCGCCGCGGTCGGCGACCCGCGGGTGGCCGAGCTGGCGGCGCGGCGGGGCGACACCGAGGCCGTGTACGACGCGGCGGCCGCGGAGCGGGCCCTGGCCGAACGCCGCCGGGTGATGGGGCAGCTGCGGCGGCGCGGGGTGCTGCTGGTGGACGCGCCGGCGGACGTGTTCGCGTCCCGGGTCGCCGACGAGTACCTGTCCCTCAAGGCCGCCGGCCGCCTCTGACCACCGGCCCACCCCGGCCGGCGGGCAGCCGGGTCCGCCGGATCCGTCGGGACCGCGCCGTCGTGGCCCCCGCGGCCCGGGCGGCAGGCGTCGACGGTCAGGCCGGCAAGAGGGCGCCGAGCCGGGTCGGGGCGGGAGGACCGGCCGCGGCCGCCAGGACCAGGTCGGCGCACGCGTCCGGGTCACCGGTCGAGGTGTCGACCTCCAGGTCGTACCCGGCGTGGGCGTGCACCGGCACGAACTGCGCCCGCGCCTGACCCAGCGTCCGGTCGCCGCGGGTCGCCTCCCGGCGGACCACCTCGGCCAGCGGGCAGCGCACACCGACGGACAGGACCGGGTGCCCGGCCCAGGCGGCCGCGGCGTCCGCGACCCACCCGGCCGACAGCAGCACGTGGTCGACGACCACGTCGAACCCCTCGCCGGCCAGCGCGGCGACCGACCGGTGCAGCCCGGCGGCCAGCCGGTCGCCGAGCGGACCCGGGGTGATCCGCAGGCCGTCCCCGGAGCCGGTGTAGACGAACACCTCGTGCCAGCCCGGCGGGTCCAGCCACCGGCCGGGCAGCGCGAACACCACCGTGTCGATCCCGATCGCCAGCAACGGCCCGGGCCAGCGCCGCTGCAGGGCCTTGGCCAGACTGGTCTTCCCGGCCGACGAGGTGCCGTTGAGCAGGACGATCACAGCTGCGACGCTACGGCCGGCGGCAAGCCGTTTCAGCCGACCGGGGCGGTGTCCCCGCGCAGGGCGACCCCCAGGTCGCCGGTCTCGCCGGCGAGGGCCGCGCGCCGGCCGTACCGCCAGACGTAGCCGAGGAACAGCGCCTCGGCCAGTACGCCGATCGCGATCCGGGCCCAGGTCGGCAGCGGCGACGGCGTGACGAACGCCTCGATCACCCCGCTGATCAGCAGCACCACGACCAGGCCGAGCGCGACGGTGATCGCCTCCCGGCCGGCCGCGGCCAGCGCCTGCGCGCGGGGCAGCCGCCCGGGGTCCACCCAGGCCCAGCCGAGCCGGAGCCCGGCGCCGGCGGCGACGAACACCGCGGTCAGCTCGAGGATCCCGTGCGGGCTGATCAGCCCGAAGAAGACGTCGGCCTCGCCGCTGCCGACCATCAGCCCGCCGGTGAGCCCGACGCCGACCGCGTTCTGCCACAGGATCCAGATGGTGCCGATCAGCGTGATGCCGAGCACGAGGGTGCCCGCGGCTACCAGGGCGTTGTTCGTCCAGACCCGGAAGGCGAAGGACTGGGCCGGGTTCTCCGAGTAGTAGGTGGCGAAGTCGCTGTCGACGAGCTGTCGGACCTGCTCGGGGGTGGCGATCCGGTCCCACAGCTCCGGGTGCGCCGCCACCCAGCCGATCAGCGCGAACGACACCGCCGAGAACGCGGTCGCCACCGCGCACCACCACCGCCAGGACCGGTACACCGCGACCGGGAAGGTCACCGCGGCGAACCGCCGCACCTCCGACCAGGCCGGGGCGGAACCGCCGGCCACCGCGCCGCGGCCCCGGGCCACCAGCGAGGACAGCCGGCCGACCAGGGCCGGGTCGGGCGAGCGGGTACGGACCAGCGACAGGTGGGTGGCGGTCCGCTGGTAGAGCATGACCAGCTCGTCGGCCTCCGCGCCGGTCAGCCGGCGGCGGGACACCAGCTCCTCCAGCCGGCGCCACTCCCCCGAGTGCCGCGCGACGAACGCGTCGATGTCCACCGGGGAAGAGTATGCGGGAGGATGGCCGGGTGTCCGACGTGGTGACCGGTGAGGCCGTCGCTCTCGACCTGCGCATCGCGCAGCTGCCGTCCCGGCTGACCGCCGCGTTCCTGGACGTGGTGGTGATGCTGGTCGGGTACTCGGTGCTGCTGCTGATCCTGTTCCAGGCCGGCCTGGAGGGCGCCGACGACGCCCTGGTGGCCGGGGTCAGCGTGGTGCTGCTGGTGCTGGTCTTCCTCGGCTACCCGGTCACCATGGAGACGCTGACCCGTGGCCGGTCGCTGGGCAAGATGGCGCTCGGGCTCCGGGTGGTCCGCGACGACGGCGGGCCGATCACCTTCCGGCACGCGCTGGTGCGCGGGCTGGTCGGGCTGGCGCTGGAGCGGCCCGGGGTGTTCCTGGCCACGCTCGGACCGGCGGTCGGGATGCTGGTGTCGATGTTCTCCGCCCGCGGGAAGCGGATCGGGGACATGGCCGCCGGGACCGTGGTCCTGCAGGAGCGGGTGCCGGCCCGCCCGCTGTGGACGCCGGTGATGCCGTACCCGCTGGCCCGGTGGGCGCCGACGCTCGACCTGACCCGGTTCGACGACGCGCTGGCGCTGCAGGTGCGGCAGTTCCTGGACCGGGCCGGGGAGCTGTCGCCCGGCGCCCGGGAAGCGCTGGCGGCGGAGCTGGTCGGCGAGGTCCGGTCGCGGACCACCCCCGACCCGCCGCCCGGTACGCCGGGCTGGGCCTACCTGACCGCGCTGCTGGCCGAGCGGCGGCGCCGCGAGGAGGAGCGGGCGCTGCGGGCCGCCGGGCTGCCGCCCATGCCGCCGGGGTGGTACCCGGGGTGGCCGGTGCCCGGGCACGCGGCGCCCGGACCGTACGGGCAGGGGCCGTACGCGGGCGGACCGACCCAGGCGCCGCCCCATCCGGGCGCGCCGAGCCAGGCGCCCTACGCGGGCGGGCCGCCGCCGTACGCGAGCGGGCCGGCAGGTCCGGGCGCACCACCGCCCT
>CADCTP010000237.1 GCA_902805565.1 uncultured Mycobacteriales bacterium
GGGCCTCCGCCTCCTTTGCCGCCACCAGGGCCTCGTCGTACGCGTCGGGGAGCGGGTCGCCACCCAGGGCGGCCAGGCCGCGGGCGACCCCGTCCGGCGACAGGTCCTGCAACTGTCCGTCGTACTCGTGGCGGCCGCTGTCCTCCCGGGACTCGGCGACCCGGAGGTCGCACAACGCGCGCAGTCTGGGCTCCATGCGGCGACTCTAGGGGGCCGGTCCGCCATCGATGTCCCGATCGGTCCCGGTCCGGCCGGGATCTTTGCCCGGTCACCCGGGACATCGGCACCCTCCGCCGGGCGGTCCGGTGTCGTAGCGTTCCTGACATCAAACGCGCCAACGACCCGCAGTACCGAAGCATTCACAACGGCTTCGGGCCGAAATAGGCCCGCAGCCACTACGGGGAGGTACGGAGATGTTCTTCTTGATCGCTCTGCTCGCGTTGCTCGGAGGACTGGTCGTCACGGCCGGGGTCATCGACTGGAAGGCCCGACGCCGGAAGACGCGCTACAGCATCGACCCGGGGACGGTTCAGGACCATCGCCGGATCAGCGACGCCCGTTCGAACATGTACTCCTCCGGCGGAGGCGTCTAGCCCGACCGGTCGACGGAGCCGGTCCGGCAGGTGCGGAGTCCGGTCCGCACCGGGCCGGGCCGGCCACCGGTCAGAAGACGCGGGCGTCCAGGTGGCCGAAGGGACCGTCCTGGATCCGCAGCCGGTCGGCCAGTACGGCCGCCGCCGGCCGGTCGCCGGCGTCCAGCAGGTCGGCCAGGGCGTGCAGCCGACCGGCGTGGGCGCCGGCGCGGTCCCGGGCGTAGCCGGCGGCGCTGTCGTGGCTGACCATGAAGGCCCAGTCGCTCGACAGCGCGAGCAGCGCCTCCCGGGCGAGCTGGTCGAGCACCGGGTCGCGGGCCGGCCCGCGGTGGGTGTCCAGGGTGCGCAGCAGCCGGTCCTGGACACCGCGGGCGGCCTCGGTCAGGTCGGCGACGGCCGGCCCGGCCCACACCTGCCAGTCCTTGCCCGCGCCCCAGGAGGACGGGCCGAGGGCCACCGGCGGGCCGACGTGCCCGGCCGCCGCCGCGCCGGCCAGCGTGCTGACCCGGACGCCGGCGGCCGGCAGGTCCCGCAGCACGGCGGCCAGCCAGTCCGGGCCCTCGTGCCACCAGTGGCCGAACAGTTCGGTGTCGAAGCCGGCGACGACCAGCCCGGGCCGGCCGTCGCGGTCGGCCAGGTCCCGCAGCCGGCCGTGGACCGCGGCGACGAAGTCGGCGGCGTCCCGGCGGACCGCGGCGGCCGCCAGGTCCGGCTCCCACGGTGCCTTGGCCTCTGGCGGCACGTGCTGCCCGGTGACCCGGGCCGGGCGGAATCCGGAGGCGTGGTCGAAGGTGTGGAAGTCGCGGTAGTCCGGCGCCCCCGGGTAGCCGGCCTTCGGCGACCACACCCGGTAGCTCACCTCCAGGTCCCGCCCGAAGCACAGCACGTCGGTGGACCCGACCGGCCGGGCGGCGGCGGTGTCGCCGTCCAGCGCGGGGGAGTCCACCAGGAACCGGCGCACGCCGGCCGCCGCGTACAGGTCCTCCTGGCCGGGTGCGTGTCCGCACTCCGGCACCCAGATCCCGGCCGGGGCCCGGCCCAGCCGCAGCCGGGCGTCGTCCAGCCCGATCGCGAGCGCTCCGGCGGCGACCCGCCGGTCCAGCAGGGGGAGGAACGGGTGCGTCGCCGGACCGCCCAGCAGCTCGACCACGCCGGAGTCCACCAGTGGCCGCAGCACCGAGGACAGCCCGCCGGTGAGCCAGCGCGACTCCAGGTCGGCCAGGCACTCGGTCGCCGCCCGGAACTCGTACCCGGCCTGCGCCGGCAGCCGCGGGGCGGCCTCCTCGGCCCGCAACTGCCAGTTGCCGGCCCAGGTGTGCAGCTCGCGCAGGCAGTACGGATCGTCGAGCATCGCGGCCAGCACCGGCGTCACGCCGAGGGTGAGCACGTCCCGGGCGCCCTCGGCGGCGAGCCGGTCCAGCAGCGCGAACACCCGGCGCCACGACCCGGTGAACGCCTGGTGCAGCCACTCCTCGCCGACCGGCCAGGCGCCGGCGTGCGCGACCCACGGCAGGTGGGTGTGCAGGACCAGGCAGAAGGTGCCGACGGGCGCCGCGGTCACGGCCGCTTGATCGCCACGGCGATGAGGTCGAGGCTGTCGTCCAGGTCGTCCGGCGCCAGCTCGAAGTCCGCGGTCCGCACCCCGGCGACGGCCCGCCGCAGCTCGTCGTGCCAGGTCCCCGGCGGGCCCGCCAGCTGGGCGTCGACCAGCGACCCGAACCGCTTGTCCAGCTTGCGCAGCCGCGGCCCGTGCCGCAGGCCGAGCAGCCGGCTCAGCTCGAACCCGCACTCGTCCAGCAGCGCGGTGAACTCGGCCGGGTCGAGCTCCCGGTGGTGGAACGGGTTCATCGGCCGGTTCGGTGGCGAGAACGTGAGCCGGTTGGGCGTGGTGAGCAGGAGCGTCCCGGCCGGTCGCAGCACCCGCCCGCACTCGGCGAGGAACCCCGGCTGGTCCCACAGGTGCTCCAGCACCTGGAGGCTGGCGACCACGTCGACGCTGCCGGTGGCCAGCGGCAGCCCGGCCAGGTTGCCCCGCACCGCCCGCACCCGCGGGTACGCCGCTGCCACGTGCCGCACCGCCGCCGCGTCGTAGTCGAGCCCGAGAACGGTGCGGGCGACCCCGGCGACCCGGTCCGCGCCGTACCCCTCGCCGCAGCCGGCCTCCAGGACCACCGCGCCGGTGCAGAAGGGGACCAGGGCGTCGTACGCCGCCTCGTGCCGGCGGAACCAGTAGTTCTCGGCCGGGATCCCCGGCAGCGTCCGCTCCCCGGTCAGCGCGAGCGTCGGATGCACCGCGGAAGCTTCGCACAGGGATCAAGTCGCCCGTCCGGGTGCGCAGCTCCGGTTACTCACCGGTACAGGTTTGTATGCAACAGAGTGACATTTGCCCGTCATGGCGAACGTGGACGGTCGTCAAGTCACTGTACGTGCACGGTGGAGGCCACCGTCCGGAGCCGGACGGTGGCCGTCCTCCCTCCGCATGGTCATGGGGGCCCATGGAGCACCGCACCCGCAGCGCCCGCCGGTCGCCGGCCCGGCCGTCGACGCCGACCCGCTGACGTCCGCGAGCCGACCCGAGCCGACCGCAACCCGAGCCGACGGGCACCCGAGCCGACGGGCACCCGAGGCGGCCGGCACCCGAGGCGGCCGGCACCCGAATGCGACCACCGGCGCGCCCGCCGGGACGCCGCCCACCGACCGCGGACCCGACCCTGACCCCGTCGGGTTCGCCCATCCGGCCGCGGGACGCCGGCCGGCGCCCGCCGCCCGGCTGGCATCCCGCGGCCGGTACTGAAATAACCTGGACGGCAGCGGTGAGCCAGATCACCGTCGGCCGGCGCGCCCGGCTACTTTACCGACGGGTAACATCGGCGCACCTCAGGTGGAGGAGGGACCGAGGACGTGAACATCGTCGTACTGGTCAAGCAGGTGCCCGACACGTGGGCAGAGCGCAAGTTGTCGGAGTCGGACAGCACACTCGACCGCGAGTCGGTCGACGCGGTCATGAACGAGATCGACGAGTACGCGGTCGAGGAGGCGCTCCGGCTCAAGGAGGCCCACGGCGGTGAGGTGACCGTCCTCACGATGGGCCCGGAGAAGGCGACCGAGACCATCCGCAAGGCGCTGTCGATGGGGGCGGACAAGGCGCTGCACGTCAGCGATCCGGCCCTGCACGGCTCCTGCGCGGTGCAGACCGCGGAGACGCTGGCCGCCGCGCTGCGCACCGTTCCGCACGACCTGGTCGTGCTGGGCTCGGAGTCGACCGACGCCCGGCTGTCGGTGATGGCCGCGATGCTGAGCGAGGCGCTCGGCCTGCCGCAGCTCTCCGGTGCCCGCAAGGTCGAGGTGGACGGCAGCACGGTGACCATCGAGCGGCAGACGGACACCGGGTTCGACCGGGTCCAGGGCTCCACGCCCGCCGTGGTCAGCGTGGTGGAGAAGATCAACGAGCCGCGGTACCCGTCGTTCAAGGGGATCATGGCGGCGAAGAAGAAGCCGGTGACGACGATGACCGTCGCCGACCTCGGCCTGGACCCGGGCACGGTGGGTCTGGCCAACGCCACCAGCGAGGTGGTGGAGCAGACCCCGCGGCCGCCGCGGCAGGCCGGTCAGATCGTCAAGGACGAGGGTGACGGCGGCGCGAAGATCGCCGAGTTCCTCGCCGCCCAGAAGCTCCTCTAGGAGGAAGAGATGGCAGCAGTTCTCGTCCTCGTCGAGCACGCCGAGGGCACGGTCAAGAAGGTCACGCTGGAGCTGCTCACCGCGGCCCGCCGGCTCGGCGACCCGGTCGCGGTCGTGGTCGGCACCCCGGGCAGCGCGGCGCCGCTGGTGGACAAGCTCGGCGAGTACGGCGCGACCACGGTCGTGACCGCCGAGTCCGACGACGTCGCCACGCACCTGGTCACCCCGGCGGTCGCGGTGCTCGCGTCGCTGGTGGCCTCCGAGGCGCCGGCCGCGGTGCTTCTCGCGTCCTCCGGCGAGGGCAAGGAGATCGCCGCCCGGCTGTCCATCCGGACCCGCAGCGGCATCCTCACCGACGCGGTCGGCCTGGAGGCCGACGGCACCGCGACGCAGAGCATCTTCGGCGGTGCGGTCACGGTGCGGTCGCGGGTGCGGACCGGCACGCCGATCGTCACCCTGCGGCCCAACTCGGTCACCCCCGAGGCGGCCCCGACCCAGGCGACCACCCGGTCGGTCGACGTCACCCTGGACGACGCCGGCCGTGCGGCCACGGTCCTGGAGCGGGTCGTGGAGAAGAAGGGCAGCCGGCCGGCGCTGGCCGACGCCTCGATCGTCGTCTCCGGCGGCCGCGGTCTCGGCTCCGGTGACAACTTCACGCTGGTGGAGGGGCTGGCCGACTCGCTCGGCGGCGCCGTCGGCGCGTCCCGCGCCGCCACCGACGCAGGGTGGTATCCGCACCAGAACCAGGTCGGGCAGACCGGCGTGACGGTGTCCCCGCAGCTCTACGTCGCGGTCGGCATCTCCGGCGCCATCCAGCACCGGGCCGGCATGCAGACCTCGAAGACGATCATCGCGGTCAACAAGGACCCCGAGGCGCCGATCTTCGAGCTGGCCGACTTCGGGGTGGTGGGCGACCTGTTCCAGGTCGTTCCGCAGCTCACCGAGGAAGTCGGCAAGCGCCGCAGCTGAGTTCGTACGCCGGGCAACGCCCGGGTCCGCCCGCCGGCGGACCCGGGCGCTGCTCATTCCCGGGCCGGGCAGCGGTGAACGTCTCCAGCGCGGTCGCCGGCCGGCTGTGTGCCCTGGAGGACGGTGGATGGTCATCGGATGGGCCGAACGGTGGATAAGGGCGGTTTGAGCCTTGCCGAGCCGAGAGTCCAAAACAATACTGTGACGTCGAGGGCGCTCGTAGCGCTCTGTGAGGGCCCGGAACCGTCCTCCGTATGCGATCGCTAGAGGGCGGCGAGGTGGACTGTGTCCGGGACTTCAGTCGTGTTCGGGGAGCCTGCCAGGGCCGAGGGACCCGCTGAGGTTGGCCGCGACCGGTGGGGCAGAGCCATGGTCTGGCGGTCGCCGGCCGACCAGCCGGGGTGGGCGCGTCCGGCTCTGCTCGGCATCGCGGCGGCCGCAGCCCTGATCTACGGCTGGGGCCTGCACCGGATGCAACTGCAGATCTACTACGGCCCGGCGGTCCGGAGCATGTCCGACAGCT
>CADCTP010000238.1 GCA_902805565.1 uncultured Mycobacteriales bacterium
CGACACCAAGACGGCAGTCCGACACCAGGACGGCAGTCGGGCACCGGGCGGAGCGGCGCCGGTACGGTCGGCCCGTGGGCGGGGACGACTGGCCGACGACCCGGCCGCTCGACGGCCGGGCGCTGGTCGCGGCCGTGAACGCGGCCGGCGGCCTGGGCCTGGCGTACGCCGGCCGGCTGCCGGGCGGGAACGCCGGCGCGGTCGCCGCGACCCGCCCGGACGGCCGGGCCGTGGTCCTGACCCACTGGCACCCGGACACGCTCGCCCGGGCCGCCGTCATCTCCGACCTCGTCGGCCGGCTGGTCGCCGTCGGCTACCCGGCGCCGGCCTTCGAGGTGGTGCCGGTGCCGAGTGGCGCGGCGACCGTGCAGGAGCGGGTGGACGGGGTGCCGCGCGGCCGCCCGCCGTCGCCGCGGCTGGTCCGACGGGTGCTGGAGCTGACCGACCTGCAGGCCGGCCGGGCCGACGGGCCGGCCGGGGACCGCACCGAGCTGCACCTGACCGCCGACGGCGTCGGCTACTGCCTGCACGAACCGCTGCGCCGGCACTCGGCGGCGACCCGGGACCTCGTCGGCTGGGTGGAGGAGGTCGGCCGGGCGGCCCCGGCGGACGCCTTCCGCGGGGCCGACGTCGTGCACCACGACCTGCACCTGGAGAACGTGCTGGTCCGCCGGGACGACCCGGACGCCATCGCCGGGGTGGTCGACTGGGCCGGGGTGCGGGTCGGCGACCGGGCGCTGGACCTGGTCACCTTCGGCTTCGACGTGAGCCGGCGGGGCGGCGACCCCGGCCCGGTCCGGGACCGGCTGGCGGCGGTGCCGGCGGACCGGCGCCGCGCGTACGTGGCGCACCTCGCGCTGCGCTACGTCGACTGGATGATCCGGCACGGCGGCGAGGCGGACGTGGCCGGCTGGCTCGCGGTCGCCACCGACTGGCGCGGCTGGACCGACTGAGTCCCGGCACGACGAGATTCCGGCACGAGGAGGCCCCGGCACGACGAGACCCAGGCACGACGAAGCCCCGGCACGACGAGGCCCGCCGGGCCGGAGCCGGGCGGGCCTCGTACCGGGCGGGAACTACATGTCCGCGACGTCCGCCTGCTTGGCGCGGACCGCCTCGGCCGCCTCCTTCAGCGCCGCCAGCTCGGAGTCGGTGAGGTCGCGCTCGACGACCTTCTTCACCCCGCCGGCCCCGATCTCGGCCTCGACGCCCAGGTAGACGCCGTCGATGCCGTACTCGCCGTCGACCCAGGCGCAGACCGGCATGACCGCGCCGGAGTCCTCCCGGACCGCGCGGGCCATCCGGGCCGCGGCCGCGGACGGGGCGTAGTACGCCGAGCCGGTCTTGAGCAGCGCGACCACCTCGGCGCCGCCGTTGCGGGTCCGGGTGACGAGCTCCTCGATCTTCTCGGCCGGCAGCAGGTCGGCCAGCGGCTTGCCGTCCACCGAGCAGGCGGACGGCACCGGCACCATCGTGTCGCCGTGCGAGCCGAGCGTCAGCGTGGTGACCGAGCCGACCGGGACGCCCAGCTCCTCGGCCACGTTGTTGGTGAACCGGGCGGTGTCGAGCATGCCGGCCTGGCCCATCACCCGGTTCTTCGGGAAGCCGGAGGCCAGCGAGGCCAGCGCGGTCATCTCGTCCAGCGGGTTGGAGACCACGATGATCACGGCCTCCGGGGACGCCGCGACGACCTTCTCGGTGACGTCCCGCACGATCTGCGCGTTGGTCTCCAGCAAGTCCATCCGGCTCATGCCCGGCTTGCGGGGCAGGCCGGCGGTGATGACGACGATGTCCGAGCCCTCGGTCACGGCGTAGTCGTTGGACCCGACCAGCTTGGTCTCGAAGCCCTCGACCGGGCGGGACTGGTTGATGTCCAGCGCGATGCCCTGCGGCTTGCCCTCGATGATGTCGACGAGCGCGACCGTGTCGAAGATGTCGTACTCGGCCAGCCGCTGGGCGGTGGTGGAGCCGTAGAAGCCGGCCCCGATGACGGAGACCTTGCCCGAGCGGGTCACTTGGCGGCCCCCAGCTTCTCGATGATCGCGTCCGCGTACTCGGCGGTGCCGACGGCGCTCGGGTCGGTCCGGGTCGGCTTCATGTCGTACGTGACGCTCTTGCCCTCGGCGATGACCGCCGCGACGGCCGCCTCCAGCCGCTCGGCTGCGGCTTCCTCGCCGAGGTGGGCGAGCATGAGCTTGCCGGAGAGGATCATCGCGGTCGGGTTGACCTTGTTCTGGCCCTTGTACTTCGGGGCGGAGCCGTGGGTCGCCTCGAACACCGCGGTGTCGGTGCCGATGTTGGCGCCCGGGGCCACGCCGAGGCCGCCCACCATGCCGGCGGTCAGGTCGGACAGGATGTCGCCGTAGAGGTTGGGCAGGACGAGCACGTCCCACTCCTCCGGCCGCTGCACCAGGCCCATGCAGGTCGCGTCGACCAGGTTCTCCCACGGCTCGATGTCCGGGAAGTCCTTGGCCACCTCGCGGAAGACCGACAGGAACAGGCCGTCGGTGAACTTCATGATGTTGGACTTCTGGATGCAGTGCACCCGGCTGCGGCCGTTGTCCTTCGCGTACTGGAAGGCATAGCGGATGATCCGCTCCGAGCCCGCCTCGCTGATCGGCTTGATCGAGATGCCGGAGCCGGCCCGGATCTGCTTCTTCTGCAGCCCGTTGAGGTAGTCGATGACCCCGTTGGCCTCGGGCGTGCCGTGCTCGTACTCGATGCCGGCGTAGAGGTCCTCGGTGTTCTCCCGGACGATGACCACGTCGACCGCGTCGAAGCGGGAGCGCACCCCCGGGTACGTCTTGCAGGGGCGCAGGCAGGCGTAGAGCTCCAGCTCGGCGCGCAGCGCGACGTTGACGGACCGGAAGCCGGTGCCGATCGGGGTGGTGATCGGGCCCTTGATGGCGACCTTGGTCTGGCGGATCGACTCGAGGGTCTCCGGCGGCAGCGGGGTCCCCGCCGACTCCATGATGTCGACCCCGGCCTGCTGGACGTCCCAGTCGAACGACGAGCCGCTGGTCGCGGCGGCAGCTTCCAGCACCCGGCGGGTCGCCTCGGTCAGCTCGGGTCCGGTGCCGTCACCGGGGATGAGTGTGACGCGGTGGGTGGTCATGCGCCGGAGATTACTCGGCGATTACGCGGCCAAACGCAGCCGGTCGGCCCGCGGCGGCGAGCGGGCCGGGCCCGGCGGCGAGCGGCGGGGCCGGCGTCACGCCGGCAGGGCGAGGCCGAGCGCGGTGATGGCCGCCGCCAGCCCGACGTAGCAGACGACGTCGGCCAGCCGGCCGCGGACGGCGAGCAGGCCGGCCTGCCGGACCGGCAGCAGCAGCCGGAACAGCCCGGCCAGCCCGCAGGCGGCGGCCAGCAGCAGCACCCCGCGCAGCCAGTGCCGGGGGACGGCGGCGGAGTAGGCGATGCCGGTGGCGCCGAGCGCGAGCACCACCACGATCGGCAGGTTGCGCATGTCGAGGGCACGCAGCCCGGCGTTGGGGTGCCGGGGCGGGACCGCGTGACTCACCGGGCCATGCTCCCAGAACCCCCGCACCGCGACACCGGCCGGGCGGGCCGGCTGCCGGGCCTACTGCCGGGCCGCCGCCGGCTCAGCCGCCGCGCCCGCCGCCGGCCGCGTCCAGGGCGGTGAAGACCCGCACCATCTCCACCCGGACCGCCTCGTTCTCCGGGTCCGACAGCCACCGCTGGTACGCCGCGCGCTGGCCCTCGGTCATCGCCGCCGGCTCCAGCACCCGGCCGCCCGGGCCGGTGAACCGGTCCGCCGCGCCGACCCCGTGCGCGGACTGCCAGCTGTCGGCCTCGGCCGGCGTGCCGGCGAACCCGCCGCCGTCCTGCATGGTGACGACCATGTTTCCCAGCGTCGCCGAATACCACCGGTCGACCTCGCGGACCGACTCCGACCGGGCGGCGTCGGCCGACGCGCTGGTGGCCAGGCCCTCGTACAGGAACGGCATGGTGGCGCCCTTGCCCATGGACAGCACCGTCGCCGGGATCGCCAGCGGCGGGTAGAGCGGCATGATCGTCAGCAGGGTGCCGGACACCGCGTCGGCGACCCGCAGGTCGTGCGTGCGGTCGAAGTCGTCCAGCTTCCCCATCGCGACCTGGGTGTCGATGTGGGTGCTGAACAGCTGGTTGAGCACCAGCCCGTGCCCCCGCGCGTACGACTGGAGGAGCTGGTCGCGGCGCGGCGGGTCCTCGCGGGCGGCGGCCAGCTTGTCCCGCAGGAACAGCTCGGACGCCGACAGCTGCGCCGCCACCACCGACTTGTACGCCTCGGTGTCGTGGTCGAGCTGGGCGAGCACCCCGCGCAGGTCGGCCGCGGCGAAGTCGACGCCCCACTCCTTGGTGCCCAGCTCGGGCTGGCCGGGCCGGGCGCCGGTCCCGGCCGCGCCGCCGTAGTCGGTGCGCGACAGCGCGTAGAAGACGTCCGCGGAGTAGCCGTTGAGCACGGTGGCGAGGTGCGGCAGCACCTTCTCCCGGTCGTGCTCGACCAGGAAGTCGTGCTCCTTGCCGCCGAGCGTGCGGACCAGGTCGGCGGTGACCTCGGCCGACTCCCGGCCGGCGGTGCCGTCGTCGTGCACCCGGGTGGCGGCGGCGATCGCCGCGCCCAGCGACTCGCCCCGGTCGCCCAGGTAGTCGTCGGTGCGCCGGTCGAGCAGGTGGTGGGCCAGCCGCTCGGGGTGGCCGTGGAAGAACGCGCGGGCCGCGGCGGCGTCCCGGGCCACGGAGGTGAAGTACGCCTGCATGGCGTCGTCGGGCACCCGGTCGTGGGTCAGCGGCCGGTTCAGGATGCCGCCGACCATCGTGTACAGCTGCCCGTCGTGGCCGGCCCGGTCCAGGGCGTGCAGCCGGTCGCCGGCCCGGGTCAGGAAGTCGGTGCCGAACCGGCCGCCGAAGTGCAGCAGGTGCCCGAGGTGCCAGGCGTACTGCACGCCCAGGCCGTCGTGCTGGTCCAGCGGGGCCAGCAGGTCCCGGACGTACGCGTCGGACAGCGCGGCCGGGCCCTCGGTGCGGGTGCCCAGGGCCAGCAGCCGGGCGAAGCCGGTGATGACCCGCTCGTTGTGGTCCTTCGGGAAGCCGTTGGCGTTCATCACCAGCATCGACCAGTGCGGCGCCCGCGGGCCGAGGGTCTCCAGCAGGGTCTTGGCGAACCACGGGTTGCCCGCGTCCGCCTCCAGCCGGGCCAGCAGCGCGTCCGGGATGCGCTGCCCCCGCTCCAGCAGCGGGCCCAGCTCGGCCGCCAGCTCGCGGCCGCGGGTGGTGCCGTCCAGCTGCTCGAGGGCCGGCAGCCGGGCCGCGACCGACCTGCGGACGGCCACGGCGACGGCGGCCGGGGACATGCCGGCGGAGTATTCCGGGACCGCGGCGGTGAGCCGGCCGGCCGCGGTGGCCGCCGCCCGGTCGAGGGTCTCCAGGACCGCCCGGTGCCGCTGCCGCAGCGGGACCAGGGCCTGCCCGCGCAGCGACTCGTAGATGGCCCGGCGGTCCTCGTAGGGCAGGCCCTGGCCGGTGCGGTTGGCCTCCGAGCGGGCGTCCTGGTCGGCCTGGTCGGCCTGCCGGCGGAGGGTCGCCACGGCCGCCCGCGCGGTGGCCAGCGCGGTGCCGTAGTCGGTGAACGCGGTGGCGCCCTCGGCGACCCGGGAGCCCTTGTCCCCGGTGATGGTGGCCAGGCCGGCGGCCTCGGCGCCGGCCGCGGCGGCCGCGGCCCCGGTCCAGGACCCGGCCATCCCGGCCC
>CADCTP010000239.1 GCA_902805565.1 uncultured Mycobacteriales bacterium
CCGTCGTCACCCACGCCGGCCTGAACACCGTCACCGAGGCGCTGGCGCACGGCGTCCCGCTGGTCGTCGCGCCGATCCGGCACGACCAGCCGGTCAACGCGGCGGCCGTGGTCGCCGCCGGCGCCGGGGTCCGGGTGTCCTTCGCCCGGGCCGAGGCGGCCCGGCTGGCCGCCGCCCTCGCCGCGGTGCTGGCGGACCCGGGCCCGCGCGCCGCCGCCGGACGCATCCGGGAGTCCTTCCGGGCCGGCGGCGGGGTCAGCGCTGCGGCTGATCTGGTCGAACGATCGGTACAGTTCAGCGCGAACGGGCAGCAACCGTTGTCCACGGGCACGGCCAGGCCCTAACCTGGCGCCGTGATCGAGACCCGGGGGTTGAAGAAGTCCTTTCCGGCCGGGAAATCCGGCACGGTGGAGGCCGTCCGCGGCGTGGACCTCAACGTCGCCGAGGGCGTGATCTTCGGCTTCCTCGGTCCCAACGGGGCGGGCAAGACGACCACGCTGCGGATTTTGACGACGCTGATCGACCCGGACGCGGGCGAGGCGACCATCGCCGGCGTCGACGTCTTCCGGGATCCCGGCGGCGTCCGGAAGGTCTGCGGCTACGTCGCCCAGGGCGGCGGCACGTCCGGCCAGGTCTCCGCGCGCGAGGAGCTGGTCCTGCAGGCCCGGCTCTACGGCTCCGGCAAGGCCGAGGCCCGGGAGCGGACCGACGCGGTGATCGAGGCCTTCGAGCTGACCGAGTTCGCCGACCGGCAGTGCCGGACCTACTCCGGCGGCCAGCGCCGCCGGGTGGACATCGCGCTCGGGGTGATCCACCGCCCGAAGGTGCTCTTCCTGGACGAGCCGACGGTCGGGCTGGACCCGCAGAGCCGGGCCCGGCTCTGGGACGAGGTCCGCCGGCTGCGCGACGAGGAGCGGATGACCGTCTTCCTCACCACCCACTACCTGGACGAGGCCGACGCGCTCTGCGACCGGGTCTCGATCATCGACCACGGCGAGATCGTGGCCGAGGGCACGCCGCTGGAGCTGAAGCGGGACATCGCCGGCGACGTGGTCACCCTCGGGGTCAACGGCTCCGCCGCCGCGGCGGCCGACCTGCTCGGCGGGTCGTCGTTCGTCCGCCGGCTGGAGACCAGCAAGAAGGGCCTGCTGCTCTACGTCGACGACGCCTCGGTGGCCATCCCGCAGATCCTGCGGGTGCTGGACGGCTCCGGCATCGTCTTCGACGGGATGGAGCTCAACCGGCCGACCCTCGACGACGTGTTCCTGACCAAGACCGGCCGCCTCATCAGGGAGTCCTGACCGATGAAACTCGTGCGGGACACCTGGCTGATCTTCTGCCGGCAGATGCTGCTGGTGGTCCGGACCCCGATCCGGCTGGTGATCGGGTTCGCCCAGCCGATCGCGTACCTGATCCTGTTCGCGCCGCTGCTGAAGTCGGCGCTGGCGCCGCTGGGCGCGACGACGTACGCGGACGCCTACCGCATCTACGTCCCCGGCCTGCTGGTCATCCTGCTCATGCTGGGCAGCTTCTTCGCCGGCTTCTCGCTGCTGGCCGAGTTGCGCGAGGGCGTGATCGAGCGGGCCCGGGTCACCCCGGTGAGCCGGTTCGCGCTGCTGTTCGGCCGGGCGCTGAGCGAGGTCGTCACCCTGCTCGGCCAGGCCGTGGTGATCACGCTGGTGGCGATCCCGCTCGGCCTGCGGGTCTCGATCGGCCCGCTGCTGCTGGCGTACGTGCTGCTGGTGCTCATCGGGCTGGTCGGCGCGACGGTGTCGTACGCGGTGGCGCTGAGCGTGAAGAACCCGGCCGCCCTGGGCCCGCTGATCAACGTGGTGCAGCAGCCGCTGTCCCTGCTCAGCGGCGTGCTGCTGCCGCTGGCGCTGGCGCCGGCCTGGCTGGTCACCGTGGCCAAGGTCAACCCGTTCTACTGGGCGACCAACGGCACCCGGGACCTCTTCGACGGCAACATCGGCGGCAGCGGGGTGTGGCAGGGCTTCAGCCTGATGGCCGTGCTGTTCGCGCTGACCACCTGGTGGGCGATCACCCGCTTCAACCACCAGCTCAGGTAGTCGCGGCCGCCCTGGCCCGGACGCCGGTCCCGGCGGTCGGGTCCAGGGCGATGGCGACGGTGACCGCCTCCATCTCCCGGACCAGCTCCTCCAGCGTCTCCCGGGTGAAGAACCGCAGGTCCACCGTCAGCAGGAACTCCACCGCGCCCGGCGCGTCGGCCACGTACAGGTAGAGGCCGGTCTGCGGCCGCTCCGGGTCGTCCGGCCACTCCACCGTCGAGTCCGCGAGGGCGGCCCGGACCTGCTCCGGGGTCGGCACCTCGGCCGGGGCCGCGGTGGCCTGCCGGCGGTCGTTGAAGTAGCAGATGAGGTCGACCTCCGCGCCCAGCTCGGCCTGCACCCTGGCCAGCAGCCCGTCCAGCAGGTACGGGTCGAGGTAGCCGTTCTTGTAGGCGGCCAGCGCGCCGCCGGAGGCCCGCCCGACCACGTCGCCCAGGGTGGCGTCGGCGACGTCGACGACCAGCGGTGCGATGTGCGACACGGAGCTGATCGAGTCGACCAGCCCGGGCCGGAACCGGTTGCTCACCGCGACGATCGACACCACCGGGTTGCGCTCGGTGGCCCGGGCCAGCGCCACCGCGTACGCGGCCAGCAGCACCGGCGCGGTCCCGGTCCCGATCCGGGCCGCCGCCAGCTGGGCGGCCAGCAGGGTGGCCGGGGAGCGGAACCGGATCTCCAGGTGGTCGACCTCCTGGCCGGGCCGGGCCGGGCCGAGCGGCTGGGCCGGCACCACCCGCAGCACCTGGTCCCAGTACCGCAGCGACGCGGCCTGCTGCCGCTGGGCGGCCGGCAGCCGCTGCCGGCGGGCCTGCTCCAGCGGGGGGTGGGCGGTGACCGGCGGGGCCTGCCCGGTCTCCGGGTCGCGGGTGCGCATGTCGGCGATCAGCGCGGTCAGCCCGCCGGCGTCCAGGGCCAGGTGCAGGTAGACCACGACCTGCCGGACCGGCCGGCCGTCGAGCCGGACCACCCCGACCCGCAGCGGCCACTCGTTCTCGTAGTCGAACGGCGTGCGCTGGTAGCGGTCGCGCAGCTCGGCGGCGACCTCGTCGGGGTCCCGCCCGTCCGCGTCCAGGACCTCGATGGTCAGCTCGCCGGACTCGTGGCAGACCTGCAGCGGCGGGCGGTCCGGCCGCAGCCGGTACGTCGTGCGCAGCGACTGGTGCCGCCCGACCAGCCAGCCGATCGTGCGGCCGATCCGCTCCAGCGTGGCGTCCGGTGGCAGCGGCGTCATCCCGGTCAGCGTCCGGGACTGGCCGCTGTCGCCGATGGACTGCCAGATGCTCAGCTGTCCCCAGGAGAGCTCGTCCGTCCCGCTGCCCGCACCCGCGAACGGTACGGCGACCCGCTCGACCACTGGCCTGTCCTTCCCCGACGGAGGCTGTGGCCGGCCGGGGAGGACCCGACCGGCCACAGCTCATCTCTGGTGTTCGTGTCCTTCGTCCGGACTACGGCTTCGCGACAACGGCCATCTGGACCTCCCTCCCCGATCGGGCGTCAGCGGTGCTGAGTGCCGTTCGGACGATGGTCAGGGCTTCGCGGGCGCGGACTCGATCATGACGTACCCCCTCCCACACAGTCACCCTGTCGGATCGCCGGAACTCCCGAACGAGCAGGGAAAGATCCGACCAGGGCACTACGGCCGTTGACGTTACAACCGGGACCGAGGGCTGGAAAGGGGCCCGATGAGGGACTTCGACCGCTAAACGTACGTAGTGCGGAGGACTGCACCAAGGGGCACCCGGACCGCCCTCGGCCACCCGCCCCGGGTCCCAGACCGGCACCGGTCCGGTCTGGGACAATCGGGGTCGATGACGATGCCATCCCAGTTCCGCTCCGTCGTCGAGGCGCAGATCAGGGCCGCGTACGACCGGGGGGACTTCGACGACCTGCCGGGGGCGGGGAAGCCCATCCCCGGGCTGATGGAGCCCGAGGACCCGATGTGGTGGCTCAAGGGCATGATGAAGCGGGAGGGCCTGTCCGCCGACCCGCTGCTGCCGCCGGGCCCGCTGCTCAAGCGCGAGGTCGAGCGGCTGCCGGCGACGGTGGCCGCGCTGCGCACCGAGGCGGCGGTCCGGGAGCTGGTGGCGGACCTCAACGCGCGGATCCGGCGCTGGATCCAGATCCCGGTCGGGCCGCAGGTGGCGATCCGGGAGGTGGACCCGGAGGAGGTCGTCGCCTTCTGGCACGACACCCGCCGGCCGGTGCCGCCCCCGCGACCGGCGCAGCCGCGGCCGGCCCCCCGCCGGCGCTGGTGGCGGCGGGCTAGCTGACCGCGTCCTGGGCGCGCTGGCAGGCCATGCAGACGGCGACCGCGGGCAGGATCTCCAGCCGCTCCAGCGGGATCGGCGTGCCGCAGGTGACGCAGTCGCCGTAGCGGTCCCGGTCCATCCGCTCCAGCGCGGCCTCGATCCCGATCAGCGCGACCGAGGCGCCCTTGCGCAGGGTGTCGGCGACCTCCTGCTGCGCCGGGTCGGCCGGCACCCGGGCGCGCAGCTCGGCCAGCTGCTCGCGGCGGAACCGCCGCTGCTGGACCAGCGCGGCACGCAGCGCGGGGAGGTGCCCGCGCAGGGCGCACGGTCGGTCGGGATCTGCGGCGGGCTCGGCCGGGCTCGAGGATCGCACGTCAGGGAAACGCGGTGGGAGGCCGTGGAGGTTCCACCTCACCGCAGCTTCCCGGTGTCCGCCCACCGGTGGCAGGCGGCCCGGTGGCCGGCCAGGTCGGTCGGGGCCAGCGGCGGCTCCACCGCGCACACCTCGGCCACCAGCGGGCAGCGGGGTCCGAACGGGCAGCCCGCCGGCAGCCGGCCCGGCGACGGCGGCACCCCGGGGATCGGCCGCAGCCGCCCGCCGCGCACCGGCCCGGGCACCGAGGCCAGCAGCCCGGCCGTGTACGGCATCCGCGGCCGGGCGAACAGCTCGGCCACGCCGGCCCGCTCCACCACCCGCCCCGCGTACATGACCAGGGCGCGGTCGGCTAACCCGGCCACCACCCCGAGGTCGTGGGTGATCAGCACGACCGCGATCCCGGTCCGCTCCCGCAGCTCCCGCAGGGTGTCCAGGATCCGCGCCTGCACGGTGACGTCCAGCGCGGTCGTCGGCTCGTCCGCCACCAGCAGCGCCGGGTCGTTGACGATCGCCATCGCCAGCAGCACCCGCTGCCGCATCCCGCCGGAGAACTCGTGCGGGTACGCCCGCAGCCGCCGGCCGGCGTCCGGGATGCCCACCGTGTCCAGCGCGGCCACCGCCCGCCGGCCCGCCTCCGCCCGGGACACCCGGGCGTGCGCCCGGACCGCCTCGGCCAGCTGCGCGCCGACCGTACGGACCGGGGTCAGCGCGGTCATCGGGTCCTGGAAGACCATCGAGACCGCGCCGCCGCGCAGCTCCCGCAGCCGGGCCGGCGGCATCGCCAGCAGGTCCTCGCCGCGGAAGCGCACCGCGCCGCCCACCGCCGCGCTGCGCGGCAGCAGCCCCAGCGCGGCCAGCGCGGTCGCCGACTTGCCCGACCCGGACTCGCCGACCAGCGCGACCACCTCGCGCTCGGCGACGGTGAAGGACACCCCGCGCACGGCTCGGACCGGCCCGGCCTCGGTGTCGAAGTCGACGGTCAGCCCGTCGACCTCGAGCAGCGGCGCCGCGCCCGGCGGCCCGGTGCTCACCCGCCCGCCCGCGGCG
>CADCTP010000240.1 GCA_902805565.1 uncultured Mycobacteriales bacterium
GGAGGGCGGCCCCCAGGTCGGGTACCTCGGTGACCCGCATGCCCGCCGGCACCGGCCCCGGGTCCGGTGGCACCAGCGCGCTGGTGAACCCGAGCCGGGCGGCCTCGGCCAGCCGCCGCCCGACCGCCCCGACCCGACGGACCTCGCCGGACAGCCCGACCTCGCCGATCGCCACCATCGTCGCCGGGATCGGGAGGTCGCGGGCGGCCGAGGCGACGGCCAGGGCCAGCGCCAGGTCGGCGGCCGGCTCGGTGACCCGGACGCCGCCGACGGTCGCGGAGAACACGTCGTCGTCGCCGAGCTTCACCCGCCCGCGCCGCTCCAGGACCGCCAGCACCATCGCCACCCGGGAGGAGTCCAGCCCGCTCACCGCCCGCCGCGGGGTGGCCAGCGTGGACCGGGCGACCAGCGCCTGGACCTCGGCCAGCAGCGGCCGGCGGCCCTCCACGGTCACCGTCACGCAGGTGCCGGGCACCGGTTCCGTACGCCGGGACAGGAACAGCCCCGACGGGTCGGCCAGCCCCTGGATCCCGCCGTCGGTCAGCTCGAAGCAGCCCACCTCGTCGGCCGGGCCGAACCGGTTCTTCACCGCGCGGACCAGCCGGAGCGAGGAGTGCCGGTCGCCCTCGAAGTGCAGCACCACGTCGACCAGGTGCTCCAGCACGCGCGGACCGGCGATCGTGCCGTCCTTGGTCACGTGCCCGACCAGCACGGTGGCGATGTTGCGGGCCTTGGCCACCGCGATCAGCGCCGCGGCCACCGCCCGGACCTGGGTGACGCCGCCGGCCGCGCCGTCGACCGTCGGTGACGCGACGGTCTGCACCGAATCCACCACCAGCAGCCCGGGCACCACCGCGTCGACGTGGCTCAGCAGCGCGGCCAGGTCGGTTTCGGCGGCCAGCCACAACCGCGGGTGCAGGGCACCAGTCCGCTCGGCCCGCAGCCTGACCTGGGCGGCGGACTCCTCGCCGGTGACGATCAGGGCGGTGCCGCCGGCCGCGTAGTGCTTGGCCACCTCCAGCAGCAGGGTGGACTTGCCCACCCCCGGCTCGCCGGCCAGCAGCAGCACCGCGCCGGGCACCAGCCCGCCGCCGAGCACCCGGTCCAGCTCGCCGACCCCGGTCGGCCGGGAGCGGGCCGCCTCCACGTCGATCTCGCCGATCCGCCGGGCCGGCTCGGTCACCGGCCCCGCGACCAGCGGCCGCAGCGCCGCCGGGCCGGCGCCGACCTCGGCCACCGAGCCCCAGGCCTGGCACTCCGGGCAGCGGCCCACCCAGCGCGGCGGCGTGCAGCCGCACTCCGCGCACCGGTAGGCCGGGCGGTCCTTCGTCTTCGCCACGCCGGAACCGTAACGACCGGCTCCGACACTTTCCGGCGGGCTTACTCCTCGCTGTGGCCCTCGACGGTCGGGGCGGTGGAGATCTGCTCCTCCGGCACGCCGACCGCGATGGAGACGTCGATCTCGCCGGCGTTCTGGAACACCAGCGTGACGTTGAGCCGCTGAGCCGGCCGCAGGCGCTCGGTCAGGCCGCTGAGCAGGATCGTCGGACCCTCGTCGCGGAAGGCGACCAGCCCGTTGGTCGGGATCGGGATGCGGACCGACTCGGCCTCGCCGGGGGTGGCCGACGGGGTGGGCGACGCCGGCGAGGCGGACCCCGACAGCGACGGGCTCGCGGACGGGTCCACCGGGTCGCCGGTGACCGACGGGCTCGGGTTCTCCGCGGTGGCGGTGGGCGAGCCGGTCTCCGACCCGGTCTCCGACGGCGGCGGGGCGGTCAGCGTCGGGGTCGGGCCCGTCCCCTCCTCGGCGGCGGCGCGGATCGTGACCCTCTCGGCCACGTCGGTGCGCACCTCGACCAGCGCGTCGCTGGTGGTGGCCTCGTTGACGACGACCATCCGCAGCCGCGCGTCCGAGCCCTCCTCGTAGACCCCGTCCGGCGGGTACTCCAGGGCCACGTCGCGGAGCGCGAGCGCGCCGAGGTTCACGTTGGCGCCGTTCACCGTCGGTCGCTGCTCGGCGGTCTGGGCCTGCTGCCCGGCGGCGCAGCCGGCGAGCGCGACGCCCCCGACCAGGGCCAGCGCGGCCAGCACGGACCGGGACGATGCGGCGCCGCGGCGCGTCCAGCGGTTTGCGGCCACCGGGCCCTCCTGAGTCGTACGGGTGGAACGTCGGGCGCCAGACTAGCGGCGCCCCCGCTGCCCTACCCGCCCAGGGCGTGCCGTCCCCACCCGGGGGTCGGCGGTCTCAGCGGACGCCCGCTCCCGAGGCCACCAGCAGGCCCACGTCGACGGCCGCCACCACCAGCACGCCGAGGAACGCCGCCCGCGACCCCGGCCGCCGCCCCAGCACCGCCGCGCCCACGCCGCAGACGCCGGCGACGGCCACCGCGGCCCAGCCGAGCGCCCCCGGTGGCCCGGCCGGCCCCACCGCCAGCACCACCGAGGCCGCGGCCAGCAGCACCGCCGCCGCCACCCGGGACGCGGCCGGGCCGATCCGGTGCGGCAGGCCCCGTACGCCGGTGGCCAGGTCGGCGTCGATGTCCGGCAGCACGTTCGCGAAGTGCGCGCCCGCGCCGAGCAGCGCGCCCGCCGCCACCAGCCAGCCCACCACCGGCGTCCCCGGCAGCCCGGCGGTGGCGAAGGCCGGCAGCAGCCCGAACGCGACCACGTACGGCAGCACCGACAGCGCGGTCGACTTCAGCCGCACGTTGTAGGCCCAGCCCGCCGCCACCGCGACCAGGTGCAGCGCCCCGGCCCGCCAGCCGGACAGCAGCGACAGCGGCAGCACGGCCACGGCCGCAACCCACAGGGCGGTACGCAGCGTCCGCGGGTCCAGGGCTCCCTCGGCCACCGGCTTGTCGAGCCGGCCGGCGCGGGCGTCGCGGTCCCGGTCGAGGTAGTCGTTCATCCAGCCGATGGACAGCTGGCCGGCCAGCACCGCCGCGGCCACCGACACCGTCCCGGCCGGTCCGCGCCCGGCCGACGCCGCCAGCGCCGCGACGACGGCGGTCACCGCCGCGGTCGGCTCGGGGTGGCAGGCGCGTACCAGCCCGCCGACGGTGCCCACCCGGACACCGTAGAGATCACCCCGTGGGGGACGGTAGCGGCGCGATCCCGGTCAGCTCCCGCTCCAGTGCCTGCGGGGACGCCTCCGGCAGCACCCGGACGACCTCGCCGCCGTTGCCGATCAGCACGAGCACCGGGCCGCCCGGTGCCCGCCGGCCGTCGGCCTCCGCGCCGAAGGCGATCGCGATCGCGCCGTTCGGGTCGACCAGGCGGACCGTGGTCGGCTCGGTCAGCCCGGGTGGCAGCGGTGGCAGCGTCCGGTCGACGAGCAGGAAGTCGACGCCGTGCCGCCGGGCGGCCGTCCCGGCGTCGCGCAGCGCCGCGTCGCAGCCGCAGCCGACCGGGGCCAGCGCCAGCACGGCCGGGCGGAACCCGCGGACCTTGCGGGCGGTCCCGTCGGCCTGCCGGACCAGGACGTCCGGCAGCCGGCGGTCGGTGGCGGCCAGGCCGGTGTCCACCGTGCCGGGCGTCCCGGTCGTACGGCGGGGCTGGAAGAGGACGAGCAGGCCGGCGATCCCGGCGATGAGCAGCACCGCGACCATCACCATCGGGGCGCTGCGGCCGGGGCGGGCCAGCCCGCGCAGCCGGGCCCGGCGCTGCTGCGCCCGCCGCTCCCGGCGCAGTGCCCGGACCTCGGCCTCGAGGGCGCTGATGTCGTCCGGGATGACGACCCGGTCGACCCAGGAGGCGTCGCCGCCGGCCCGGCCGGCCTCGCCGGAACGGTCGTCCTCGTCGTCGCGGCGCACCGGTCCACTGTCCGCCGGGACGGCTGCCGGCGCAACGTACCCGATCGGCCGAATGCCGTCATGAACCCCGCCGAGCACGTCATTTACCGCTTGTCAACCCCCCGTCTGGCCGCATGCGCGCCGCTGACCTGCGGAAACGTCAGTCGACGAAGGTGAGGCCCGCTTCCCGGCGTGTTATTCTGGGTATAGCGAAAGGGGTCACAGACACATGGTTTTCAAGGTCGGCGAGACCGTCGTCTACCCGCACCACGGGGCAGCTGTCATCGAGGCCATCAAGACCCGGGTCATCAAGGGCGAGGAAAGAATCTACCTGGTGCTGAAGGTGGCCCAGGGGGATCTCACCATCGAGGTCCCGTCGGCCAACGCCGACATAGTGGGCGTCCGTGACGTGGTCGGTCAGGAGGGTCTGGACAAGGTCTTCGAGGTGCTGCGCGCGCCGCACACGGAGGAGCCGACCAACTGGTCCCGGCGTTACAAGGCCAACCTGGAGAAGCTCGCGTCCGGCGACGTGAACAAGGTGGCCGAGGTCGTTCGGGATCTGTGGCGTCGTGACCGGGAGCGCGGCCTGTCCGCGGGGGAGAAGCGCATGCTCTCCAAGGCCCGGCAGATCCTGGTCAGTGAGCTCGCGCTCGCCGAGGGCACCAACGAGGACAAGGCCGAGGTGCTGCTCGACGAGGTCCTCGCCTCCTGAGGGCCGGGTCCGCGCGATGGTGGTCCCGGGTGTCGTCCTGACGTCCGACGCCGACGACGCGCTGGGCCTGCTGAACGACGTACGGCTGGTCGACCATGCCGCTTCCGCGCTCCGCGGGAGCGGCGTGGTCGATCTCGTGCTGGTGGGTCGCGGGGCCTCCGGGCACGCCGGCCTGCACGACGTGCTGTCCCGGCTGGCCGGGGCGGAGATCGTCGTCCTGCACGACGCGTACCGGCCGCTGGCGCCGGCCGAGCTGGTGATCCGGGTGGTCGAGGCGGTGCGGGCCGGCGCGGACGTGGCGGTGCCGGTGGTCGAGGTGACCGAGACCGTCAAGGAGATCAATGGCGGCCGCATCGTCCGCACGGTCCCGCGGGAGACGCTGGTCCAGGTGCAGACACCGCAGGCGGTCCGCTGGCCGGTGCTGGCCGCCGCCCACCGCGACTGCCGGCCGGGCGACCCGCTCGTCCCGCCCTCGGCCCGCACGGTGACCGTCCCCGGCGCCGCCCACGCCTTCCCGGTGCGCTCCCCGCAGGACCTGGACCTGGCCGCTGCCGTGCTGGCGACTACGGCCTGAGCAGCCGTTCGGCCAGCGCGAGGTCCGGCCGGTAGGTCACCTTGACGTTGCGCGGGTCGCCGGGGATGCAGTGCACCGGGATCCCCGCGTACCGCTCCACGCAGGCCGCGGTGTCCGTCCCGGTGAAGCCGTCCCGCTCCGCCCGCTCGTACGCGGCCAGCAGCAGGTCCGCCCGGAACGCCTGTGGCGTCTGCACCCGCACCAGCGTGCCGTCCACCGGCCGCGGCGGCCCGCCGCCGTCCAGCACCGCCGCGCCGGTCAGCGGCACGCCGGGGACCGCGGCGCCGTGCAGCCGGCCGGCGGCGACGGTCTCCTCGATCAGCGCGCGGGACAGCACCGGCCGCGCCCCGTCGTGGATCGCGACCACGTCCACCTCGCCGGACCGGATCGCCGGGGCCAGGTGGCGCAGCGCCGCCCACTCCGAACCGTGCCGGGTGCTCCCACCGTCGACGATCCGGACCGGGTGCGGCACCGCGTCGGTGGCCGCCCGGGCCAGCGGCCGGTCCTCGGGCCGGGCGACCAGCACCAGCCGGCGTACGGACGGGGCCTGCGCGAACGCCTCCAGCGCCCAGGCCAGCAGCGGCCGGCCGGCCAGCGGCAGGTAGACCTTGTTGCCCCCGGCGCCCAGCCGGGTCC
>CADCTP010000241.1 GCA_902805565.1 uncultured Mycobacteriales bacterium
CGTGGCCTTGGCGAACTCCTTCCGACCTCTGGGGCTTCCGGCCCAGGGCCGGAATCGTCACATGCCGCGGGGTGCGCGGAGGGTGGCGTCACGAGTAGTCGGCCCACAACCGCTGCTGGTCGCCGTCGACGAGAACCGTTCCGCCATGGGGAAGGATCCACTGAGGTCGGGTGTGACCGAAAGGCACGCCCACGACGATGACGGCGTTCGGGTTGTAGCGCTGGACGGTGTCGATGGCGACGTCTCGTTGCTCCGCGCGGCGGGAGGAGCGCTCGGCCGGGGTCGGACGGACGTCGAAACCGGACGTCGGCGGCCGCGCGACGAGCACGGCGTCGACCACGCCGAGCACTCCGCGTTCGCCGAGGCTGCGCAGGATCCGGCCGAACTCCCGGGCCGGGATGAGCTCCTCCGAGGTTTCCAGGAGCAGGACACCGCCGTGGAGCACGGCCGGGTCGGCCGGGAACCGTCCGGCGGTGAGGATCCACTGCAGGACCTCGACGCAGCCGCCCCAGGTGCGGCCGGTCACCCGGCGGCGCGGGCCGGCCCAGGTCCAGGGCTCGGTCGGCTCGCGGTCGCCGTACTCGGTCAGGGCCGCGGGGTCGTGCCAGTCCCGGCCGAAGTCCTCGGACTCCCCCGGCTCGGTGACCTCCAGTCGTTCACCGGTGAGCAGAGCGGCGCGCAGCGACCGGGCGTGCACGGCGTCGACGGCCGGTCCGGGTCCCAGGTGCACCTGGGTGGAGCCGCCGTAGAACGCCGCCACCCCCTGGGTCCACAGCCAGTTCACCACGTTGGTGTTGTCGCTGGTGCCGAGGAACGGCTTCGGGTCGCGCCGGACGCCCGCGGGGTCGAGGTGCGGCACCACGGTGATCTGGTCGTCGCCACCGATCGTCGCCAGGACGGCACGGATGTCGGGGTCGGCGAAGGCGGCGTTGAGGTCGGCCGCCCGGTCTGCCGCCGAGGCTCCCAGCCGCCGGGTCGTCGGATACTCGACCGGGCGGAGGCCGGTGATCTCCGCCAGCCGGCGCATCGCCTGCTCGTGCACCTCCGGCGCGAACCCCGGCGCGGCGAACGACGGAGACAGCACCGCCACCCGGTCCCCGGGCACGGCCTTCGGCGGCTGGACCAGTGTCTTCTGCATCCCGGCCAGTGAACCAAGAACCGCCACCGCATTTCCCCTCCACCGGCACCCTGAGTGGTCGGCAGGGTCAACTCCGGCATGCGGCGGCGGTGGTCGGATCCGGCTGGCGGGCGACCTGTCCGTGCCTGCCCGGGTAAGGCCGGGGGCGGGCCCGGCAGGGCCGGCCGCGGGTTGCCGGATCGGTAGCGTGTCGGCCATGGCGACGGGTTCGTTCTCGACCGCGACCGAACTGGATGCGCTGCAGAGTTACCTCGATGAGATGCGGCAGGCGTTGGTCCGCAAGGTCGACGGGCTGTCCGAGCAGGACGCGCGGTGGGCGTCGACCGTCAGCTCGCTGTCGTTGCTCGCCATTCTGAAGCACTGCGCGGTCTGGGAGCGCCGGTGGTTCCAGGTCATCTTCGCCGGGCGGCCCGATCCCGACGGGTGGCCGACGGTACGGGGAGAGCCGGACGGCACGTTCGCGCTCGGCGACGACGAGACCGTGGCCAGCGTGCTGGCCGACTACCAGGCGCAGATCGCGGTGTCCCGGACCATCCTCGCCGCGGGCGACCTCGACGCCAGGTGTGCGCTGTCGGACCTGGTCGACGAGAACTTGCGCTGGGTCGCGATGCACGTCATCCAGGAGACCGCGCGGCACGCCGGTCATGCGGACATCATCCGCGAGGCGATCGACGGCAGCCGCGGGTACTGAGCCACGTCCCGCGGGACGCGCGCATGCGCCGTACTGCGGATGCGCTGCGAGCGCGACGGACCGCGCGGTCAGCAGAACCTGTGCAGCATCAGCAGGCGATCCTGCTCCCGGCGCCACAGCTTCGCCGCGTAGGTGAGGCCCTCGCCGTCCGGTGCGGCCGCGGACCGGCCCGGGACCTCGAAATGGCGTCGGGCGTGCTGCCAGAGGTCCCAGGCCTGCGCTGCGGTCAGCCATGTCACGCCCCCGCCGGCGCCTGCCAACGCGACGGTCCGCTCCCGATGGAGGAACTGCCGGACCTGGACGGCATCCACCCAGCGCACGAGCACCGCCCACTCGTCGCCGGCCTCGTCCCACAGGCGGTCGTCAAGCACTCTGCTCCGGCGCTGCCCCACGGCCGAACCGTACGACAGAACCAGCACGGGGATCGGACGCCGTGGCCGGTGTCCGCTCGTCGTCGGGCAACCCGCCGAGCGTGGAGCCCGGCCGAGCGCGAGCTCAGGCCCCGCTGACGATCACCATCTCGTTGCCTTCGGGGTCGGCGACCCGCCGGCGATCCCCCGACTCGTCAAGGAGCCGACCACCGGCTGCGACGGCCGTGGCGAGGCGCGTCTGCGCGAGGTCCGACGGCACGGCGAGCTCGACGTGGATGCGGTTGCGCTGCCGGCGGCGCTCCGTCTCCGCAGCGTCGAGCTCCTGGAACACCAGCACCGGGTTCAGCCGCCGCGGGTCGTGGATGTCGGTGAGCCCGGCCCGCCGGTCGTGGGTGTATCCGAGGGCGGCGACCCAGAACGCGCGGACCGCGGCGACGTCGGCGGCGTCGAGGAAGAGCTGGGCGAAGCGCGGCAGCCCCGGATCCGCGGTGGCCCCGGGTTCGCGGGCCGCGGTCTGGAGTTTCCCGGCGAGGTCGGTGAAGTCGAGCTCGAGGCCGTGGGCGTCGCCCTCCCACTGGTCCTTGCCGCTGTCGAGGATCACGAGCCCGGGGCGCAGGTCGATCAGCAGCGGGAAGCCGGCGTCGGCGGCCAGCGCCGCGGCCGCAACGGCCAGGTCACGCTGCTGCGCCGGCGAGGCGGTGCGGTAGCACGCCGTCGCGCTGAACACCGCCTGCCAGTCGGCTGTCCCGGTCGTCTCGCCGAGCGGGTCGCCCGGGAGCAGGTCGACCTCGTTACCGTCGGGGTCGGCGTGACAGACCCCGTACGGTCCGGATCCCGCACCGAGACCGACCTGCTCGACCGCCGCGGCCGGCCGCACCACGTCGAGGTGGATGCGGTTCCGCAGCGGCCGCGGCTCGGTCGACCGCCGGATCCGTACCCCGGGGTCGCGCCGCAACGGATCCGCGAGGCCGCCGTCCTCCCCGGGCGCGTAGCCGAGCACGGGCTGCCAGAACCGCCGCACCGCGGACGGGTCCGCGGACTCGACCACGACGCTCAGGTGCTGCGGCACGGCCGGGTCCGCGGCCAGCCCGAGATCTCGCGCGGCCGCCGACACCGCCTCGGCGTGCTCGTCCGAGTCGAGGCGCACCCGCAGGCCGGTCGCGCGCAGGTCGACCGCGATCCCGGCCGACAGCTCCACGATGCGCCCGGCCAGCGCAGCCCCCTCGATCAGCGACGGCGCGTCGAACCATGCCGTCGCGACGCCATCGACCACCCGCCAATCCGTTCCGGTCCCTGTCATGCCGGGCACTGTAGAGCCCGCTCCGGACAATCTCGTTCCGGCAACTCTCACGCTGGTTGCGCGGCAGGCGTGCACGCCGCGGGCAATGTCGTTGAGCGCCGGATCGCTCTCCGCGAGGATGTGGCCGGTGGGATGGGAGGCACTCGGGCGGTGGGGTGCGGACGTCGTCCGCCTGGAACCGCTCGCCGGCGGGGTCGGGGTCAACGAGGTGTGGAGGGTGCGGGTCAACGGCCGGCTCGCGGTCGGGCGTCTCGGCCGGCGCGGCGACGCCGATCTCGCCTGGGAGACCGACCTGCTGCGACACCTGGATCGGGAGGGGGTGCCGGTGCCGGTGCCGATCCCGACCGCGGACGGCCGGTACTTCGCCGATGGTCTGGTGGTGATGACCTACGTGGAGGGCGGGCCGCCGGAGACCGAGGCCGACTGGCGGCGCGTCGCCGACGCGCTCCGCCGGCTGCATCGGCTCACGCGCGGCTGGCCCCAGCGCCCGGGCTGGCGATCGTCGACCGACCTCCTGCACGCGGAGACCGGGACCAGGGTCGACCTCGGCGCGATGCCGCCCGAGGGTGTCGTTCGCTGCCGGGCGGCGTGGGCGCGAATGACCGGCCGCCCGACGTGCGTCGTGCACGGCGATCCCAACCCGGGCAACGTCCGCATGACCGCGGATCGCGTCGCGCTGATCGACTGGGACGAGTCGCACGTCGACGTCCCCGACCTCGACCTGGCGCTGCCGCACAACGCCGCCGGCCTCGACGACGACGCGTACGACATCGCGGCGCAAGCACAGGCCGCGTGGGAAGCCGCCGTCTGCTGGGACCCCACCGGCACCGACCCGTTCGCGGAAAGCCGGCTCGCCGAAGTCCGAGCGGTCTGAGCAGCGCCACACCTCGACCGGACGCGCCGAGGGCAGGTCGGGGTGGCTGGTCACGCTCCCGGCCTCGACCGCACGGGAGGCTGTCGACGCCCGGACCCCGGACCCGGCTAGGTGGCGGACGGCCGGTCAGGCCTCGTCGAGCAGCGGGCTGAGGTGGCGTGACCCGAGAGCATGGGCGGCCTGGGCGGCGCCGGCCCGCAACGCGTCCGGGACGGTACGCCCGGCCGCGGTGGCGGACAGGAACCCGGCCAGGAACGCGTCGCCCGCGCCGTTGGTGTCGAGCACCGCCGCCGGCGCGGCGACGACCTGGTGCCATTCACCGCCGTCGAGGGCGATCGCCCCGTCGGCCCCGAGCGTGCAGACCACCAGCCGCGTACCGGCGGCGACCATCCGGGTCATCAGGGCGCGGGGGTCGGCCACGGCGTCGTTGCTCATGAAGACGATGTCCGCGGCGTCCAGGAACGGCTGATGGAAGGCCGACTTCCCGTCGTAGTCGTGCAGATCGGTCCAGACGGTCGCCGCGCTCGACCTGGCGAGCGGAATGGCGTCCCGCGCCCGGACCGACAGGTCGAGCACGACATGACGCGCCCGGTCGATGGCTGTCCGCGTCGCGGCCGGCAGGGGCCCGGCCGGTGCGGGCGGCAGGGAGAGGTAGATCGACAGCCGGTCGCCGGCCGCCATGAGGTTGACGTGTCGCTCGGAGTCGCCCTCGACGCGTTCGGCGACGAGCCGGATCCGCCGATCCGACAGTGCGGTGCGGATGAGGTCCGCCTCGGCGTCGGCACCGAGCACGGTGCTCAGCGTGACCGGCACGTCGAGGTGGGCGAGGTTCACCGCCTTCCCCGCGGAGGTTCCCCCGAGGGTTGCCCAGGTCTCCCGGGCGAACAGGGTCTGCGGCCGAGGCTCCGGCAGCCGCGGCACCTGGACGATGGTGTTCCACGACACCGGTCCGACCACCACCACACCAGCCGCCTGTCCGCGCACCGCAGCAGTATCGCGTCGGCTGTCAGGTGGTGCGTCGGGCGGCGAGGAGCACCTGGGGACGGGATGGGGGTTGCTCGGGGAGCCGGAGGTCGGCCACGAGTTCGAAACCGGCGTCGGTGAGCAGCCGTGCGAGCTGGTCCGGTTGCCAGAGGTGGGTGGTCCAGGAGACCGGCACACCGCCGTAGGCCTCGGTCCGCACGATCTCGCCGTCGCCGACGTGGGTGCCGAGGAGGACGTGGCCGCCGGGCACGAGGGCCGTGTGGAAGTCCGCCAGGACGCCGGGCAGGACGTCGCGGGGCAGGTTGAACAGCGACCACCAGCCGAGTACGCCGCCCAGCGACGCCGGGGCGAGGTCGAGCGCGGTTGCCGAGGCGGCGTCGAAACGCAGGTGCGGGTGGCGCCGGCGAGCGTGCTCGACCATCCTGGGCGACAGGTCGACGCCCGACACGTCGAGGCCCAGTCCGGCGAGGTGCGCGGTGACGGTGCCGGGACCGCAGCCCACGTCGAGGACCGGACCCAGGCCGCGGACCGTCTCGGCGAAGGCGGCGAGCGCGGCGCGCAGCCACGGCTCCGGCGCGAGGTCACCGATGCCGAGCCGGACGTAGGTGTCGGCGACCGCGTCGTAGGAGGCCCGGACGATGTCGAGATCGGCGGCCTCCGGCATGCCGGCAAACCTAGCGGGCCCGACACCATCGACCCGCACCCCCGGCGACATGTACCACCGCGAAACGCTCGGACCTGCCCTCAGCGGTACGGCGCGTACTGCACACGCCTCCCGCGCAGCCGCCAACCCGGCTGGGGGAAGGGCGCTTCGAACAGGTTGTGCGTGCTGGTGGACTCGACGTGACCGTCCTCCAGCGTGACCTCGACCAGAGACCTCCCCGCGCCGAAGGTCTCGGTGACCCGCCCCGCGATGACGCTCATCGTCAGGCGCCGGAGGAAGGACAAGTCCTCCTCCGTCTGCTCGAGCTCCCACGTGCCGCCGATCTCCCCCGCCTGCAGGATCACCTCACTGTCGGCCAAGACGATCCACGCGACCCTCAGCGCCCCCCGGCGGTTCGGCCGTACCTCGGTCAGCGTGATGACCTCTGTCAGGGCCTGATGACTGATGTCCGCGGCGGCGCCCAGCTCAGCGCGGAGCGCGGCCGCGAAGTCGTCGAGTGGCGGCCAACCCGTCCCGAGCCTCACCGGCAGAGGTTAGCCACCGTCACACTTGGGAACCGGTCGCCCGCGCTGCGCTCTGCGCAGGTTGCGTCGATCAGAGGACGTAGGTGGCGACCATGCGACCGAGCTGCCGGATGTCGGCGCTGCCCTTGAATTCGAGGCGGACCTTACCGAGGCCGCTGAACCAGAGGTCGAGTTCGGCGTCGAGGTCGAAACTACCGGCGGACTCCACGGAAAAGGCCTGGATCTTGCTGTACGGGAGCGAGGTGAAGTCGCGCTTCTTCCCGGTGATTCCCCGCACGTTCACCGCAATGAGCCGTTTATTGGTGAACACGACGAAATCCCGAACCGCTTCGGAGCAGGAGACGACGAGCCGTCGGCTCGCCCGCCGGCGGCAGCTCAGGAGGGCTGGATCACGGTCCGGTAGTCGCCGGGCGCCAGCGGTGGGGGCGGCCGTCCCGCGCCGAGCGCCGCCAGCAGCGCCAGCGGGTCGACGCCGACCCGGACGGTCTGGTCGGTCCCGTCCGCCCGGGCCCGGAGGGCGGCGAGCTCGAGCGCGACCGTGTCGGCGAGGTGCGGGACGTCAGGCGCGTGCTCCAGCAGGTACGCCCCGAAGGCGGCGACCTCGTCGGCGCTGAGGAGCTCCGGCCCGGTCGCCCGGCGGAAGGAGTCGAGGAGCTCCAGGAACCGTTCCTCGCCGCGGGTCAGCACGACCAGCCGGTACGTGTAGCGCAGACCGTCGACGACCCGGCCGGCGCGGACCTGGTCGACCACCCGTCGGATGACGCCGACGCCGGGGTCGGCACGCAGGGTGCCGGCCAGGTCGCCGGGCATCTCCCGGCCGGCGGCCGCGCCGGCCAGGGCGATCTCCCACTCGCCCGGGCCGGGGAGCTCGATCGTGCCCGGCGGTGCCGCCGGGCGTCCCGGGGCGGCGGCCGGCCGTACGTCCCGGGCCCGCAGCGCCCAGATCTCCCGCATCCTCTCGAGCTGGGTGAGCAGCTCCGGCAGGGCGACCCGTCCGCTGGTGAGCTGCTCGGGGACCATCTCGAAGATGAGCGCGCGGACAGCCGGCAGGGCCGGGACGACCTCGGCGGCGAGATCCATCAGCGCCTCGGGGACCGGCCCGGAGTGGGCGTCCAGCCAGTAGCCGTCCAGCTCCTGGCCGCCGGCCAGGTGGACCTCCCAGACCCGGTCGAGCGGGAGCTCCGCGAGCACGTCGAGAACCGGCTGCCGGCCGTTGCGCTCGTTGCACCAGAGGTTGTGCAGGTCGAGCAGGATGCCGCAGTTGGCGCGCTCGGCGACCCGCGCGAAGAACGCCCCGTCGGAGAGCTCCCCGGCCTGGGGCCGCACGTAGTTGACGCCGGTCTCGAAGGCGAACGGCACGGGCAGCAGCCGCTGGACCGCCCGGATGTTCGCGGCGGCGAGCTCCGCGGACGCCGGCGACTGCACCGGCGGAAGCAGGAACAGGGTGGACAGCTCCCGCCCGCCGTCGTCGACCCGGTTGAAGCTCAGGTGCTCACTGCACCACGGGGCGGACAGCCGCCGGATCGTGTCGGCGAACGGGCCCAGCGCGGCCGGGTCGGGCGGGTGGGTGCCGCCGACCGGGAAGCCGACCCCGTGCACCAGCTTGCGCTGCGGCATCCGCTCCAGCAGCGCCATCGTCTCGGTGCGCTGGCGATAGCCGCTGTCCGTACGGGACCAGAAGGTCTGGGGCTCGACCTCCACGACGTCGAGAAGGTCGTGCCCGGCCTCGAGCAACGGCTCGAGGCCGGGCTGGTGGATCAGCCCGACCCCGAGGTCGGGCAGGTTCACCGGACGAGGGGACCCAGCGCGCGAACGGTCAACTGCTCGTCGACGACGAACTGCCGGGCCAGCTCGAACCGGATGTCCCAGCCGGAGCAGCACGCCTCGCAGCCCAGCTGGCCGAGCACGTCCCGCTGCACCCGCTGGATCGCGTCCAGGTCGTTGAACGCCGCGACCGGTACGGTCACCCGTACCGTCCGGCCGGTGACCACATCGCCGCCGAACCCGAACTCACTCATCTTCAGCTCCTCCCCGTAGGCCTCGACCGACCATAGGACCGCTCGCGGACGGTGCCCGGCGGATCGCGGTCCGCTGCGCGAAGGACTGCCCCGAAGGGCACCGTGGCGCGCGCCCCTCAGACCAGCAGTTGCCGGGTCGCCAGGTCCCGGTACAGCGGCGAGCCGGCGACGAGTTCGTCGTGGGTGCCGACCGCCACGGCCACGCCCTGGTCGAGCACGACGATCCGGTCGGCGTCGACGACCGTGGACAGCCGGTGCGCGACGACGAGCACCGTCGTACCGGGTCCGATGGCGGCCACCGCCTGGGCGAGGGCCTGCTCGTTGCGCGCGTCCAGCGAGGCCGTGGGCTCGTCGAGCAGCAGCAGCGCCGGGCGCGAGAGCAGGGCCCGGGCGATCGCCAGCCGCTGCCGCTGCCCGCCCGAGAGCAGGATGCCGTCGTCGCCGACCTGCGTGTCCAGCCCGGCCGGGCCCCGGGTCACCAGCTCGGTGAGGTTCACCGACGACAGCGCGGCGAGCAGGTCGGCGTCGGTCGCCTCCGGTGCGCCGAGCCGCAGGTTGTCGCGCAGCGTCCCGGCGAGCGCGGGCGCGTCCTGCTCGACGTACGACATCCGGCCGCGCAGCTGCCCGCGGTCGAGGGACCGCACGTCCCGCCCGCCGACGCAGACCCGCCCGGCGTCGACGTCGTAGAAGCGCTCGATCAGCGCGAGGACCGTGGACTTGCCGGCACCGGACGGCCCGACCAGCGCCGTACGGCACCCGGCCGGCGCGGTGAAGCCGGCGCCGCGCAGCACCGGCACGGGCGGGCCGTCGTCCGTCGGGTAGGCGAAGTGCACGTCGTGCAGTACGACGTCCAGCGGTTCCCCCACCGGGAAGGGGACCGAGCCGGCCGCGCGGTCCCCCGCCGCCTCCTCGGGCAGTGCCAGCACCTCCCCGATGCGGGTCAGGGCGCCGAGCCCGGTCTGCACGGCGGTGAGGGCCGCGATACCGAACGCCAGCGGCCGTACCAGCAGGAACAGCAGCAGGACGAACGCGATCAGGTCGGCCACGGTCATCGCCCCGGCGGCGACCCGCGCCCCGCCGACCCCGAGGACGGCGAGGAAGGCCCCCTGCACCGACACCGATGCCAGCGGCCCCAGCACGGCCTGCAGCCGGGCGAGCCGGATCCCGACGCGGAAGGCGTCGAGGGCGTGCCCGGTGACGGCGGCGGACTCCCGGTCCTCGGCCCGCGCGGCCCGGATCGTCCGCACCCCCGACAGGGCCCGCTCGACCCCGGCGGTCATGGTGCCCACGGCCGTCTGCGCCGCGAGCGAGGCGGCCCGCACCCGGCGGGTGATGACCAGCGCGCCGGAGAACCCGACGCCGACGGCCACGACGGTGACGCCGAGCAGCACCCCGTCGACCACGGCCATCGCGACGAGGGCGCCGCCCGCGATGACGACGCCCGAGGCCACGTCGACCAGCCCTGAGGTCACCACCGCACGCAGCAGCGTCGTGTCGGCACCCACCCGCGAGATGAGGTCGCCGGTGCGGCGCCGGTCCAGCTCGGCCACCGGCAGGCGGAGCAGTCGGCGGACGAGGAGGGTCCGGGTGTCCAGGACGACCGCCTCGCCGGTGCGCTGCAGGACGTAGTTCTGCACGCCGGACAGCACCGCGGCCGCGACCAGGGCGGTCACCAGCAGCACCACCGTGCCGGCGAGGGGCTGGTCCCGCTCGATCGCGGTGATCACGCGTCGCACGAGCAGCGGCTGGGCGAGCGTGGCGGCCGCCCCGACGAGGGCCAGCGCGCCCGCCGCCGCCAGCGCCCTGCGGTGGGGTCGCAGCAGCGACCTGAGGGAGACCGGGCCGGCCCGGTCAGCGGTCCGGGCCGGCACCGGAACACTGTCGACGGCTGCGGGATCGGACACGCCTGCATCCTCGCCCGGGGCCGGTCGCGGCACCACCGGCAGGCAGGTGACGCGCGCGGGCGGCGGCGGGCCCGACGGTCGCGTCCCCGGCGATCCGCGAAATTCCCGGAAGCGGCCCGACACAGCCGCGTGAATGAGCACAATGGTCAGGCCGAATGGCCGGAGTCGCGCCGTGAACGCGGAACAGGATTCGCCTAGAGGCCCAGCCGCTGGCGCGACCGCCGCAGCCGGTGGGGGCCCGGCTGGGGAAGAACCGGCGTCGATCCGTCGACCGGCGATGGCTCCGGTCTGGCGTTGACCGGCTCCTTGCTCGGCACTTTGGTGAGGATGTCCTGGGCCTGCCGGTCGACCAGGCGGGTCACGAGTTGCTGCGCGATGCCGAAAAGGAAGGCATAGGCCAGGATCTGCGGCTGGCTGTCGAGCTGGGACAGGCCGGGAACGAATCCACCGTGGACGAACAACAGCCCGACCAGCGCCGAGAGCGCGCCCGAGGGGAGCTTGAGCAGGGACAGCGCGACCGGCACGTCGTACGGCGTCGAGGAGCCCTGCAGGTGCCGGATCGCGATGGCCCCCGACAGGCCGCCGCCCAGCATGCCGAGCAGGGCGACCAGCGCGACGTCCCCGGGCGCGGGAAGGCGGCGAGGCACCGTCCCGGGCCTCGGTGGCGCGTCCTCCGACGGGCACGCCACCCCGTCCGGGCCCTGCACCGGCGCCGCGCCCTCCGTTGGCTCGGGGCCGAAGCAGAGCGGGAGCGCGTCCGGCTTCCAGAACCCGACCAGGCACACGGCGACCACCAGGACCGTCAGCCCGAGGGTCGTGATCAGGATGACGTTGCGGAAGCTGCGCAGGCGCGTGTGCTGCTGGTCCTTCAGCTCCAGGCCGATCCGGACAGCGGCCTGGAACGCCGCCCGGCGCTGGGGTCCGGACGGACTCGACAGCAGCTGGGCCTCGGCCGCCCGCCGCCGCGGGTCGGTGCCGTCCATCGTCCCCAGGCGGGCGAGCGCCTCCGGGACGGCCGCCTCGACCTGGTCGTCGGGGAGGACCTGGGCGAGGGCGATCTCGGCCTCGTGGAGGTTGATGTACGCGGCCTCGCAGGGCGCGCCGGTCCACCAGTCGACGAGCTGCTGGTCCACCGGGAGCCGCTGTCCGTGTTCCGGCCAGGCGGCCTTGCGGGCGACCTGCACGTGGTGGCGTACGGCCTGGTCGACGGATCGCCTCAGCTCCCGCTCGGCCGGGGTGCGCCCGGGCGGCATGGCGTCGACCTGATGCTCCAGGGCATCGGCGGTGGCGAGGGCCCGCACCCGCCACGGCGCACCCCACGGCCGGCGCAGGATGGTCCGCAGCAGCCACAGCAGGACCGCCGCGGCCGCGATCAGCGCGACCGGCACCCACCACCATCGATAATCACGCACGAATGCCCGGGCCGCCGGCCAGAACAACACTGCCGGGACAGCGACCGCGAGCAGCACCACCGTGGTCCGGATGAAGTGACGCATACGTTTCCCCGAGCGTCCGGAATGGCTGAGCCTGAGAATGAGCTTCCTCAGCCCGGTCGCCCCGGTCAACAGCAATACCAGCCGCGTCCGGCCGCCGACGACCGATTCTGCGGGGATGCGTCACCATCTGCCCCGCGGGCGCGACGCCATTTTATTTCCGCGGTCGATCAGCCGCTCCCGAACCGCGGCGACGTCGGGGAATTTCACTGGTGATCAGGGCGGACCGTCGGGTGCCAGCATTCGGGCCGGGATCCGCCGGTGCCCGGTGCGATCCACCCACCAGGCGGCGGCGCCCGGCCGCACGGTGACCGCCTCCCGCAACTCGGCAGACCCGCGGCCCCCGCCCCAACCGCACCGCGTGCTCGATCAGCCGGAACCCGTCCGCCCCACCTCCCAGCACCCCCGAGAACGCGAAGACCTGCCGCTCCACCACCGGCGCATGGTGCCACGGGATTGCGATCGCCGGCCGGCGTGGTGCCGGGCCGGTGCCGGGTCGCGGAGGGCTACGGCGACCCGGTCGGCACCTCGGTGCCGGCGGGGACCGGCGATCGGTCGGTGGCGGCGATGACCCGGCTCAGGGCCCGGTGCAGGTCGACGAGCTCGTCGAGGTCCATGCCGAGGCGTTCGACGATGGCGGGCGGGATCTTCTCCGCCTCGATCCGCAGCTCGCGGCCGCGTCCGGTGAGCTCGACGGTGAGCATCCGCTCGTCCGTCGCGCTGCGCCGGCGCGTGCAGTAGCCGAGCGCCTCCAGCCTCTTCAGCAGCGGGGACAGCGTGGCGGAGTCCAGCCGGAGGGACCCGCTGAGGTCCTTGACCGAGCGCGGCGACCGCTCCCAGAGGGCGAGCATCACCAGGTACTGCGGGTGCGTCAGTTGCAACGGCTCCAGCAGCGGCCGGTAGAGCGCGTTCACCGACCGCGACGCGACGGCGAGCGCGAAGCAGACCTGGCGGTCGAGCGCCAGCACGTCGGGGCCCGGCTCGGCCAGCTCCATCGGTCCCCCACTCCCCTCGTCGCCGTCACTGTACCCGCCCGTAGAGCGTGTACGATTACTTAGGGCACTAACTATTAGGGAGCGAGCGGCATGGGCGCAGCGGAACGGCAGTCGGAGGCGTCGGACCCGCCGGTCCGCCGGCCGGATCCGCTGCGATGGGTCTGGTACGCGTTCGGCGGGCGACTGCCGGCCGAGTTCCGGGGCTGGATCCTGTACGACGCCACCAGCCGGTGGTGGCTGGTCCGGCACGCCTTCCGGGCCCTGACCCAGCTGGCCGTCCCGATCGGCCTGCTCGTGCTCTTCCTGCCCGGGCCGGTGTCGCTGCGAATGTTCACCGTGGCCTGCGGCCTGCTGATCGGGCTCTTCTTCGCCCTGGCCTACTCCACCGAGACCATCGAGCACCGGGTCCGGCGGGCCGGCTTCCCGCCGGGGCTCGCCGAGGGCCGCCGCGCCCGCGCCGCTCAGGCCAGGGAGTCGGCCGGCTCGACCCGCCGCCACCAGGCCAACGCCCGGAGGGCCGCCCGACGTGGCTGAGGCCCGCCGCCGGCCGGCGCCGCCACGGACCGGAGCACGGCGACCACCGCCGGCCCACCCGCCACGCGAAGGCGGCGCGGCGGGGGCCGCCGCGCGGACGGGTCTCCTCCGCAACGCCCCCGCGAACGTGCGATCGTCGCGCACGATGTACGAAACGGGTGGGCTGAGGAGGAACAGGTGGCTGGTGGCTTCTCGTCGACACGGCTGACCCGGGTGCGGGCCCTGCTCGACCGGCACGTCGACTCCGGCTTCCTCCCGGGCGCGGTGGTCCTCCTCGCCCGGCACGGCGAGGTGCACGTCGAGGCGACGGGCACGCTCGCGTTCGAGGGCGCGGGATCGCGGACGCCGATGGCGGTCGACACGATCTGCCGCCTGGGCTCGATGTCGAAGCCGATCGTCGCCGCGTGTGCGATGACGCTCGTCGAGGACTGCACCGTCCGCCTCGACGACCCGGTCGACGACCTCCTCCCCGAGCTGGCGGACATGACCGTGCTCGCCGATCCGGGCGGGCCGCTGGCGGACACCGTCCCGGCGGACCGCCCGATCACGCTGCGGGACCTGCTGACCTACACCATCGGCACCGGCATGGTCCCGGCCGAGCCCGGAACGGTCCCGATCGCCGACGCGATGGGTGTCCTGTACGAGGCGGCGCCGCCGGACGAGTGGATGGGTCGGCTCGGCGCGCTCCCGCTCGTGCACCAGCCCGGGGAGCGCTGGATGTACGACACCGCCGCCGACGTGACCGGCGTGCTCATCGCCCGGGCCACCGGCACGTCCTTCGGGGACGCGCTGCGCGAGCGGGTCTGCGCTCCGCTCGGCATGACGGACACCGGCTTCAGCGTGGGCGGCGACGACATCGGCCGGCTGGCGACGGCGTACGAGCGCGACGACGACGCCGGTGGGCCGGTCGTCGAGGACGGCCCCGACGGGCGGTGGAGCCGGCCGCCGGTGTTCCAGAGCGGTGGCGGCGGGCTCGTCTCGACCGCCGCGGACTGCCTCGCGTTCGCCTCGGCCCTGCTCGCGGGTGGTGCCCACCACGGGCAGCGGGTGCTCTCGCGGCCCGCGGTCACGCTGATGACCAGCGACCAGCTGACCCCGGCGCAGAAGGCGGTCTCCGGGTTCCGGCCGGGATACTTCGACGCCATCGGCTGGGGTCTCGGGATGTCGGTCCGCACCCGCCGTACGCACCTTGGCCCCTCGGTGGGGACCTACGGATGGCCCGGGTACTACGGCACCGCCTGGTACAACGACCCCGCCGAGGACACGATCACGATCGTCATGATGCAGCGGGCACACCTGGGCGACCAGACACTGCCGATGTGGCACGACCTCTGGACCGCCGTCTACCAGGCGATCGACGACTGACCACCGGCCCGGGGAAGCTGCTCACGAGCGGGCGGCTCGGGCCGGCCCGGGCCTGCCGACGAGCTCGTCCACCTCGCCATCCGGCCCGGCCCGGCCGGTCGCGGGTGTGCTCAGGGCGCCCGCCAGACCTTCAGTCGCTTGCGGCCGAACTCGGTGCACGCCGCTGCCGAGGGCTCCCAGATGTCCAGTCGGCGACCGACGATCGCCGGGCCGGTGTCGGCGGCGACCCGGAGACCGACCTGGTCGATGACCAGTCGGGTGCCGAAGGGGAACAGGCTCCGGTCCACCGACACGACCTCCCTGGAGGACGGCCTGCCGGACGCCGTGATGCCCGGCCCGGTGTGGCAGGTGACCTCGAAGACCCCGAGCGCGGTGCCGCGGCTGCCCGCCGGGCTCGTGGTCGCGGCCCCGGACGCCGGCGACTCCGGCGACTCCGCCGCCGCGGGCGCGCCGGTCGACGCCGGTGCACCGGTCGACGCGGGCGCATCCGTCGATGCGGGCGGCTCCGCCGGCGTGCCGCTGCTCTGGCAACCGCCCAGCAGCATCGCGCCGGCGAGCGCGGTCGCCGTCAGGACACGCGGAGTCCACCGGGTCATGCTGCCCCCCACCTGGTGCGGCATCGGCCGGACGCCGGGATGGTCCGCGCGAACGACGTGTCGAGCCGCTGTTGCTGGTCTGATGCCCGCCCGCACCCGGATCGACACATGATCGCGACCACCGGAACGCGACCTCCTCGCCTCGATGGAGGCGGTGGGGCGACGGCGGCCGCTGGTCCGCGACTGCTGAGCCGCCCGGGTGCGGGGATTCGCCGGTCGTTCACCTGCGGGCCGCCCGGACCGGGCCCGCGATCCTTAGGTTTCGTTGGGTCAACCCCTGGCCCCCAGGAGCAACCGGTGACCCAGTCCGTCCCGCCGGGCAGCCGCCCGCTGCCGATGCTGACCCCGCACACCGCGGGGCGCAGCCCCATGACCTGCCTGTTCAAGTGCGGCAACGCCTGCGCCCATCCGGTGCCGAACCAGAGCGACAACGACTACTTCGGTGACATCGTCGAGACCCGGGTGTCGCGGCGCGGCCTGCTGCGCGTCGGTGTCAGCCCCGACGCGGTCACCGTCGCCGGCACGGTCGGCGTCACGCTCGGTGCGCTGCTGTTCCTGTCCCGCGGCCAGTTCCTGGTCGGCACCGTCGTCGTCTTCTTCTCCGTCCTCACCGACATGCTCGACGGCGTCATGGCCCGCCAGCGCGGCGGCACCAGCCGCTTCGGCGCCTGGCTCGACTCCACCTGCGACCGGGTCGCCGACGGGGCGGTGTTCACCGCGCTCGCCTGGTGGTTCAGCGGCGGCGGGGAGGACCGGCTGCTGGCCGGGGTGTCCCTGTTCTGCCTGGTCGCCGGGGCGGTCGTGTCGTACGAGAAGGCCCGCGCCGAGGGGCTCGGGATGCGCTGCGACGTCGGCGTC
>CADCTP010000242.1 GCA_902805565.1 uncultured Mycobacteriales bacterium
GCGCGTAAGAGACTTGAGAAGAGCTGTCCCTAGTACGAGAGGACCGGGACGGACGAACCTCTGGTGTGCCAGTTGTACCGCCAGGTGCACTGCTGGTTGGCTACGTTCGGCAGGGATAACCGCTGAAAGCATCTAAGCGGGAAGCTCGCTTCAAGATGAGGTCTCCCACCCTTCGTGGGGTAAGGCCCCCGGTAGACCACCGGGTTGATAGGCCGGAAGTGGAAGACGGGTAATCGTCGGAGCTGACCGGTACTAATAGGCCGAGGACTTGACCACACATGCTACGCGTCCACTGTGCGGTTCCCGAGATACGGGCCGACACCCAACACACACCACCACCCCAGCATCATCGGGGCCGGGGGTGTGGTGGGATGGTCATATCTCCATAGAGTTTCGGCGGCCATGGCGAAGGGGAAACGCCCGGTCCCATCCCGAACCCGGAAGCTAAGCCCTTCTGCGCCGATGGTACTGCGCGGGTGACTGCGTGGGAGAGTAGGACGCCGCCGAACATCTTCCATCGATGGGGGACCACACACGTGGTCCCCCATCGGCATGTCCGGACCCGGTGCGGACCGCCGGCGGCCGCCGCGGCGACCGTCAGTCTGTTCTCATCGCCCTCTCTTTACGGACAGTTCGCTCATATCCTCGCATCGTCACCTGGTAGCCGGGTGGTGCTGATCGCTGCCCTGGGTGATCATGGGGTTGCAACCGGGTACAACCCCAGGTGGCACCCGCACAACCCAAGGCGACGGAGGGTCCGAACGTGGCGACAGACCTGAAGAAGGGCGCCCGCATCACAGGCCAGGCGCGTGACAAGCTCGCGGCGGACCTGCGGAAGAAGTACGACTCGGGGCAGAGCATCCGTGCGCTGGCCGAGTCGTCCGGGCGGTCGTACGGATTTGTGCACCGGATACTGACCGAGTCCGGCGCGACGCTGCGGGGACGCGGCGGCGCCACCCGACGGAAGAAGGACTGACCCCTGAGCACCAGTTCGATGACACACGAGGACGCGGACCTCTCCGGGGTCCGGGTCGAACGCGACGGGCCGGTCGTGACGGTTCTCCTGGACCGTCCCGACCGGCTCAACGCGCAGACCCCGCACACCTGGGCGGCGCTGCGCGAGGCCGGCCGGTCACTGCCGGACGACGTCCGGGTCGTGGTGGTCCGCGGCGCCGGCCGGTCCTTCTCCGCCGGCCTGGACCGGGCCGCCTTCTCTCCCGGCGGCATCCCCGGTGTGCCGGCGCTGCCCGAGCTGGCGGCGATGCCGCCGGAGCGGTGCGACGCCGTCATCCAGGACTACCAGTCCGCGTTCACCTGGCTGCGCCGGCCGGACATCGTCTCGGTGGCCGCCGTCCAGGGGCACGCGATCGGCGCCGGCTTCCAGCTCGCGCTGGCCTGCGACCTGCGGGTGCTGGCCGACGACGCCCAGTTCTCGATGGCCGAGTCGACGTACGGGCTGGTCCCGGACCTGGCCGGGACCGCTCCGCTGGTGGCCGCCGTCGGCTACTCGCGGGCCCTGGAGCTGTGCGTGACCGCCCGCAAGATCGGCGCGGCCGAGGCCCGGGAGATCGGGCTGGCCACGCTGGTGGTCCCGCGGGCCGAGCTGGACGGCGCGGTCGCCGATCTCGTCGCCGCGGTCCTCGCCCCGCTGCCGAACACGGTGACCGAGATCAAGGCGCTGCTGCTCGGCGCGGCCGACCGCTCCCGGGAGGAGCAGGAGGCGGCCGAGCGGGCGGCGCAGGTGCGGCGATTTGCCGACCTGCGTGGACCCGACCGCGGTTGAGGTTGGGACAATCGCTTACGCCCTGAGCGGAGCGATGAGACTGGTGCGCACCCGGACGGCGTTCGTGCGCTGGAGGAGGTGCGTGTCATGACCATGCACGGAGGCGGCGGCAGTTACGGCCCCTGGACCGTGATGCGGTCCTACCGGCGTGACTCGTCGGTGACCGAGAAGAAGCTCGCCCCGGGCACGGCCAAGCGGATCGCGGCGTTCGCGCTGCCGTACCGGCGCGAGCTGGTGGTCTTCCTGCTGACCGTGGTCGCGAGCGCGGTGATCGGGGTGGCGACACCGATCCTCGCCGGCCGGGTGGTCAACGAGATCGCCGGCGGGGACGGCTCGTCGGCGGTGGTGATCCGGATCGCGTTCATCGTGGCCGGGTTCGCCCTGCTCGACGCGATCCTCTCGCTGGCCCAGCGGTGGTATTCGGCCCGCATCGGCGAGGGGCTCATCCTCGACCTGCGCACCCAGGTCTTCGACCACGTCCAGCGGATGCCGCTCGCCTTCTTCACCCGCACCCAGACCGGCGCGCTGGTCAGCCGGCTCAACAACGACGTCATCGGGGCGCAGCAGGCGTTCACCACGACCCTGTCCGGCGTCGTGTCCAACGTGATCGGCCTGGTGCTCACGGCCGGCGTCATGTTCTCGCTGTCCTGGCAGATCACCGCGCTGTCCCTGGTGCTGCTGCCGGTGTTCATCCTGCCCGCCCGAAAGGTGGGGGCCCGGCTGCAGGCGATCACCCGGGAGTCGTACGGGCTGAACGCCTCGATGAACGCGACGATGACCGAGCGGTTCAACGTCTCCGGCGCGCTGCTGGTGAAGCTGTTCGGCCGGCCGGAGGACGAGTCCCGGTCCTTCTCCGACCGGGCCACCCGGGTGCGGGACATCGGCGTGGTGTCGGCGATGTACGCGCGGGCGTTCTTCGTCGCGCTCACCCTGGTCGCGGCGCTCGCCCAGGCCCTGGTCTACGGCCTCGGCGGCTACTTCGCGCTGACCGGTCGGCTCGACGCCGGGACCGTGGTGACCCTCGCGCTGCTGCTGACCCGGCTCTACGGCCCGCTGACCGCGCTGTCGAACGTACGGGTCGACATCATGAGCGCGCTGGTGTCCTTCGAGCGGGTCTTCGAGGTGCTCGACATCACCCCGATGGTCGCCGACGCGCCGGACGCGGTCCCGCTGCCGGCCGGCGCCCGCTCGGTCGAGTTCGACGACGTGCGGTTCTCCTACCCCACCGCGGCCGAGGTGTCGCTGGCCTCGCTGGAGGACGTGGCGGTCCTGGACCAGTCGCCGACCCAGGAGGTGCTGCACGGGGTGACGTTCACCGCCGCCCCGGGCGAGATGATCGCCCTGGTCGGTCCGTCCGGTGCCGGCAAGACGACGATCAGCCAGCTGGTGCCCCGGATCTACGACGCCCGGTCGGGGTCGGTGCGGGTCGGCGGCCTCGACGTCCGGGACGTGACGCTGGAGTCGCTGCACGCGGCGATCGGCGTCGTCACCCAGGACGCGCACCTGTTCCACGAGACCATCCGGGACAACCTGGCGTACGCGCGGCCGGGGGCGAGCGACGCCGAGATGTGGGCGGCGCTGGAGGCGGCCCAGGTCGCCGAGCTGGTGGCGTCGCTGCCGGACGGGCTGGAGACGCTGGTCGGCGACCGCGGCTACCGGCTGTCCGGCGGGGAGAAGCAGCGACTGGCCATCGCCCGGCTGCTGCTCAAGGCCCCCGGCATCGTGATCCTGGACGAGGCGACCGCGCACCTGGACTCCGAGTCGGAGGTCGCGGTGCAGCGGGCGCTGGCGGCGGCGCTGGCCGGCCGCACGTCCCTGGTGATCGCGCACCGGCTGTCCACCATCCTCAACGCCGACAAGATCCTCGTCGTCGACGCCGGCCGGGTGGTCGAGTCCGGCACGCACGGCGAGCTGCTGGCGGCCGGCGGGCTGTACGCCGAGCTCTACCGCACCCAGTTCCAGCGGCAGGAGGCGGCGACGGACCCGGTGGCGGGCTGACCGCCGGCCGGGCGCGACCCGGTCACCAGGTGCGCAGCGCGCCGCCGTCCACCGGGACCATGGCGCCGGTCAGGTAGGACGCCGCCGGGGACAGCACGAACGCGGCGACCCGGCCGAACTCCGCCGGGTCGCCGTACCGGCCGAGTGGGATGGCGGCGTGCGACCGGCTGCGCGCGGCCTCCTCGTCGCCGGTGGCCCGGTCCAGCTCGGCCGTCCGCCCGGTGGCGACCCGGCCCGGCAGCAGGCCGTTGACCCGGATCCCGCGCGGGCCGAGCTCGTCGGCGAAGGTCTTGGCCAGCCCGGCCAGGCCCGGCCGCAGCCCGTTGGAGATGGCCAGCCCGGCGATGGGGGACCGGACGGAGCTGGACAGCACATAGGCGATGGAGCCACCGTCGCCCAGCGCGCCGGCGACGTGCCGGGTCAGCCGGAGGGCACCGAGGAACACCGACTCGAACCCGGTCCGCCAGGCGTCCTCGTCGCTGTCCAGCGCGGTCCCCGGTGGCGGGCCGCCCACGCTGATCAGCGCGCCGTCCAGGCCGCCGTACGCGGTGTGGGCGGCCTCGACCAGCCGCTGCGCGGCCGCCGCCGTGCCGAGGTCCGCGGTGACGCCGACCGCGTGGGCCGCGCCGCCGAGCTCCTGCGCCGCCCGCTCCACCCGCGCCTGGTCGCGGGCCCCCAGCACCACCCGGGCGCCCTCGGCCACCAGCACCTCCGCGGTGGCGCGGCCCAGCCCGCGCGACCCACCGCTGACCACGTACACCCGCCCAGCCAGTCCGAGATCCACGACAGCGATCCTGCCACGACCCGCTGACGCATAACCATCCGGAATGCTGTATGTTATGCGCATGGGGACGACCGTCGCAGTCGCAGGAGCCAGCGGATACGCCGGCGGGGAGCTGCTGCGCCTGCTCGCCGCCCACCCGGAGCTGGAGGTCGGCCCGGTGGCGGCCCGGTCGCACGCCGGCGAGCGCCTCGGCGACGTGCACCCGCAGCTGGTGAGCCTGGCGGACCGGGTGCTGGTGCCGACCGACGCCGAGACGCTGGCCCGGGCCGACCTGGTGTTCCTCGCGCTGCCGCACGGGGAGTCCGGCGCGCTCGCCGCGGCCCTGCCGGCCGGGCTGCCGGTGGTCGACCTCGGCGCCGACCACCGGCTGGCGTCCGCCGCGGCCTGGTCCGAGCACTACGGCGGCGAGCACGCCGGCACCTGGGCCTACGGGCTGCCGGAGCTGCCGGGTCAGCGCGCGGCCATCGCCGCCGGGGGCGGCCGGGTCGCGGTGACCGGGTGTTACGCGGTGGCCACCGTCCTCGCGCTGGCGCCGCTGGTCGCCGCCGGGCTGGTCGAGCGGGACGACGTGGTCGTCGTCGCCGCCTCCGGGACCTCGGGCGCCGGCCGGTCGGCCGCGGGACACCTGCTGGGCAGCGAGGTGATGGGCGACCTCTCGGCGTACAAGGTGGGTCGGCACCAGCACGTCCCGGAGATCCTGCAGGCGAGCGGGGCGCGGACGCTGTCGTTCACCCCGACGCTGGCTCCCATGCCGCGGGGGATCCTGGCCACGGTCACCGCGCGTCCGGCCCGGCCCGGCGTCACCGCCCAGGACGCCCGGGAGGTGCTGGCCGCGGCCTACCGGGCGGAGCCCTTCGTCCACCTGCTCCCGGACGGGCGCTGGCCGCACACGGCCGCGACGCTCGGCAGCAACAGCGCGCACCTGCAGGCCACCGTCGACATCAGCTCCGGCCGGGTGATCGTGTCCAGCGCGATCGACAACCTCGGCAAGGGAGCGGCCGGCCAGGCCGTGCAGTGCGCCAACCTCGTGCTGGGCCTGCCCGAGACGACCGGCCTGGCCGTGGACGGGGTGGCGCCGTGAGCGTCACCGCGGCCCAGGGCTTCCGGGCGTCCGGCGTCGCCGCCGGCCTGCGCTCGGGTGGCGGGCCGGACGTGGCCCTCGTCGTCAACGACGGTCCGCTCGACGCGGCGGCCGGCGTGCTGACCGGCAACCGGGTCAAGGCCGCGCCGGTGCTGTGGACCCAGCAGGTGCTCACCACCGGCCGGCTCACCGCGGTCGTCCTCAACGCCGGCGGCGCCAACGCGTGCACCGGCCCGGCCGGGTTCGCCGACACGCACGCCACCGCCGAGCAGGTCGCGGCCGCGCTCGGGATCGGCGCGATCGAGGTGGCGGTCTGCTCGACCGGCCTGATCGGCGACCGGCTGCCCATGCAGCTGCTCCTCCCCGGCGTGGACAAGGCCGCGGCCGAGCTGACCGCGGCCGGCGGCGACGCCGCGGCCCGGGCGATCATGACGACCGACTCCGTGCCGAAGACCGCCGTCGTCGGCCGGGACGGCTGGACCGTCGGCGGGATGGCCAAGGGCGCCGGCATGCTGGCCCCCGGCCTCGCCACCATGCTGTGCGTGCTGACCACGGACGCGGTGGTCGACCCCGCCGGCTGTGACGCGGCGCTGCGGGCCGCGACCGCGCGGACGTTCGACCGGGTCGACTCCGACGGGTGCATGTCGACCAACGACACCGTGCTGCTGCTGGCCAGCGGCGCCTCGGGCGTGACCCCGGACCCCGCCGCGTTCGCGGCCGCGGTCGAGGAGCTGTGCGCGGACCTGTGCCGGCAGCTGCTCACCGACGCCGAGGGCGCCACCAAGGACGTCGCGATCGAGGTGGTCGGCGCCGCCACGGAGGCCGACGCGGTCGAGGTCGGCCGCGCGGTCGCCCGCAGCAACCTGCTCAAGTGCGCGTTCTTCGGCAACGACCCCAACTGGGGTCGGGTGCTGGCCGCGGTCGGCACCACCGCGGCCGCGTACGAGCCGGACGGGCTCGACGTGGCGATCAACGGCGTCCAGGTGTGCCGCTCCGGCGCGGCCGGCGAGCCGCGGGACGCCGTGGACCTCACCGGCCGGGACGTGCACGTCCTCGTCGACCTGCACGCCGGCGACGCCACCGCGACGGTGTGGACCAACGACCTGTCCCTGGCGTACGTGCACGAGAACTCGGCCTACTCGACATGACCCCCACCGTGACCACCGCGACCGTCGACCACGACGCGGCACTCGTCAAGGCCGCCACCCTGGTCGAGGCGCTGCCCTGGCTGGCCCGGTTCCACGGCGCCGTCGTCGTCCTGAAGTACGGCGGCCACGCCATGACCGAGCCCGCGCTGCAACGCGCGTTCGCCGAGGACGTCGTCTTCCTGCGGTACGCCGGGCTCCGGCCGGTCGTCGTGCACGGCGGCGGACCGCAGATCACCGCGCACCTGGACCGGCTGGGCATCGCCAGCGAGTTCCGCGGCGGGCTGCGGGTCACCACCCCGGAGGCCATGGAGGTGGTCCGGATGGTGCTCGTGGGCCAGGTCAACGGGGACGTCGTCCGGCTGGTCAACGACCACGGGCCGTTCGCGGTCGGGATGTCCGGGGAGGACGGCGGGCTGCTCACCGCGGAGCCGCGGACCACCGTGGTCGGCGGCGAGACGGTCGACCTGGGCCTGGTCGGCGACGTCACCGAGGTCGACCCCGGCGCGCTGCGCGCGCTGCTGGACAACGGCCGGATCCCGGTCGTCGCCACGGTCGCGGCCGGACCCGGCGGCCAGACCTACAACGTGAACGCCGACAGCGCCGCCGCCGCGATCGCGGTCGCCCTGGGGGCCGAGAAGCTGGTCGTCCTCACCGATGTCGAGGGGCTCTACTCCGCCTGGTCGCCGGAGACCCGCACCGGCGACCTGATCAGCCAGATCGCGGCCAGCGACCTGGCCGCGCTGCTGCCCGAGCTGTCCGCGGGGATGGCTCCGAAGATGGAGGCCTGCCTGCGGGCGGTCAGCGGAGGAGTCCCGCAGGCGCACGTCCTCGATGGCCGGGTGCCGCACGCGGTGCTGCTCGAGGTCTTCACCGATTCCGGCGTCGGCACCATGGTGCTGCCGGACCCGCCGACCGGACGGAGCGAGTCATGAGCGCAGGCGCCGAGCTGACCGCCCGCTGGGACACGGCCATGATGCGCAACTACGGCACCCCGCCGCTGGCGCTGGCCCGCGGCGCGGGCAGCCAGGTCTGGGACGTCGACGGCAACGTCTACCTGGACCTGGTCGCCGGCATCGCGGTGTCCTCGCTCGGCCACTGCCACCCCGCGCTGGTCGAGGCCGTCAGCCGGCAGGCCGCGACGCTCGTGCACACCAGCAACCTGTTCGCGCACGAGCCCGGGGTCGCCCTGGCCGAGCGGTTGCGCGGCCTGCTGGGCGCCGACGACGCGCGGGTGTTCCTGTGCAACGACGGCGCCACCGCGAACGAGGCGGCGCTGAAGATCGCCCGCCGGCACGGCCGGACCGCCGACCCGTCCGGCGGCCGGCTGGAGGTGGTGGCCGCCGAGGGCGGCTTCCACGGCAGGACCCTCGGCGCGCTCTCGCTGACCGGGACCGCCGGCAAGCGGGAGCCGTTCGAGCCGCTGCCCGGTGCGGTCACCTTCGTGCCGTACGGCGACGCCGACGCGCTGCGCGCGGCGGTCACCGAGCGGACCGCCGCGGTGTTCCTGGAGCCGACCCTCGGCGAGGGCGGCGTCGTGCCCCCGCCGGCGGGCTACCTGCGTGCCGCCCGGGAAGCCTGCGACGCCACCGGTGCCCTGCTGATGCTGGACGAGGTGCAGAGCGGCATCGGCCGCACCGGCGCCTGGTTCGCCCACCAGGCCGAGGACGTCCGCCCGGACGTTCTCACGCTGGCCAAGGGACTCGGCGGTGGGCTTCCGATCGGGGCCTGCGTCGGGTTCGGTCCGGCCGGGGAGCTGCTGAGCCGCGGGCAGCACGGCAGCACGTTCGGCGGGAACCCGGTGTGCTGCGCCGCCGCGCTGGCCGTGCTGGACACCATCGAGCGCGACGACCTGCTCGGCCACGTCCGAGAGGTCGGTGGCCGGCTCGCCGCCGGGCTGGCCGGCATCCGCTCCCCGCTGGTGCGCGGGGAGCGGGGCATCGGGCTGTGGCGCGCGCTGGTGCTGACCCGGCCGGTCGCCGCCGAGGTCGAGGCCGCGGCCCGCCGGGCCGGCGTGCTGGTCAACGCGGTCCAGCCGGACGCGGTCCGGCTGGCGCCGCCGCTGGTCGTCACCGCCGCCCAGATCGATCATGGTCTGGCCGTGCTGGCGGCCGCCGTGTCGGAGGTGGAGCGGAGCGCTACGGTCGGCGCCTCTGCTGCCTCCGATGGAAGGACCTCCTGATGCCGCGCCACTTCCTGCGGGACGACGACCTCACTCCGGCCGAGCAGCTGGAAGTCCTCGACCTGGCGGACCGGGTCAAGGCCGACCGCTTCGGCTTCACCCCGCTGGCCGGTCCGCGGGCGGTCGCCGTCCTGTTCGACAAGCCGTCGACCCGCACCCGGGTGTCCTTCAGCGCCGGCATCGCCGAGCTCGGGGGCTACCCGCTGGTGATGGAGGCCGTCGGCAGCCAGCTCGGCCGGGGCGAGCCGATCGAGGACACCACCCGGGTGCTGGACCGGCAGTGCGCGGCGATCGTGTGGCGCACCTTCGGCCAGGACCGGGTCGAGACGGCCGCCAAGGTCAGCCGGGTCCCGGTGGTCAACGCGCTCACCGATTCCTTCCACCCCTGCCAGGTGCTCGCGGACCTGCAGACCGTCCGGGAGCGGCTCGGCCGGCTCGCCGGCGTCACCCTGTCCTACGTCGGCGACGGCGCCAACAACATGGCGCACTCGCTGCTGCTCGGCGGTGCCACCGCCGGCCTGCACGTCCGGATCGGCAGCCCGGTCGGCTTCGACCCGGACCCGGCCGTCGTCACCCGGGCCGCTGAGATCGCCGCGGGGACCGGCGGTTCGGTGCGGGTGGTGCGGGAGCCCGACGAGGCGTTCGCCGGCGCCGAGGTCCTGGTCACCGACACCTGGGTGTCGATGGGCCAGGAGGACGAGGCGGGCGACCGGGCGGCGCCGTTCGTGCCGTTCGCGATCACCGCGGAGGCGCTGAAGCTGGCCGCCCCGGACGCCGTTGTGCTGCACTGCCTCCCGGCGTACCGGGGCAAGGAGATCGCCGCCGAGGTGCTCGACGGCCCGCAGAGCGCCGTCTGGGACGAGGCGGAGAACCGGCTGCACGCCCAGAAGGCGCTGCTGATCTGGCTGCTGGAGCGATCGTGAGTCGGCCCGGGGCGTCGCAGCCGGGCAAGGTCGCCCGGCAGGCCCGGATCCGGGAGCTCATCGACCGGCAGCAGGTGACCTCGCAGACCGAGCTCGCCGCGCTGCTGGCCGAGGAAGGCGTGGCGGTCACCCAGGCCACGCTCTCCCGGGACCTGGACGAGCTCGGCGCGGCGAAGATGCGCCCTGCCGACGGCGGCGCCCCGGCGTACCGGCTTCCCCTCGAGGACACGGACGTGGCCCGGCTGCGCTCCCTGCAGCGTGCGGCGACGGTCGCGCACTCGCCGGCGACGAGGCTGTCCCGACTGCTGTCGGAGCTGCTGATCGGTGCGGAGGGCAGTGCCAACCTGGCGGTCCTGCGCACCCCGCCGGGCGGCGCGCACTTCCTCGCCTCGGCGTTGGACCGGTCGGCGCTGACGGAGGTCATCGGCACGATCGCCGGCGACGACACGGTGCTGGTGGTCTCCCGGGACGCCACCGGGGGCGCCGCCCTGGCCGAGCAGCTGCTCGAGCTGTCCCGGCGTCGGCCGCCGGCGCCGGCCGACCCCGCTCCGGACCAGGACTGGGTGGACGCGACCGCGGACGCCGCCGAGGAGCCAGCACCAGGACGACGACGACCGGCCGGCACCCCGGCCTGACCCCGTCGCCGTGTCCCACCGACCGGCCGCCCGACCCCCTGTACCTTCCCCGCGCGGGCCGCCCGTGCGAGAACCGAGGAGATTCCCGTGACCGAGCGTGTCGTCCTTGCCTACTCCGGAGGGCTGGACACCTCCGTGGCCATCGGCTGGATCGCCGAGCAGACCGGCGCCGAGGTGGTGGCCGTCGCGGCCGACGTCGGCCAGGGCGGCGAGGACCTCGAGGAGGTCCGCAAGCGGGCCATCGCCTGCGGCGCCGTCGAGTCGGAGGTGCTCGACCTGAGGGACGAGTTCGCCGACCGCTACTGCCTGCCCGCCCTGCGGGCCGGCGCCCTCTACATGGAGCGCTACCCGCTGGTCTCCGCGCTGTCCCGGCCGGTGATCGTGGAGGCCCTGGTCGCCGCCGCCCGGCGGTACGGCGCCGACACCGTCGCGCACGGCTGCACCGGCAAGGGCAACGACCAGGTCCGGTTCGAGGTGGGCATCGGCGCGCTCGCCCCGGACCTGGACGTGCTGGCCCCGGTCCGGGACTCCGGCATGACCCGGGACGAGTCGATCGCCTTCGCCGAGCGCAACGGCCTGCCGATCGACGTCTCCGGCCGCTCGCCGTACTCCATCGACCAGAACCTCTGGGGTCGGGCCGTGGAGACCGGCTTCCTCGAGGACCCGTGGAACGCGCCGATCGAGGAGCTCTACTCCTACTCCGCGGACCCGACCATCGCCCGGGACCCGGACGAGGTGCTGATCCGCTTCGACGCCGGGGTGCCGACCGCGATCGACGGCCGCCCGGTCACCGTCCGGCAGGCCATCGAGGAGCTGAACACCCGGGCCGGTGCCCAGGGGGTGGGCCGGCTCGACATGGTCGAGGACCGGCTGGTGGGCATCAAGAGCCGCGAGGTCTACGAGGCCCCGGGCGCCCTCGCGCTCCTGGCCGCACACCGCGAGCTGGAGGACCTCACGGTCGAGCGGGACCTGCGCCGGTTCAAGCGGGGCGTCGAGCAGCGCTGGGCCGAGCTGGTCTACGACGGCCTGTGGTTCTCCCCACTGAAGACCGCGCTGGACGCGTTCATCGACTCGGCGCAGGAGCACGTCAGCGGCGAGGTCCGGCTGCGGCTGCACGCCGGCTCGGCGGTCCCCACCGGCCGCCGCAGCGACAGCACGCTGTACGACTACGGGCTGGCGACCTACGACACCGGCGACACCTTCGACCAGTCGCTGGCCAAGGGCTTCGTGCAGCTCTGGGGCCTGCCGAGCCGCATCGCCGCGACCCGGGACCTGAAGGCCGGCAGCGTGGGCTCCGCACCGTGACCGAGACCCTGGCCGGTGGCCAGCCGCAGGCGACCCGGCTCTGGGGCGGCCGCTTCTCCGGCGACCCGGCCGAGGCGTTGGCCAGGCTGTCGGTGTCCGTCCAGTTCGACTGGCGCCTCGCCCCGTACGACCTGGCCGGCTCCCGGGCGCACGCCCGGGTGCTGCACCGGGCCGGCCTGCTCGACGACGACGAGCTCGCCCGGATGCTCGGCGCGCTGGACGGGCTGGCCGCCGACGTGCGGTCCGGCGCCTTCGTCGCGACCGTCGACGACGAGGACGTGCACACCGCGCTGGAGCGCGGCCTGCTGGAGCGGCTCGGCACGCTCGGCGGCAAGCTGCGGGCCGGCCGCAGCCGCAACGACCAGGTCGCCACCGACCTGCGGCTCTACCTGCGCGACGCGGCGCGGCAGCTGGCCGCCGCCGTGGCCGAGCTGGAAGCGGCGCTGGTCGGGCGGGCCGAGGAGCACCGGGACGTGCCGATGCCGGGCATGACCCACCTCCAGCACGCTCAGCCGGTCCTGTTCGCCCACCACCTGCTCGCCCACGTGCACGCGCTGGCCCGGGACGTCGACCGGCTGCGGGACTGGGACCGGCGGGCGGCGGTGAGCCCGCTCGGCGCCGGTGCGCTGGCCGGGTCCTCGCTGCCGCTGGACCCCCAGCTCACCGCGCAGGAGCTCGGCTTCGGCTCGGCCGCGACCAACTCGATCGACGCGGTGTCCGACCGGGACTTCGTCGCGGAGTTCCTGTTCGTCACCGCGCTGCTCGGGGTGCACCTGTCCCGCATCGGCGAGGAGATCTGCCTGTGGGCGACCAGTGAGTTCCGTTGGATCCGCCTCCACGACGCGTACTCCACCGGCTCGTCGATCATGCCGCAGAAGAAGAACCCGGACATCGCCGAGCTGGCCCGGGGCAAGGCCGGCCGGTTCATCGGCGGGCTCACCGGCCTGCTGGTGATGCTCAAGGGCCTGCCGCTGGCGTACGACCGGGACCTGCAGGAGGACAAGGAGCCGGCGTTCGACGCGGTCGAGCAGTTGTTGCTCCTGCTGCCGGCCGTGGCCGGGCTGGTGCGGACGATGACCGTGGACACCGACCGGCTGACCGCCGCGGCGCCGGAGGGCTTCGCGCTGGCCACCGACGTGGCGGAGTGGCTGGTCCGGACCGGGGTGCCGTTCCGGGAGGCGCACGAGGTGGCCGGCGACGTCGTCCGGTTCTGCGAGGAGCGGGGCAAGGAGCTGACCGACCTCGACGATGCCGACCTGGCCTCGATCGACGAGCGGCTCACCCCGGACGTGCGGGCGGTCCTCGACGTGCCGGGCGCGCTGCGGGCCCGGTCGGCGCACGGCGGCACCGCGCCGGACCGGGTGGCCGACCAGCTCGCCCAGCTCACCGCGACCGTGCAGGACCACCTGGCGTGGTCGGCCGAGTGGGCGCCGATGGGGGAGTGGGGCCACTGAGCGCCCTGCTGGAGCCGGAGCGGCTCGCGGGACCGGTGCTGGACGCCGCCCGCGGCCTGCTCGGCGCTGTGCTGGAAGTGGACAGTCCACAGGGCACCGTTGCCGTGACACTGTCCGAAGTGGAAGCGTACGGCGGCCCGGTGGATCCGGCGTCGCACGCCTTCCGGGGCCGGACCCCGCGCAACGCGGTGATGTTCGGTCCCGCCGGCCACCTGTACGTCTACTTCGTCTACGGCATGCACTGGTGCTGCAACGTCGTCTGTGGACCCGACGGCCAGGCGAGCGCGGTCCTGCTCCGGGGCGGCCGGGTGGTCGACGGCATCGAGCTGGCCCGGTCCCGCCGGTCCACCGCTCGCACCGACGTCGACCTGGCCCGGGGTCCGGCCCGGCTGGCGACCGCGCTCGGTCTGGCCGCCCCGGCCAACGGTGCCTACCTGCTCGACCCCGCGTCGCCGATCCGGCTGGGAGTCGGCTCCCCGGTGGCGGACTCCGCAGTCCGCCGCGGACCCCGGGTCGGGGTCGCGGCGGCCGGCGAGCTGCCCTGGCGGCTGTGGGTCGCCGACGACCCGACGGTCAGCGCCTACCGAGCCGGCACGCGCCGCCGCCGCACCTGACGGCGCCGGCGGTCCGGCGAGCCGCAGCCGGACCCGGGCGACGCGGCCGGAGGAGCGGCACGGCAGACTCGCACCGTGGCCGAGAACACCGCACGATCGCCGGGCGTCACCCCGGACGGGCTGCCGCCCCACCTGCGGGAGGCGCACGACCGGTTGGCTTTCGGCGCCGCCGAGGTGCTCCCGGCGAACGGGCTGGCCGAGCGGCTGCTCGCGGCCGACCGGGAGGGCCGGCCACTGCGGGTGAAGCTCGGCATCGACCCGTCCGGGGCCAGCCTGACGCTCGGCCACGCGGTCGTCCTCCGGAAACTGCGGCAGTTCCAGGACCTGGGCCACACCGCGGTCCTCATCGTCGGTGGCTTCACCGGCCGGGTCGGGGACCCGACCGGGCGGACCGCGACCCGGGGGGCGCTGACCGCCGAGCAGACCACCCAGAACTCGAAGCGCTACTTCGAGCAGGTGATGCGGGTGCTCGACCCGGACCGGGTGGAGATCCGGGACAACGCCGAGTGGCTCGACCCGATGACGATGGCCGAGATCATGTCGTACGCGCGGGAGGTCACGGTCGCTCGGCTGCTGGAGCGGGACGACTTCGCGAAGCGGTACCGCGAGCACCTGCCGATCTCGCTGACGGAGTTCTTCTACCCGCTGCTGCAGGGGATCGACTCGGTCGCAGTGCGTTCGGACGTCGAGATCGGCGGGACCGACCAGACGTTCAACAACCTGATGGGGCGGGACCTGCAGCGCGCGCACGGTCAGGCGGCGCAGGCGGTGCTCACCGTCCCGCTGCTGGTCGGCACCGACGGCGTCGAGAAGATGGGCAAGTCGCTCGGCAACTGGATCGGCATCGAGGAATCGGCGGACGAGCAGTTCGGCAAGGTGATGTCGATCCCCGACCCGGTGATCGGGCACTACGCCCGGCTGGCCACGGACCTGCTGCCGGCGGAGGTCGGCACGCTCGAGGCGGCCGCGGAAGGCGGCGGTCCGGCCGCGAACCGGGCCAAGCGTCGCGTCGCCGCGCAGGTGGTGACGCTCTACCACGGGGCCGAGGCCGCACGGGCGGCCGAGCACCGGTTCGACACCGTGCACCGGCAGCACGAGGTGCCGGAGGACCTGCCCGAGCGCGGGCTCCCGCCCGGGGACCCGGTGCACCTGCCGGCCCTGCTGGTCGAGCTAGGTTTCGCGAAGTCGAGCTCGGCCGCGCGTCGGCTGGTCGACGACGGGGCGGTCAAGCTGGACGGCGAACGGCTGCCGGCCCGCGGGTACGACCTGGACCGGGACCGGCTCGCCGGCCACGTGCTCGCGGCCGGCAAGCGTCACCTGGTCCGCCTCACCGCCTGACCGTCGGCGTCCGCATCCCGGACCGGCCGGCGACGTCCTTCGGTGCGAGCGTGGCCGCCGGAGCGGGGGGTCGCCCGGCGCCGGCGCGAGCGCACGGCGACGGAAATATCGCTTGGCGTTCACCCGTTCGGTGGGAGGTGACGGGTCGTCGCGACAGCATGTAACCTTCTCGTCGGTCGGGTTCGCCCGGCCGGGGGCTCGGCCCCAGGGTCCGCAGGACGGGGACGCTGGAGCGGGGCACTGCCAGAACGATGTAAAGTGGTTGGAGGACAGCGCCTCGGTCCGCACGAACGACAAGCCGGAGCCCAACGGTGGGAACGTCCGGTGTCGGGAGTCGGCTAGCTGAGGGGTGTGGGTCTGATGTTGGTCTCCGGAGCGGGTTCCCGCTGCGGTGACGAGCATCAGACCTCCGGTCGCACCGGCGATGGCAACGTCGCACGGTGACGTACGCCGGATCACCGCACGGCGTCGTTCGGACGACCAGGGCAACCTGGCTCGCCGGCTACGTGGTGTGCGGTCCGACGGACTGGAGCGGTGGAGACGCCGTTCGGACCGGGTCAGCTCGGGTGTTACGGTGGAAACCGGAACACCACTGCGATACCCGGCAACACCGGCGGAAGTCGGAGTTGCCACCGGACCACGGTCCGGGAGTGCGAAGGAAGCGGATTTGACTCCGCCGCCGCCGCCCTCCTACCGTGTTCCTCACCCCGAACGCCGGAGAACGCAGCCGGACGGGACGGGCCCCACTCCTTCGATCCGCGGGATGACCGCGGTCAACAGGGGTGGGAGGAGGACGAGGAGTCAGACCCCGGTTTGACTCCGCGAAATCCGCCGAGTAAAGTTGGACGAGTTGCCCCGAGACAGATCGAGAGATCCAGATCGGTGCGCGTCTGCTCCTTGAGAACTCAACAGCGTGCCGAAAGTCAGTGCCAATTTATACCCCGTCCGCGGGTGGGGGAAGGCTCCTTCGGGGTTTTCTTCTGGTTCGTGGGTGGATTCCT
>CADCTP010000243.1:0-15875 GCA_902805565.1 uncultured Mycobacteriales bacterium
GCGCCGGAGCGGCCCGGGGCCGTACCGTTCCCCCCGCTCCCCCCGCCGAGCGGGAAGGCGGCCGGCGCGCCGGGCGGCAGGCCGACGTCCACGACCCGGTAGGTGCCGCGGTCCCAGGCCCCGGTGTCCTCCGCGGACGGGGTCGGCCGGGCGGGCGGGACGGGCGGCGACGGCTCCGGAGGCGGCGGGGTGCCACCGTCCCGCGAATGTCGTCCCATGACACGCTCCCCAACCAGGTTCGGCCGACGAAGAGCACATGACACCGCTCAGCGGGCCCGGGACGCAAATCGCGTGGCGTAGCGTGACCGCCGTGACCGTGGCTGCGTCCCGCGAGGTGGGCCTGGACTTCGCCCGGGAATGGGTGGAGTTCGTCGACCCGGCCGATCCGGAGCACCTGGTGCGCGCCGACCTGACCTGGCTGTGCTCCCGCTGGACCTGCGTCTTCGGCCGCGGCTGCCGGGGCATCGACGCCGACCGGCCGGACGACGGCTGTTGCAGCCACGGGGCGTTCTACTCCGACACCGCCGACGAGAAGCGGGTCACCCGGGCGGCCCGGGAGCTGACCCCGGACGTCTGGCAGTTCCACAAGGCCGGCACCAAGCGCGGGATCACCGTCCGGGACGCCGTCGGCGACGACGACCAGCGGCGGCGGACCCGCACCGTCGACGGGGCCTGCCTGTTCCTCAACCGGCCCGGGTTCGCCGGCGGCGAGGGCTGCGCGCTGCACGCCCAGGCGCTGCGCACCGGCCGGCACCCGCTGGAGCTCAAGCCGGACGTGTGCTGGCAGCTGCCCGTACGCCGGGAGCAGGACTGGGTGGACCGGCCGGACGGCAGCCGGGTCCTGGTCTCCACGGTCACCGAATTCGACCGGCGGTCCTGGGGCGAGGGCGGCCACGACCTGCACTGGTGGTGCACCTCGTCGCCGGACGCGCACGTCGGCGGCGAGCGGCTGTACGTCTCCTACCGGCCCGAGCTGACCGCCCTGCTGGGCGAGCCGGCGTACGCGGAGCTGGCCCGCCTGTGTGCCGCCCGCCTCGGCACCGGCCTGATCGCCCCGCACCCGGCCGACCCCCCGGCTCCCGCGCCGGTCCGGCCGGGCGCGGAGGTCCGGGAGCCGGTGGCGCCGCCGGTGCCGCCGACCGGCTGACCGGCCCACAGCCGACCACGGCCGGTCGACGGCCGAGCCACGGCTGACCACGGCCGAGCCACGGCCGAGCCACGGCCGACCCACAGCCTGCCGCGACCGGTCCAGGACCGGGCTCGCGGCGTCCGCGCGATCCTCGGGCCCGACCGGCGGGGACGGCCGGGTCCGGATCCCGCCGGTCCGACGCCGGACATCCCGGCAGGCACGCCGCATTCCCCGGCGCCGCCGGCCGGTCGGTAAGGACTGAACGGGGATGGTCGGTGCCGATCGAACAGGATCCCGGGCCGGTCCGGACAAGCCGACGTTCGGCCCCGGCGGCCCCGTCCGCGCTGCCAGGAAGGCTGCCGACCCCGCACGAACACCTGTCACGAGGGAGAACGGGATGAGGTTCCGCCGCATCGCCGTGGTCGCCGCCGCGGCCGGAGCGCTGCTCGCCGCCGGGGGCGCCCCGGCCGCCGCCGCGCCGGACACGGCCGGCACGAAGACCAGCTTCATCAGGGTCACCGGCGCCGTGTCGATCGATCGGTCCGACCCGCGCGTCGGCCACGTCCGGGCGGTCTACCGGTGCACCGGCACCGGCGCGCTGTGGGCGTCGGTCAAGCAGGTCGCCGACCGCAGCCGCGACCCCCGGCTGGCCGCCGAGGGCAGCAGCGCCATCGCCGAGGCCTGGTCCGACAGCCACCGCAACGCGGTGACCTGCGACGGGCGGGTGCGGACCGCGGTGTTCACGGTCGACCAGCTCGAGCCGTACTTCACCGAGAACGGCCCCACCGGCCAGAAGTCGGACGTGTACGGGCCGCTGCGCAGCGGCTGGGGCTGGACCCAGCTGTGCCTGTTCGACGACGCCAACACCGAGGTGCCGCTGAGCGACATGGTGTTCACCCGGGTCGTCGCCCGGCGCTGACCGCACGGGCCGGCGCCGGCTCAGGTCTCGAACTTGTAGCCCAGGCCGCGGACGGTGACCAGGTAGCGCGGCGCCGACGGGTCCGGCTCGATCTTGGCCCGCAGCCGCTTCACGTGGACGTCCAGCGTCTTGGTGTCCCCGACGTAGTCCGAGCCCCACACCCGGTCGATGAGCTGGCCGCGGGTCAGCACCCGGCCGGCGTTGCGCAGCAGCAGCTCCAGCAGGTCGAACTCCTTCAGCGGCATCGGCACGGTCCCGCCGTCCACGGTCACCACGTGCCGCTCGACGTCCATCCGGACCGGGCCGGCCTCCAGCGCCGCGCCGCCGCTCTCCTCCGGGACCTCGCCGCCGCGGCGGCGCAGCACCGCGCGGATCCGGGCCACCAGCTCCCGGGACGAGAACGGCTTGGTCACGTAGTCGTCCGCGCCGAGCTCCAGCCCGACCACCTTGTCGATCTCGCTGTCCCGCGCGGTCAGCATGATCACCGGCACGCTGGACTTCTGCCGCAGCGTCCGGCACACCTCGGTGCCGGACAGCCCCGGCAGCATCAGGTCCAGCAGCACCAGGTCGGCCCCGGCCCGGTCGAACTGGCTGAGCGCGTCCGGCCCGGTGGCCGCGACCGCCACCTCGAAGCCCTCCCGGCGGAGCATGTACGACAACGCGTCGGAGAACGACTCCTCGTCCTCCACCACGAGCACCCGGGTCACGGTGTTCCTCTCTCGTCGACGCCCGGACCGACCGCGACGGAGTCGACGGTGTGCGGGCCGGAGTCGTCTGTGTCGTCCGCTGCGGCCGGCAGCCGCAGGGTGAACGTGGAGCCGGAGCCCTCGACGCTCCACACGCTCACCCCGCCGCCGTGGTTGGTGGCGATGTGCTTGACGATGGCCAGGCCCAGCCCGGTGCCGCCGGTGGACCGGGACCGGGCCGGGTCGGACCGGTAGAACCGCTCGAACACCCGTTCCAGGTCGGTCTCCGGGATCCCGATGCCCTGGTCGCTGACCGAGACCTCGACGTGCCCCTCGCGGCGCCGGATCCCGACCGCCACCCGGGTCCCGGGCGAGCTGTACGCGACCGCGTTGTCGATCAGGTTGGCCAGCGCGGTGACCAGCTGGGCCTCGCTGCCGCACACGGCGAGCCCGCGCTCGCCGCCGGTGACGACCACGATGCCGGCCGACTCCGCGGCCAGCCGGGTCCGGTCCATCGCCTCGACCACCACGTCGTCGACCTCGACGACGGTGTCCGAGGGCAGCGGCTCGGCGCCCTGCAGCCGGGACAGCTCGATCAGCTCGGCGACCAGCCGGCCCAGCCGGATGCCCTCGTGCTGCATCCGCCCGGCGAACCGGCGGATCGCCTCCGGGTCGTCTGCGGCGTCCTGCACCGCCTCGGCCAGCAGGGTCAGCGCGCCGATCGGGGTCTTCAGCTCGTGCGAGACGTTGGCCACGAAGTCCCGCCGCACGGCCTCCAGCCGGCGGGTCTCGGTGACGTCCTCCAGCAGCAGGGCGACGTAGCCGGACTCCATCAGCGGGGCGACCCGGGCGCTGACCGCGATCGGCTCCCGGCCCAGCCGGCCGCGGGTGTCGACCACCCGGGTGTGCGGCTCGCCGTCCCGGCGGGCGGCCCGGGCCAGCCGGCGCAGGTCGTCGACGACGACCCGGCCGCCGCGGACCACGCCCATCCGGCGGGCGGCCGAGTTGGCCAGCACCACCTCGTCGGCCGGGTCGAGCACCACCGCGGCGGTGCTCATGACCTCCAGGACCCGGCGGGCCAGCACAGGCGGCGCGGGCTCCGCGGCCGGTGCCGGCGGGACGGCCGCCGTGAGCCGGCGGGCGGCGAGCCGGCGGGCGACGAGAACGCCGACGGCAGCCCCGACCAGCAGGGCGAGCGTCACCGCCAGCACGTCCACGCCGCCGATCGTACGGTCGATGCGGCCCGCACCGGCCCCGCCGGCCGGCCCGGAGGCCGGTCGGCCGCAGTGTTCACCCAGCGTACGAGCCGGGTTCACCGCTGGAACGGCCCTCGCGGCGCCGCCGGACTACCCTCGTCGCGAGAGCTGAGGAGTATGCATGCGTGAGACGTTCCACGGTGAGCTGGACCAGATCGGCCGCACCCTCGTCGACATGAGCGAGGCGGTGGCGGTCGCGATGTGCGACGCCACCTCGGCCCTGCTCGACGCCGACCTGACCGTCGCCGAGCGGGTGATCTCCCAGGACGTGGAGGTCGACCGACTCCGCGACGACCTCGAGCTGCGGGCGTTCGACCTGCTGGCCCGCCAGCAGCCCGTCGCCGTCGACCTGCGCAAGGTGATCACCAGCCTCAAGGCGGTGGCCGACCTGGAGCGGATGGGCGACCTGGCGCTGCACGTGGCGAAGGTCGCGCGGATGCGCTACCCGGCCTGCGCGGTGCCGGACGACGTGCGGGGCACCATCGCCGAGATGGGCGAGGTCGCGCTGTCCATCGTGAACAAGACCAAGCAGGTGCTGGAGGGCCAGGACGTCCACCTGGCCGAGCAGCTGGAGCGCGAGGACGACGCGATGGACGCGCTGCACCGCCGGCTGTTCTCACACCTGCTGTCCGAGGACTGGGCGCACGGCATCGAGCCGGCGATCGACATCACCCTGATCGGCCGCTACTACGAGCGGTACGCCGACCACGCCGTCTCGGTGGCCCGCCAGACGATCTACCTGGTCACCGGCGAGCCGGCCCCGATGTCGCAGGCGATCGCCAGCGGCGCGACCGAGACCGCCCTCGGCGTCTGAGCGGACCGGGTGGGCGCCCGCGGGCGCCCACCCGGGTCACTTGCCCTGGTTCTTGACCGCCTCGATGGCGGCGGCGGCCGCGGCCGGGTCGAGGTAGTCCCCGCCCGGGTTGGTCGGCGTCAGGGTGGCCGGGTCCAGCTCGTACCGCAGCGGGATGCCGGTCGGGATGTTCAGGCCCACGACGGCCTCCGCGGACAGCCCGTCCAGGTGCTTGACCAGGGCGCGCAGGGAGTTGCCGTGCGCGGCGACCAGCACCGTGCGGCCCAGCCGCAGGTCCGGGACCAGCGCGTCGTACCAGTACGGCAGCATCCGGTCGACCACGTCGGCCAGGCACTCGGTGCGCGGCACGAGGTCGAGCAGGCCGGCGTACCGCGGGTCGCCGACCTGGGACCACTCGGCGTCGTCGGCCAGCGGCGGCGGGGGCTCGTCGTACGACCGGCGCCAGCGCATGAACTGCTCGTCGCCGTACTTCTCCCGGGTGGCCGCCTTGTCCAGGCCCTGCAGCGCGCCGTAGTGGCGCTCGTTGAGCCGCCAGGACCGGTGGACCGGCAGCCAGGACAGCTCGGCGGCCTCCAGGGCGAGCTCGGCGGTCCTGATCGCCCGGCGCAGCAGCGAGGTGTGCAGCACGTCCGGCAGCACGCCGGCGTCCCGCAGCAGCGTGCCGCCGCGGGCGGCCTCGGCCCGGCCCTTCTCGGTCAGGCCGACGTCGACCCAGCCGGTGAAGAGGTTCTTCGCGTTCCACTCGCTCTCGCCGTGGCGGAGCAGCACGAGGGTCGCCGTCATGCCCGTCAGCCTGCCAGAGCAGGCGTCGGCCGCCGCTCCCCGGGTATGCGCCCGGCATGATCGAGCTGGAGCCGCAGCGGCTGTGGGACGCGCTGACCGACGTCGACTACCCGGCGACCAAGGACGACCTGCTCGCCGCCGCGCAGCGCAACGCGCCCGGGGACGAGGACGTGCGGCAGGTCCTGCGCAGCCTCGCCCCGGAGACGTACGCCAACGGCAACGAGGTGATCCGCTCCGCCCCGCGGCTGAGCACCCCGGGCGACTAGGGCACACCCGCTCGGCGCCGGTCGCGGGTCAGGGCCGGTCGCGGGTCAGCTCCACCAGGGCGGTCAGCGTCCGCCAGTTCCGCGCGGTGCCGTCCACCTTCAGCCGGCGCAGCGCCGCGTCGGTGCGGGAGTTCCGGCTCGACTCCGCGTACGCGATGACGGCCTCCCGGCCGCGGACCGCGACCGCGTCCGGGGCGACGTCGACGGCCAGCATCGCCTCCACCGCGGCCGGGTCCGGCTCGGCCGTCAGGTGGACCACCTGCACCAGCGCGGGCCGGTCGGCCGCCGCCGCCGGGAACGGGTTCCAGGCCAGCACCTCCGCCAACTCCCCGCCGCGGCGGACGACGACCGGGGTGTCGACCGCGGACACCTCGGCGACGACCGCCCGCACCGCCGCGCCGACCGCGTCGGCCGAGTCGAGGTCGGAGTCGAGCACCACGTTGCCGCTCTGCACGTACGTCCGCACGTCGCCGAAGCCCGCCCCGGCCAGCGCGGTCCGCAGCGCGGGCATCGGGACCTTGTTGCGGGCGCCGAGGTTCACCGCGCGCAGCAACGCGACCCAGGTCGGCACGGGCCCACCCTAGCCAGCGGTCCGGGCGGTCGCGGGCCCGCCCGGACCGCCCGGCTCACCCGCCGCCGGCCACCCCGACCCCGACCGGGACCGTCCGGCTGCCGTCCTGGCGGCCGGACGCGGTCCCGGTCAGCTCGCCCGACGCCCAGGTCGCGCGCATCGGGGACGGCTCAGCCGGCGTCCGGGTCGGCGAACCGGGCGAAGGCCCGCAGGTTGGCCAGGGACTCGCCGCGCTTGACCCGCCACGCCCACTCCCGCTTGATCGACTCGCCGAAGCCCAGCCGCAGCATGGTGTCGAAGTTGTCGTCGGCGTACGACAGGACGGCGCCGAGCAGCCGGTCCAGCTCGTCCGGGGTCACCGCGGACAGCGGCAGCCGGCCGACCAGGTAGACGTCGCCGTCCCGGTCCAGCGACCAGGCCACGCCGTACATCCGGGAGTTGCGGCGGAGCAGGAAGTCGTAGAGCTCCTCCCGGCCGGACTCGGCGTGCCGCATCACGAACGCCTCGACCAGCAGCGCGTGGTCGCCGACCACCAGCCAGCACGGCGTCGCCAGCCGGTGCGTGCCGGGCAGGCTGACCAGGTAGGCGCCCTCGCCGGTGCGGCGGTACTCCAGCTCGCGCTCGTCCAGGGTGGCCTTGATGACCGCGTCCAGCGCGGCGCGGTCGGGCATGCCGGTCACCGTGCCACCGCCAGCTCGGGCCGGACCAGCGCCTCCCGGTACGCGGCGAGCAGGCCGTCGGCGGTGCGCTCCCAGGAGAACCGCTCGGCGTGCGCGCGGGCGTTGCGGGACAGCCGGGCCCGCAGCCCGGGCTCGGTGACGACCCGCTCCAGCGCGGCCGCGAACGCCTCCGGGGCGCGCGAGTCGACCAGCAGCCCGGACACCCCGTCCCGCACCGCGGTGGGCAGCCCGCCCACCGCGGCCGCGACGACCGGCGTCCCGCAGGCCTGGGACTCGATCGCGACCAGCCCGAACGACTCGCTGTGGCTGGGCACCACCGTCACGTCCGCCGCCCGGTAGAAGTCGGCGAGCCGGTCCGGCGCCGCCGGCGGCTCGAACCGGACCAGGTCGGCGATGCCGAGCGAGGCGGCCAGCGTGTGCAGCGCCTCCGGCCGGTCCAGGCCGGTCCCGCTCGGCCCGCCGACCACCAGCACCCGCAGCCGGCGGCGCAGCTCCGGCACCCGCTCCAGCAGCGGCGGCACGGCCCGCAGCAGCAGGTCCGGCGCCTTGAGCGGCTGGATGCGCCCGACGAACAGCAGCACCACCGCGTCCGGCGGCACCCCGAGGCGGGTCCGCGCGGCCGAGGCGTCCGCCAGCCGGAACAGCTCCAGGTCCACGCCGGGCGGGACGGTGACCACCTGGTCCTCGCGGGCGCCGTACAGCTCGCGCAGCTGGCGGGCCTCGTCCGGGGTGGAGGCCACCAGCCGGTCGGCCTCGGCGACCGTACGGTCCTCGCCGACCAGCCGGCCCAGCGGCTCCGGGGTGTCGCCGTCGGCCAGCGCGGCGTTCTTCACCTTGGCCAGCGTGTGCGCGGAGTGCACCAGCGGGACGCCCCAGCGGGCGGCGGCGACCCGGCCGACCTCGCCGGAGAGCCAGTAGTGGGAGTGGACGAGGTCGTAGTGGCCGGCCTCGTGCTGGGCCTCGACCCGCAGCACCTCGGCGCTGAACGCGCACAGCTGCGCGGGCAGGTCCGCCTTCGCCAGCCCCTCGTACGGCCCGGCGACGACGTGCCGGACCAGCACTCCCGGCGTCACCTCCACCACCGGCGGCAGCGCGCTGGAGGTCGCCCGGGTGAACACGTCCACCGCGACGCCGAGCTCGGCCAGCCGGCGGGAGGCCTCCAGGACGTACACGTTCATGCCGCCGGCGTCGCCGGTGCCCGGCTGGTCCAGCGGCGAGGTGTGCACCGACAGCGTGGCCACCCGTCGGGGGCGGGAGCGGGAGAACGGGACCACCGCACGGCCGACCGGCACAGCCACCTCCACAGATTTCGGCCCGACGGGCCCAGCCAGCGCCAACACCGCCGGGCGCCGAAATCTGCCCTACCCGTTCCGTCCCGAGACGTGCCTCACTCTCCGTTGCGGGCTCCTGCCTAGATGCAGAGGTCGCCGATGTTGGTGCACGGGGCGTAGATGGGCGGATCGGACTGGGCGGCGGTGAACGGGTTGTTGCGGACCCAGTTGGCGAAGCCGGAGAAGATGTCGCCGGCGGCTTCCAGGCCGCTCTGCACGTACGGGCGCATCCAGGCCCAGACCTTGCCCGGCGCCGCCTTCAGCGCGTTGCCGACGAAGCGCATGACCTTCGGGATCGCCGTGTTGAGAGCCCGTGCCGTCCCCCCGTTCAGGGTGGGGAGGCCGCCGACGAATGCCGCGCCCAGCGCCTCGTAGAACTTCTGCCGGTCGACGGTCTGGCCTCGCATCGCCGGTTCGACCAGGTTCCACACCAGGGTGACGAAGAAGCCGTTCCAGTAGCCGCAGAACGTGCCGGCCTCGGGGAAGAAGGCGAGGCAGGCCGAGGTGGCGGCGAGCCCGGCCAGCACGGAGAGCACACCGGCGGCGATCTTGATGCCGATCGACTTCCAGTCCAGGTTCTCGTTCACCTCCCCGTCCGGCCCGGCGGCGTACCCGGGTGGCAGGTCGAGCACGAGGTCGCCGTTCTCGTCGACCGAGATCCCGCCGATGACGTTCTCTTCCGGGATGGGCAGGGTCAGCCCGGGCAGGTCGGTGAACTCGGTCGAGGCGAACTGCCCGTCCGGGTAGGCGAAGTCGACGATGTCCTGCAGCTCGACCGGGTCGATCCCGAGGTCCCCGCTGTCGATCGTGATGGACGGGTCGCTCGTATCGCCCGACGACTCGGTCGCGGGGACGTCCGGCCGGCAGTCGTCCTGCTGGAGCACCACGCAGACCAGGTAGTCGGCGACCTCGCGACCGAGCTTCGGCCCGAACGCGACCAGCGAGCTGGTGATCACCAGGATGACCGCCACGAGCAGGCCGACGAAGGCCGTCTGGTTGACGCCCGCGTCGTCGCCGCGGCGCCGCGGTGGCCGGGGGCGACGGGTGCGCCGCGGGTCGTCCGGCGCGGTGAAGGTCAGCACCCTTCGAGGATCGGCGCCGGCCGCGCTGGCCGGCAGAGCCCTCGGTCCCGACCGGAGGCCCAGTCGAGCTCAGTCCCGCGGCTGCCCGGTGACCGGGTCCAGCCCGCGTTGGCGCCGGCGCAGCCGGCGGCCGGCGATGACCGCCACCACCACCACGATCGCCCCGATGACCAGGTAGTTGACCAGGTCGCTGTATTCCCCGACCTGCTCCCAGCGGTCGCCCAGCAGATAGCCCAGACCGACGAACAGCACGTTCCAGATGGCGCTGCCGATGACGGTGAGCACCGAGAACAGCCACAGCGGCATCCGCTGCACGCCGGCCGGGATGGAGACCAGGCTGCGCACGCCGGGCACCATCCGGCCCAGCAGCACCGCCCAGGCCCCGTGCCGGCGCATCCAGTCCTCGGCCCGCTCGACGTCCCGGGCGTCCATCAGCGGGATCCGGTCGGCGAGCCGCTTGAGCCGCTGCGCCCCCAGCGCGGCGCCGAGCCAGTAGAGCGCCAGCGCGCCGACCAGGGAACCGACCGTCGCCCAGATCACCACGGCCAGGAAGCTCATCCGGCCGCTGCCGGCGAGGAAGCCGGCCAGCGGCAGCACCACCTCGCTGGGGATCGGCGGGAAGATGCTCTCCAGCGCGACCAGCAGCCCGACGCCGACGGCACCGAGCGCCTCGATGACGCTCAGCACCCAGCCGACGAGGCCGCCGAGCTCCTGCTGCCCGGCCGCCGCGGTCACGATCACAGCGCGACGCCGACCAGCCGGGGCTCCGGGCGCAGCGCCACCCCGAAGCGGGCGACCACCCCGTCCCGGACCGTGCGGGCGAGCGCCACCAGCTCGGCGGTCGTGCCGCCGCCGCGGTGGGTCAGGGCGAGGGTGTGCTTACCGGACACCCGTACCGTCTCCCCACCGAAGCCCTTGCCGAACCCCGCCCGCTCGATCAGCCAGGCCGCGGACAGCTTCGTGCCCTCCTCGGCCGGCCAGGACGGGTAGTGGGTGCCGGGGGCCAGCCGGGCCTCGAACGCGGCCAGCTCGACCGGGGTGAGCACCGGGTTGGTGAAGAACGAGCCGGCGCTCCAGGTGTCCGGGTCGACCTCGTCGACGACCATGCCCTTGCCCCGGCGCAGCGCCAGCACGGCGTCCCGGACGTCGGCCAGCGGCGCGACCTCGCCGACCCGGGCCCGCAGCTCCTCGTACCGGGGGGTGGACTTGTCGGTGGCCCGCAGCGCGAACACCACCCGCAGCACCACCCACCGGTCGGTGTGCTTGAACAGCGAGTCGCGGTAGCCGAACCGGCACTCCGCCGCGGTGAGCTCGGTCACGGTGTCGGTCGCGGTGTCGTACGCGGTGACGCCGGCGATCGTCTGGGCGACGTCCTGCCCGTACGCGCCGACGTTCTGGACGGGGGTGGCCCCGGTCAGGCCGGGGATGCCGGACAGGCACTCCAGCCCGGCCCAGCCCTCGGCCACCGTCCGGGCGACCAGCGCGTCCCACGGCTCGCCGGCCTCGACGGTCACCGTGCGCAGGTCGCCGTCCGCGGCGACCGCGATGCCGCGGGACCGGATCAGCACCACGGTGCCGGCCCAGCCCTCGTCCGCGACCACCAGGTTGGACCCGCCGCCGACCAGCAGCACCGGCCCGGTCGCGGTCCGCACCGCCTCGACCAGCTCGTCGGCGGTCCGTGCCTCGACCGTGCGGGCCGCGGGACCGCCGAGCCGCAGCGTCGTCACCCCGGCCAGCGGGACCCCAGCTCGCACCTCCACGGCACCCCACCCTACGGGCCGCCCGGGACGTCCCCGCGGACCGGTCCGGACACGCCCTAGACTCCGGCCGCGTGAGGAAGGCGCCGCGGCTGGCCGCGGGGCGGGCCCGCGCACTGGGCCTGCCCACCCGGGGCACCACGGCGCCCAACCGACTGCGCCGGGTCGACCGGTGGATCGTCGGCACCCAGTCCGCCCGGCTGCGGGACGCGATCGACCCGCTGGTGGTCGACCTCGGCTACGGGGCCAGCCCGGTGACCACCGTGGAGCTGGCCGCCCGGCTGGCCGACGTACGCCGGGACGTGCGGGTGCTCGGGCTGGAGATCGACCCGGACCGGGTGGCCGCGGCCGCCGGCAGCGCGGACCCGCCGCGGCTGGAGTTCGCCCGCGGCGGCTTCGAGCTGGCCGGCCTGCGCCCGGTGCTGGTGCGGGCCCTCAACGTCCTGCGCCAGTACGAGGAGCGGGCCGCGGCGGAGGCGTGGACGGAGCTGTGCGGCCGGCTCGCCCCGGGCGGGCTGCTGGTCGAGGGCACCTGCGACGAGGTCGGCCGGCGCGCGTGCTGGGTGGCCCTGGACGCCGGCGGGCCGCTGACGATGACCCTGGCCGCCCGGGTGGCCGACCTGGAGCGGCCCAGCGATCTGGCCGAGCGGCTGCCCAAGGCGCTGATCCACCACAACGTGCCGGGCGAGCCGGTGCACGAGTTCCTGCTGGCGTTCGACCGGGCCTGGGCGGTCGGCGCCCCGTACGCCGCCTTCGGGCCCCGCCAGCGCTGGGTCGCCGCGGTGGAGCGGCTGTCCGAGGAGGGGTGGCCGGTGGTCGGCGGCCGGTCACGCTGGCGGCTCGGCGAGGTCACCGTCCGCTGGTCTGCTGTGTCCGGAGAGTAGTCGACCGGACACGTTAGGGCAAGAAGTGGACCCTGAGCGTGCACGGTGTCCGGTGTCGGTGGAACGATGCCGCCCGTGGTCGTGACGGCGCAGGGGGTGAGCGTGGCGGCGGGGGACTCCTCCGGGGGCCGGGACCGGCGGGACTGGTGGGTGGCCGCGCTGCGTCGCGAGGGCGCCGCGTTCGCCGCCGCGGCCGGCGCGGCCGACCCGGACGACGACGTCCCGACCTGTCCGGGCTGGACCGTGCGCCGGCTGGTCTCGCACCTGTCCCGGGTGCACCGCAGCGCGGTGATCGGCGTGCTGGACGGCACCGTGGAGCCGCCCGCGCTGGCCGCCCGGCCGCCGGAGGACGCCCAGCTGCTGGCGTGGTACCGGGACGGCCTGGAGAAGGTGCTGCGGGTCTTCGCCGACGCCGAGCCGCACCTGGCGGACTTCTGGCCGCGGCGGATGGCGCACGACACGACCGTGCACCGCTTCGACGCGGAGCTGGCGGCGTACGCCAAGGGCGGCGGGTTCGACGCGGCGCTGGCCGCCGACGGGGTCGGCGAGGTGGTGGAGAGCATGCTCCGGCTGCGCGCCGCCGAGGAGCCGCTGGCCTCCGCCCGCGGGGACGTGCTGGTCGAGTGCACCGACACCGGCGACTCCTGGCTGGTCCGGCTGGAGCCGGGGTCGGTCTCGGCCGAGCGCCCGCGGACCCGGCCGCGCCGGTTCGACGCCCGGCTGTCCGGCCCGGCCGCGGACCTCTACCTGGTGCTGTGGGGCCGGCTGCCGCTGGATCCGGTCGAGCCGGGCCGCAGCCGCCGCCGGCTGGTCGAGGTCACCGGCGACCGCGCGCTGGCCGCCCTGGTCCGCACCGGCTGACGCCGCCCGGCACCCGCACGGTGCCGGCCGGCATCCTGCGGGTGTCGGGCACGTCGGACATGGTGCCCAGTGGGTGAACGTTCGGGTGCAGTGCGTGCCACAGGGTCCCCTTGGGTACTACGGTCGACGGGTGGAACCCGTCCTCGGAACCGACCGGCTGATCGCGCGTCCGTGGACGCTCGACGAGGCCGATCTCGCCGCCGCCTACGACGTCTACTCGCGCCAGGAAGTCGCGCAGTGGATAGGCGCCCCGATGGATCCGGCCGAGATCAGGATCCGGATCGAACGCTGGTCCCAGCCCACCACCGACCCGACGTACGGGGTGTGGGCGGTCGAGGAGCGCAGCCAGCCGGGCCGGCCGATCGGCAGCGTGCTGCTGCGGCCGCTGCCGCCGGACGAGGAGGACGTCGAGGTCGGCTGGCACCTGCACCCGGCGATGTGGGGCCGCGGCTACGCGACGGAGATCGGCAGCGCCGCCGCGCGGCGGGCGTTCGAGACCGGGATCGACGAGGTCTTCGCGATCGTCCGGCCGGGCAACGAGCGGTCCAGCCAGGTCGCCCGCCGGCTGGGCATGGAGTACGTCGGCCGCACCGACAAGTACTGGGGCCTGCACGCGGAGCTGTTCCGGCTGCGGCCGGGCGACCTGGTCGACGCGCGCCAGCTGCGCCGCTACGCCACCCGCTAGGTCACCGCGGCGCCCGCGTCACCAGCGGTTGCCGCCGCCCTGGATCTCCCGGATCGCCGGCCGCACGTCGACCATGTAGACGATCGAGGCGACGATCGCGGCCAGCCCGAGGATGCCGATCGGGTTGAAGATCAGCCCGACGACCAGTGCGACGCCGGTGATCCCCAGCCAGGCAGGCTTGGTCAGCTTGCCGGCGGCCTCGAAGCCGTTGGCCGGACGCATGAAGCAGTCGATCAGCGCCCAGGCATGAAGCACGAAGACGGCGAGCGACAGGATCGACAACAACCCGTTGGAGAGGCCCACTCCCCCAGCGTAGCCGTTCCCGGCCGCGAACTTGGGCTGCCCTTTACCCGGAGTGCGCCGGAGCCCCCGATCGGGCGATCGGGGGCTCCGGGTCGGGCGTCAGTTCTTCGGGGTGCGCTTGGCCGGGGCCTTGCGGGCCGTCGGGGCGGCGGCCTTGCCGGTGGCCGGCTTGGCGGTGCCGGCCGGCTTGGTCGTGGTGACCGGGCCCGGCTTGGTGACCTTCTCCTCGGCGGCGGCCACGGTCTGGCCGGCGTCGGCGACGAGCTCCTCGGCGCGGTCGAACGCGGACTTGACCTCGGGGCTGCGGCGCAGCCGCCGGACGACCAGCTCGCCGCGGTGGGCCAGCGACTCGTAGGTCTCGATGGCCTGGGTCGCGTACTGCCCGTACGCGCCGAGGGCCTTGCCGGTCACGGTCTGCACCGCGTCCTTGGGGTCGAGGTTGACCGCCTCGGTCTGCAGCTTGCGCAGCCGGGCCTGGACCTCGGTCGGGAGCTGGGACAGCTGGCCGAAGGCGAGCTCGCCGGCGCCGACCGCGGCGAACCACGGCTTGCGGGCCTCGTCGAGCACGACCTTGCCCTGCTCCAGGACGGTCTCGCCGTACTTGCGCACGTCGGTGGTGATGGACACGGATGTCTCCTCGGAAATGTCGGTGCGGTCAGGACGCGGAGGCGTCGTCGGGTTCCTCGACCGCGGCGCGGGCCGCGTTCTCCCGGCGGAAGGACTCGTAGATCTCGAGCAGCACCTGCTTCTGCCGCTCGGTGAGCCCCGCGTCGGCCAGGAGGGCGCCGGTGACGGTGTCGTCGCCGGCGCGCTCGTCGAGGATCCCGGCGTGCACGTAGAGCTGCTCCGCGGAGATCCGCAGCGCCTTGGCGATCTGCTGCAGGATCTCCGCGGACGGCTTGCGGAGCCCGCGCTCGACCTGGGACAGGTAGGGGTTGGACACCCCGGCCGCCTTCGCCAGCTGGCGCAGCGACACCTGGGCGGCGTGGCGCTGCTCGCGGATGTAGTCGCCGACGTCCCGCAACACCATCCCGAACACCTCCCTCGCGCTCCCGGTTACCCGTCTCCGACCGTACGCGCGGGTGCTAGCTATTGCAAGCACCCTGCTAGCACCTGGACAGTGGCCTGCCTCACCCTCGTGAACCACCGAACCTGACCGGACAGATATGGGTGTGCGGATAGGGCCGGCCGGGCAGGATGCGGCCATGAGCGGGCCCGCCGACACCCTGGACGCGCCGGTCGACGAGGACGGCGGGACGCCGGAGCCGCCGTGCGTGGAGATCGCCGACAGCCGCGAGTCGACGGTCGGGACCATGCGGGTGCGCCGCGCGCTGCCCCGGCGGCACCGCCGCACGGTCGGGCCCTGGTGCTTCGCCGACCACATGGGCCCGGTCGAGGTCACCGAGACCGCCGGCCTCGACCTCGGCCCGCACCCGCACACCGGGCTGCAGACGGTGACCTGGCTGGTGTCCGGCGAGGTGCTGCACCGGGACAGCCTCGGCACCGAGCAGCCGATCCGCCCCGGCCAGCTCAACCTGATGACCGCCGGCAGCGGCGTCTCGCACTCCGAGGAGTCCACCGGGACCTACCGGGGGCCGCTGCAGGGCGTGCAGTTGTGGGTGGCGCAGCCGGAGGCCACCCGGTCCGGCCCGCCCGCCTTCGCCCACCACGCGGAGCTGCCCCAGGTCGAGCTGCCCGGCGCCACGCTGACCGTGCTGGTCGGGTCGCTGGCCGGGGCGACCTCTCCGGCCCGCCAGGACAGCCCGCTGGTCGGCGTGGACGCCGTGGTGCGGCCCGGCGCCGCCAGTTGGCCGCTGCGGCCGGACTTCGAGCACGGGCTGGTGGTGCTGGAGGGCGAGGTCGGCCCC
>CADCTP010000243.1:15885-16206 GCA_902805565.1 uncultured Mycobacteriales bacterium
GGGACGACCGGCCGGGGCGGCCGGGCCGGTTCGCCTACCTCGGCGTCGGCCGGGACGAGCTGACCCTGGTCGCCGCCGGGCGGGCCCGGGTGCTGCTGCTCGGCGGCACGCCGTTCGGCGAGCCGGTGCTGATGTGGTGGAACTTCGTCGCCCGCTCCCGCGGGGAGATCACCCGCGCGTACGAGCAGTGGCGGGCCGAGGACGGCCGGTTCGGCGAGGTGCGGTCCCGGCTGGACCGCATCCCGGCGCCGGTGCCGCCCTGGCTGCACGGCCGCTGAGGGCGCGGGGCGCGGGCCGGGTCAGCAGTCGGCGCTGAGCCGG
>CADCTP010000244.1 GCA_902805565.1 uncultured Mycobacteriales bacterium
GGAGACCTCCCACGCACCTCGCACGGCTCCATCCTGCCCGGAGCGGGTCCGCCCACCCCGCCCGGACGCGGCCCAGGGCGGGGTCCGGGGCGGGGCCCGGCCGGGCGTGCGCCGGACCGGTGCCGCACACCGTCCCCGCGCGGGGCCGCCGGTCCGGCATCCCCGGTCGCGGCCCGTGCCAGACTGGCCGGCGTGGCTGCTCCCGCCGTACCCGCCGTACCCGCCGTACCTGCGGAGACCGGACCGAACCGGCGCCGGGCCGAGCCGCGGATCCGCCGCCGGCCGGGCCGTCGCGACCAGGCCCCGAAAGGGCTGGACGAGGCCGAGGTCGACCGGCTGCTGGCCGCGCTGACCGCGGTCCGGGACGGCGACTTCCGGACCCGGCTGCGGATCCCGGCGGACCCCGACTCCCCGATGGCCCGGCTCGCCACCGTCGTGAACGAGGTGGTCGAGCGCAACCGGCACCTCACCGGCGAGCTGGACCGGGTACGCCGGGTGGTCGGCCGGGACGGCCGGCTGGACGAGCGGCTGCGCCCCGGCAACGGCGAGGGCGCCTGGGCCGGCGCGGTCACCGCCGCCAACGACCTGGTCGACGAGCTGGTGCGGCCGACCGTCGAGGTGGGCCGGGTGCTCGGCGCGGTCGCCACCGGGGACCTGACCCAGACCATCGACCTGCGCAGCGGCGACCAGCGGCTGCGCGGCGAGTTCCTCCGGATGGCCCGCACGGTCAACGGCATGGTCGCCCAGCTGCGCGACTTCGCCGACGAGGTCACCCGGGTCGCCCGCGAGGTCGGCACCGACGGCAAGCTCGGCGGCCAGGCCCGGGTCCGCGGCGTGTCCGGCACCTGGCGGGACCTCACCGAGTCGGTGAACACGATGGCGAGCCGGCTGACCAACCAGGTCCGCGACATCGCGCTGGTCACCACGGCCGTCGCCAACGGCGACCTGTCCCGCACGGTCACCGTCGACGTGGCCGGCGAGATGCTGGAGCTGAAGGTCACCGTCAACCGGATGGTCGACCAGCTCTCGGCCTTCGCCGACGAGGTCACCCGGGTCGCCCGCGAGGTCGGCACCGAGGGCACCCTCGGCGGCAAGGCGACGGTCCCGGGGGTGGCCGGCACCTGGAAGGACCTCACCGACAACGTCAACTCGATGGCCGGCAACCTGACCGCCCAGCTCCGGGACATCGCCCAGGTCACCACGGCCGTCGCCAACGGTGACCTGTCCCGCAAGATCACCGTCGACGTCTCCGGCGAGCTGCTGGAGCTGAAGACGACGGTCAACACCATGGTGGACCAGCTCTCCGGCTTCGCCGACGAGGTCACCCGGGTGGCCCGGGAGGTCGGCTCGGAGGGCCGGCTGGGCGGCCAGGCCGAGGTGCCGGGCGCGTCCGGCACCTGGAAGGACCTCACCGACTCGGTGAACTTCATGGCCGGCACGCTGACCGCCCAGGTCCGCAACATCGCCGAGGTCACCACGGCCGTCGCCCGCGGCGACCTGACCAAGAAGATCGACGTCGACGCCCGGGGCGAGATCCTGGAGCTGAAGACGACGATCAACATCATGGTCGACCTGCTGTCGGCGTTCGCCGACGAGGTGACCCGGGTGGCCCGCGAGGTCGGCACCGAGGGCAAGCTGGGCGGCCAGGCCCGGGTCCGGGGCGCCTCCGGCACCTGGCTCGACCTGACCGACAACGTCAACTCGATGGCCGGCAACCTGACCGGCCAGGTACGGAACATCGCCCAGGTGGCGACCGCGGTGGCCCGGGGCGACCTGTCCCAGAAGATCACCGTCGAGGCCGAGGGCGAGACCGCCGCGCTGGCCCAGACGATCAACACGATGGTCGACACGCTGCGCGCGTTCGCCGACGAGGTCACCCGGGTCGCCCGCGAGGTCGGCACCGAGGGCATCCTCGGCGGCCAGGCCCGGGTGCCCGGCGTGGCCGGCACCTGGAAGGACCTCACCGACAACGTCAACTCGATGGCCAACAACCTCACCGGCCAGGTGCGGAACATCGCCGAGGTGACCACGGCCGTCGCCCGCGGCGACCTGCGCCGCAAGATCGACGTCGACGCCCGCGGCGAGATCCTCGAGCTGAAGACGACGATCAACATCATGGTGGACCAGCTGTCCGCCTTCGCCGACGAGGTCACCCGGGTCGCCCGCGAGGTCGGCACGGACGGCAAGCTCGGCGTCCAGGCCGAGGTGGAGGGCGTCTCCGGGACCTGGAAGCGGCTGACCGAGAGCGTCAACCAGCTGGCCAGCACGCTGACCATCCAGCTGCGCGCGATCGCGGACGTGTCCACCGGCGTGACCCGCGGCGACCTGACCCGCAAGATCACCGTGGACGCCGCCGGCGAGGTCGCCGGGCTGAAGGACACGATCAACCAGATGATCGCGACCCTGCGCGAGACCACCCGGGCCAACCAGGAGCAGGACTGGCTCAAGACGAACCTGGCCCGGATCTCCGGGCTCATGCAGGGCCAGCGGGACATGCGGGCGGTGGCCCGGCTCATCATGAGCGAGCTGACCCCGGTGGTGACCGCCCAGTGCGGCGCGTTCTTCCTGGCCGAGGCGGCCGAGATCACCGCGGCCTCGGACGTGGAGCCGGGCGGCCGGGCGCGGCTGCGGATGATCGCCGCGTACGGCTGGCCCAGCGGCGCCGGGCCGGAGAGCTTCGCCTTCGGCGAGACGCTGGTCGGGCAGGCCGCGGCGGAGGGCACCCGGATCCACCTCACCGACGTCCCGGCCGGGTACGTCGTGATCTCCTCCGCGCTGGGCTCGGCCCCGCCGGCCGAGCTGGTGGTGCTGCCGGTGCTGTTCGAGGGCCGGGTGCTGGCGGTCATCGAGCTGGCCACGTTCACCCCGTTCAGCGCGGTGCACCTGGCGTTCCTCGACCAGATCACCGAGACGATCGGGGTCACGGTCAACACGATCATCGCCAACTCGCGCACCGAGGAGCTGCTCACCCAGTCCCGCCGGCTGACCGAGGAGCTGCAGGAGCGCTCCGAGCAGCTGCAGGGCCAGCAGGAGAAGCTGCGCGGCACGAACACCGAGCTGGAGCTGAAGAACGCGGAGATCGAGGAGGCCGGCCGGGCGCTGGCCGACCGGGCCGAGCAGCTCGCGCTGTCCTCCCGCTACAAGTCCGAGTTCCTGGCCAACATGTCGCACGAGCTGCGTACGCCGCTGAACAGCCTGCTCATCCTGGCCCGGCTGCTGGCCGACAACCAGACCGGCAACCTGTCGGCCGAGCAGGTCAAGTACGCCACCGTCATCCACGGGGCCGGCAGCGACCTGCTCCAGCTGATCGACGACATCCTGGACCTGTCCAAGGTCGAGGCGGGCAAGATGGACTCCTCGCCGACCGACGTGCCGGTGGTCAGCCTGGTCGACTACGTCGAGAACCTGTGCCGGCCGCTCACCGCCGACAAGGGCCTCGGGTTCACCGTGCAGGTGGCCCCGGACCTGCCGGCCAACCTGCACACCGACGAGCGCCGGCTGCAGCAGATCCTGCGCAACCTGCTGTCGAACGCGGTGAAGTTCACCGAGTCGGGCGAGGTCCGGCTGGTGATGAAGCCGGTGGACCGCAACCGGTTCCAGAACCCGAGCCTGCGCCGGGCCCCGGGGGTCGTCGCGTTCCAGGTGATCGACACCGGCATCGGCATCCCGGCCGACAAGCTGAAGATCATCTTCGAGGCGTTCCAGCAGGCCGACGGCACCACCTCCCGCCGGTACGGCGGCACCGGGCTCGGGCTGTCGATCAGCCGGGAGATCGCGCACCTGCTCGGCGGCGAGATCGACGCGGACTCCACCGTCAGCAAGGGCTCGACGTTCACCCTGCACCTGCCGATGCGGCGGGGGGCGCCGGTGCCGCCGCGGGACGCCGCGTACCGGCCGACGCCGGAGCTGGCCGCGCCGACCGCGGCCCCGCCGGTGCCGAGCCCGGTCACCGTGGACGACGACACCCTGCTGGGCAAGCGGGTGCTCATCGTCGACGACGACGTCCGCAACGTCTTCGCGCTGGCCAGCGCCCTGGAGCTGAACGGGCTGGAGGTCTGCTACGCCGACAACGGCAGCTCCGCGCTGGAGGCGCTGGCCGGCCCGCCGCACATCGACGCGGTCCTGATGGACGTGATGATGCCGGGGATGGACGGCAACGAGACGATGACCGCGATCCGGGCCAAGGCCGAGCACGCCGACCTGCCGATCATCGCGGTCACGGCCAAGGCGATGCGCGGCGACCGGGAGCGGAGCCTGCAGGCCGGCGCCTCGGACTACGTCAGCAAGCCGGTCGACACCGACCACCTGCTCGGCCTGCTCCGCGACCACCTGGGCTGAGGACGGCGGCCGGGCCGGTGGTCGCCGGGTCTGGTTGGATGGGCGCCGTTCGGGACCGGGAGAGGGGCGTACGTGGCGCGGATCCTGATGGTCGACGACCGGCCGGAGAACCTGCTCGCCCTGGAGGCGATCCTCAGCATCTTCGACCACGAGCTGGTCCGGGCCAGCTCCGGCGACGAGGCGCTGAAGGCGTTGCTGACCGGCGACTTCGCGGTGATCCTGCTGGACGTCGCGATGCCCGGGATGGACGGCCTGGAGACCGCGGCCCACATCAAGCGCCGGGAGCGGACCCGGGACGTGCCGATCATCTTCCTCACCGCGGTGCACCCGGACGCCGAGCACGCCTTCCGCGGCTACTCGGCCGGCGCGGTGGACTACGTGTCCAAGCCGTTCGACCCGTGGGTGCTGCGGGCGAAGGTCGCGGTCTTCGTGGACCTCTACCACAAGCGCCGGCAGCTGCAGGAGCAGGCGACGCTGCTACGCGGCCGGCTGCGCGAGGCCGCGCTGGCCGAGGGGGCGGTGGCCGACGACCGGGCCGACCTGGCCGCCGAGCTGTCCCGCCGGCTGGCCGCCGTGGAGGGCAGCTTCGCCGCCCTGCGCGCGTCCCGCTCCGTCCCGGGCCCGGCCGACGGGGCCGCGGTGCCGCCGGACCCGGCGGCGGACGAGCTGGCGGCCGGGCTGACCCGGCTGCGGGACGCCATCGACGCGCTCACGCCCCGCTGACGAGGATGGGCGTCGAGAAGGAGTTCTGGTCGCAGGACCGCCCGCCGGACGACCCGTACGCGTACCGCGTGGTCACCGTCGGGCACGGTCCGGCCGAGGAGCCCGCGGTCAAGGAGCTGGTCGACCAGCTGCACGCCGGTGTGGACGCGGTCCTGGTCGCGGTGGGCGGGGTGGCCAGCCGGACCGTCGACGACGAGCGGGGCGAGTCGAGCTGGCTGCTGGCCCCACCGCGGGCCGGCGACCTGGCCGACATGGTGGTGGCGGTGACCGAGCGGCTCAACCCCGGCGGCTGGCGGATCGAGCGATTCTGACGGCCGCCGGCCCGGGCGCCGGCGACATCCTGGACGGCGCAGGCGATGTCCCGGCCGCGCGGCCCAGGACGTCCACCGCCCCTCGTCGCGTGTCCGTGCGGCGGTGATGCCGCCCTCTCGATTTCGCCTAGAGTCGGTTCATGCGAGACAGGGTCCGGAGCGTGAAGGTCGAGGGCTACCTCTCCATCAGGTCGGCAGAGGTGCCACTCACGGACATCAACCTCCTCATAGGCGCCAACGGTTCGGGTAAGAGCAACTTCGTCTCG
>CADCTP010000245.1 GCA_902805565.1 uncultured Mycobacteriales bacterium
CGGCGGCCGGGGACCCCGGTGGGTCCGGGACGGCGACCACCGCCACCCCGGCGACCGCGGCGGTCGCGGCCAGCAGGGCGGCGGCCAGGGCGGCGGAACGCCGCCTCCGGCCGGGTCGGGCGGGTTGGTGAACGGTGCTGCTCATCAGGCTTCCCCCAGGACTTGCCGCCCCGGTGCGGGGCCGCTACCGGTCAGACGGCCGCCCGGGTCACCCGGTTGACGCCCTTTGGGGCAGAGCTGCTATCGGAGCCGGCCCCGCTCGTACTGCGGCGCCCAGTAGAGGGCGTCGGGGGACTCGGTGGCGTCGAAGCGCAGCGCCTGGGCGGCGTGCTGCGGCCAGCTCGGGTCGCGCAGCACCGCGCGGGCCAGCATCACCGCGTCGGCGGAGCCGTCCACCAGCAGCTGCTCGGCCTGCTCCGGCGCGGTGATCAGGCCGACCGCGGCGGTCGGCACCCCGGCCCGCTCCCGCACCGCGCGGGCGAACGGGACCTGGTAGCCCGGGCCGACGACGATCTTCTGGTCGGCGACCAGCCCGCCGCTGGAGATGTCGAACAGGTCCACGCCGTGCCCCTCCAGGCCCCGGGCGATCGCCACCGCGTCGTCCGGGGTCAGGCCGCCGGGCGCCCAGTCGCTGCCGGTCAGCCGGACCAGCAGCGGCTTGCGCTCCGGCCAGGCGGAGCGGACGGCGTCCACGACCTCGGTGAGCAGCCGGGGGCGGTCGCCGTACTCGTCGGTGCGGGTGTTGGTCAGCGGGGACAGGAACTCGTGCAGCAGGTAGCCGTGCGCGGCGTGGATCTCGACCACCTCGAACCCGGCGGCATCGGCCCGGGCCGCGGCCTCGGCCCACCTGCCGACCAGTTCGTGGACCTGCGCGGTGGACAGGGCGGTCGGCTCGGCCATCCCCGGGTACGCCTCGGCGGTCGGCCCGACCGGCACCCAGCCGCCGTCGGCGGGCGGCACGATCCCCCGGCCGTCCCACGGCTTGCGGGCGGAGGCCTTGCGGCCGGCGTGCGCGAGCTGGATCCCCGGCACCGCGCCCTGGGACCGGACGAAGTCGGTGATCCGCCGGTAGTCCGCGGCCTGCGCGTCGGTCCAGATCCCGGCGTCCCACGGGCTGATCCGGCCCTCCGGGGTGACCGCGGTCGCCTCCTGCATGACCAGCCCGGCCCCGCCCCGGGCGAACGATCCGAGGTGCACCAGGTGCCAGTCGGTCGGGTGCCCGTCGACCGAGGTGTACTGGCACATCGGCGAGACCCAGGCCCGGTTGCGCATCGTGGTGCCGCGCAGGGTCAGCGGCGAGAAGAGTCGGCTCACGCTGTCGGCAATACCCCGGGCCGGGCCGGGATTCCCACCGGGTCAGGAGCAGGCGCCCGGGTCCGGCCCGGCGCAGGCGGACCCCTCCTCGGCGAGCCGGGCCAGCACCCGGTCGGCCATGGCGGCCAGCACGTCCAGCTCGGCCGGCTCCAGCACGTCGAGGAACAGCCGCCGGACCGCCTCGACGTGGCCGGGCGCGGCCGCCTCGATCGCGGCCCGGCCGGCCGGGGTCAGCCGCACGTACGCACCCCGGGCGTCGGTGGGGCAGTCCTCCCGCTCGACCAGGCCCCGCTGCTCCATCCGGCGCATCTGGTGGGAGAGCCGGCTCTTCTCCCAGCCGGCGTCGCGGGCCAGGTCGCGGGCCCGCAGCCGGCCGTCGGCCGACTCCGACAGCGGCACCAGGACCTGGTAGTCGGCGGCGGACAGCCCGGACTCCTGGACCAGCCGGCGCTCGACGGCGATGGAGAGCCGGTGGTGCATCTCCCGGATCGACCGCCAGGCCTGCTGCTCCCGCTCGTCGAGCCACCGTGGGGCCGCCATGACCCCATCCTACCCGCAAGTTGACGCGTCAACTTCCTCATGATTAGGTTGTCACGTCAACCAGTCGAGACGGAAGCGACGACCATGACCAAGATCGGGATCATCCTCGGCAGCACCCGCCCGGGCCGCAACGGCGAGGCGGTGGCCCGCTGGGTCACCGAGATCGCGCAGCGGCGCACCGACGCGGAGTTCGAGCTCGTCGACCTCGCGGACTACGACCTGCCGCACCTGGACGAGGCCGTGCCCCCGTCGGTGGGCGTCCCGTACAGCCAGCAGCACACCCGGCAGTGGTCGGAGAAGATCGCGTCCTTCGACGGGTACGTCTTCGTCACCCCGGAGTACAACCACAGCACCTCCGGCGCGCTGAAGAACGCCATCGACTTCCTCTACACCGAGTGGAACGACAAGGCGGCCGGCTTCGTGAGCTACGGCAGCGCCGGCGGCACCCGCGCCGTCGAGCACCTGCGCCTGATCATGGGCGAGCTGCAGGTCGCGGACGTCCGCGCCCAGGCCGCGCTCTCGCTGCACACCGACTTCGAGAACTACAGCGTCTTCGCCCCGGGCGCGCACCAGGAGGCGGCGGTGACCGCCGTGCTGGACCAGACCGTCCGGTGGAGCACCGCGCTGGCCGCGCTGCGGACCCGGCAGCCCGTCTCGGTCTGACCGCGGCGTAGGGACCGGGGCCGCGGGGACCCGGTCCCTACGGCAGCGGCGACGTCGGCCGGCCCAGGTACGTCACCGCGGGCCCGCCGGCCAGCGGGATCTCCCGGAAGCCCAGCCGGTCGTAGAACGCCCGGGCCGCGGTGTTGGCCGGCGCCATCCCCAGGTGCACGGCCGGCACCCCGGCAGCGGTCAGCGCGGCCAGGAAGCGCCGGATCAGCGCCCGCCCGTGCCCCCGCCGCTGGTACGCCGGCAGCAGGTCGATGTGCAGGTGCGCCGGATACCCGGCCAGCTCCGGCGGCACCGGCCGGACCGGCCCGAACAGCATGCCGAGCAGGTCCTGCTCGGCCGCCGACGCCGGCCCGGCGTACCGGCCGGCGACCCGCGGCGCCCACTCCCGCCGGACCGCCACGGCGAAGGCGGCGCTGTGCCGGGTGCCCAGCACGTAGCCGACGGCCGTCCCGCCGTCGTCCAGCACGAACGCCAACTCCGGCTCCAGGTGCAGGTACGGCCCGGCGAACAGGTCCGGCATCAGGTCGTCGGTCGACCACTGCCCGCGGGCGTCCCCGCCGTCGTCCGCGGTCCGCACGCAGATGTCGTAGACCGCGTCCCGGTCGGCGGGCGCGTACGGCCGGATCGCGGGCGGCACGGCTCAGCCCGCCGCGGCGGCGCCCGCCCCCGCGGCGGCACCTCCGGCCGCGGCGCCCTGCCGCCGCCAGATCGTCATCACCACGGCGACGACGAAGACCCCCACCGCGGGCGGCAGCTCGGCCGGCAGTTCGACGTGGGCCTTGTTGCCGAACATCCCCTTCGGGTCGAGCCGGCCGACCGGGTGCCCGCCCGCGCGCAGCTCGTACCGGCGGGACCACCAGGACGGCGTGACCAGCTCGTACGCCAGTCCGCCGGTGGACACCCGCCACCGCTCCGTCCAGAGCGAGAGCCGGTCGGCCGCGGCGTACTCGGCGGTCGGGCCGGCCAGCACGAAGCGCCGGCCCCGCTCCCGACGGAACTCCCACTCCTGGCCGCCGTCCCGGATCCGCCCGCGCTCCCGCCAGGCCGACCCCACGAACGACCCCACCGCCGCTCCCGAGGCGTCGACCAGGTCGAACCCGGTCCTGAACGACCCGTGCGGGTGCACCCGGCAGATCCGCGTAGCCATCGCTCGATCATGTCACCCGGCCCGTACGACCGGACCGGGGCGAGCGGGCGGTCCGGTCCCGCCGGCGGCGCCGGACCGCGCTCGACGGCTCAGGAGTCGAGGCGGTCCACGGCGGTGACGTGGACCGCGGCCCGGCCCAGCTCGTCGGACTCCGCCAGGTCGACCTCGGCCGAGATGCCCCAGTCGTGGTTGCCGGCCGGGTCGTCGAAGATCTGCCGGACCTGCCAGCGCAGCGGCTGCTCCGTCACGATCAGCAGCGCCGGGCCGCGGGCGTCGGCCCCGGTCAGCAACGAGTCGTGCTCGGCGTAGTAGCCGTGCATCGCCTGCTTCCACCGCTCGGAGTGCCAGCCGTCGGCCGCGTCCAGCTCGCCGAGGTCGTCGTACCGCCAGCGGGCGGCCAGCTCGACCCGGCGGAACAGCGCGTTGCGCACCAGCACCCGGAAGGCCCGCGTGTTCGCCGTCACCGCGTTCGGCGCGGACTCGATCACCGAGTCCGCCGGGATCGCCGCGGCCGGGTTGGCCAGCTGCTCCCACTCGTCGAGCAGGCTGGAGTCGACCTGCCGGACCAGCTCGCCCAGCCAGGCGATGAGGTCCTGCAGCTCCTCGGTCTTGGCGTCCGCCGGCACGGTCTGCTGCAGCGCCTTGTACGCCCCGGCCAGGTAGCGCAGGACGATCCCCTCGGACCGGGCCAGCTGGTAGTGCTGGACGAAGTCGGCGAACGTCATCGCCTGCTCGTACAGGTCCCGGACGACGGACTTCGGGGCCAGCTCGTGGTCGGCGACCCAGGGGTGGCCGCGGCGGTAGGTCTCGTACGCCGCCCGCAGCAGCTCCTCCAGCGGCTTCGGGTAGCTGACGTCCTCCAGCCGGGCCATCCGCTCGTCGTACTCCAGGCCCTCGGCCTTCATCGCCGCGACGGCCTCGCCCCGGGCCTTGTGCTCCTGCGCGGACAGGATCTGCCGCGGCTGGTCCAGGGTGGCCTCGATGACGCTCACCGCGTCCAGCGGGTACGTCTCCGACTCGCGGTCCAGCAGCTCCAGCGCGGCCAGCGCGAACGTGGACAGCGGCTGGTTGAGCGCGAAGTTGTCCTGCAGGTCCACGGTCAGCCGGACCGTACGGCCCTCGGCGTCCGGCCCGGGCAGCCGCTCCACCACCCCGGCGGACAGCAGCGACCGGTAGATCGCGATGGCCTCGCGGATCAGCCGGCGCTGGGTCGGCCGGTCGGAGTCGTTGTCCTCCAGCAGGTGCCGCATCGCGGCGAACGCGTCGCCGGGGCGGGCGATGACGTTGAGCAGCATCGCGTGCGACACCCGGAACTGCGAGGTCAGCGGCTCGGGCTCGGCCTCGACCAGCCGGGTGAAGGTCGGCTCCCCCCAGCCCACGCCGCCCTCCGGCGGCTTCTTCTTCACCACCTTGCGCCGCTTCTTCGGGTCGTCGCCGGCCTTGGCCAGCGCCTTCTCGTTGTCGATCACGTGCTCCGGGGCCTGCACGACGACCGTGCCGGCGGTGTCGAAGCCGGCCCGGCCGGCCCGCCCGGCGATCTGGTGGAACTCCCGGGCGGACAGCAGCCGGGTGCGCTGGCCGTCGTACTTCGACAGCGCGGTGAACAGCACCGAGCGGATCGGCACGTTGACCCCGACCCCGAGGGTGTCGGTGCCGCAGACCACCTTGAGCAGGCCGGCCTGGGCCAGCCGCTCCACCAGCCGGCGGTACTTCGGCAGCATCCCCGCGTGGTGCACGCCGATCCCGTGCCGGACGAAGCGGGACAGGTTCTTGCCGAACCCGGTGGTGAACCGGAAGTCCCCGATCTCGGCGGCGATCGCGTCCTTCTCGGCCCGGGTGGAGACGTTGACGCTCATCAGCGCCGAGGCGCGCTCGACCGCGGCGGCCTGGGTGAAGTGCACCACGTACACCGGGGCCTGCCTGGTGGCGAGCAGGTCCTCCAGCGTCTCGTGCAGCGGGGTGAGCCGGTAGTAGTAGTACAGCGGGACCGGGCGGACGGCGTTGCGGACGACCGCGGTGGACCGGCCGGTGCGCCGGGTCAGGTCCTCCTCGAACCGGGTGACGTCGCCGAGCGTCGCCGACATCAGCAGGAACTGCGCCCGGGGCAGCTCCAGCAGCGGCACCTGCCAGGCCCAGCCCCGGTCCGGCTCGGCGTAGAAGTGGAACTCGTCCATCACGACCTGGCCGACCTCGGACGCCGGCCCGTCCCGCAGCGCGATGTTGGCCAGCACCTCGGCCGTGCAGCAGATGATCGGCGCGGTCGGGTTGACCGCGGCGTCGCCGGTCATCATGCCGACGTTGGCGGTGCCGAAGACCGCGCACAGGTCGAAGAACTTCTCGCTCACCAGCGCCTTGATCGGCGCGGTGTAGAAGGAGCGCCGGCCCTCGACCAGCGCGGCGAAGTGCGCCCCGACCGCGACCAGCGACTTCCCGGAGCCGGTGGGGGTGGAGAGGATCACGTTGGCGCCGGAGACGACCTCGATCAGCGCCTCCTCCTGGGCCGGGTAGAGCGCCAGCCCGCGGTCCTTGGCCCAGAGCGCGAACGCCTCGAAGGTGGCGTCCGGATCCGGCTCGGCCGGCATCAGCTCCAGGAGGTCCATCCGGCCATTATCCGGCCGGCCGCACCCCGCCGGGTGCCGCGGCGGCCGCGGCCACCGGGCGGGCCGGTCAGAGCCGGTCGGGGGCGGCGATGCCGAGCAGGTCGAGACCGCCGCGCAGGGTGTCGGCCGCCAGCGCGCTCAGGACCAGCCGGTTGGCCCGCTGCGCGTCCGTCCCGGCCGCCAGCACCGGGCAGGTCTCGTAGAACTCGGTGTATGCCTTGGCCAGCGAGTACAGGTAGCCGCAGAGGCGGTGCGGCTCGTAGCCGGCGACGGTGTCGGACAGTGCCCCGGCGTACCGGTCGAGGAGGAGGACCAGCCGCCGCTCGGCCCCGGCCGGTGCGACGGTGCCGTCGACGGCGGCCGGGTCGGGCGCGAGCCCCTGCTCCGCCGCCCGGCGCAGCAGGGACCGGATCCGGGCGTGCGCGTACTGCAGGTAGACGCCGGTGTTGCCGCTGAGCGACACCATCCGGTCCAGGTCGAACGCGTAGTCCTTGATCCGTGCGGTGGACAGGTCGGCGTACTTCACCGAGCCGATCCCGGCCTGCTCGGCGATCCGGTCCAGCTCCGCCGCCGGCAGCCCGGGGTTCTTCTCGGCCACGACGGCCCGGGCCCGGGTCACGGCCGCGTCGAGCAGCTCGGCCAGCCGTACGGTGCCGCCGGAGCGGGTCTTGAACGGCCGGCCGTCCGGGCCGAGGACCGTCCCGAAGGCGACGTGCACGGCCTCGACCGTGTCCGGCAGCCAGCCGGCGGCCCGGGCGGCGGCGAAGACCTGCGCGAAGTGCAGGGACTGCCGGGCGTCGACCACGTAGAGCAGGCGGTCGGCCCGCAGGTCGCGCAGCCGGTGCCGGATGGTGGCCAGGTCGGTGGTGTCGTACCCGTAGCCGCCGTCGCTCTTGCGGACCAGCAGCGGGACCGGCGCGCCGTCCGGGCCGGTGAAGGCGGGGTCGAAGACGCAGAGCGCGCCCTCGCTGAGCCGGGCCACCCCGGCCGCCTCGAGCTCGGCCGCGACCCCCGCGAGCTGGTCGTTGTACGTCGACTCGCCGGCGTAGTCGGCCGGGGTCAGCAGCACGCCGAGGCGGTCGTACAGCCGGCCGAACGCGGTCTCGGACTCCGCCACGATCGTCCGCCAGGTGGCCACCGTCGGCGGGTCGCCGGCCTGCAGGGCGACCACCCGGCGGCGGGCCCGGTCGGCGAAGTCGGCGTCGGCCTCGAACAGGGCCCGGGCGGCCCGGTAGAGCTGGTCCAGCGCGGAGACCGCGTCGGTGTCCGCGGCCAGGTCGGCCTGGTGCCAGCGGGCGTCCGGATGCTCGTCCAGGTACTGGATGAGCATCCCGAACTGGGTGCCCCAGTCGCCGACGTGGCTCTGCCGGACCACCTCGCCGCCGAGGAAGCCGAGGATGCGCGCCAGGCTGTCGCCGATGATCGTCGTACGCAGGTGCCCGACGTGCATCTCCTTGGCGATGTTCGGCCCGGAGTAGTCGATCACCGTGCGCCGGCCCCGCTCCGGTGTGCCGATCCCGAGCCGCGGGTCGGCGGCCCGGGCGGCCACCTGGTGCCAGAGCGCGGCGTCGGTGAGGGTGACGTTGAGGAAACCGGGCCCGGCCACCTCCACCCGCGCGATCGGCGCGGTGCGGTCCTCCCGGAGGGCCTCGGCCAGGGAGCCGGCGAGCCGGGCCGGCGCCGTGCGGGCGGTCCTCGCCGCCGCCAGCGCGGCGTTGGACTGCAGGTCGGCCCGCTCGGAGGGCCGTACCAGCGGGTCCGCGCCGGCCTGCTCCGGCAGCACCCGGGCCATCGCCCGCGCGACCGCGCTCTCCACGCCGGACCCCAGCGACGGCACCTGCTCCTCCACCGAACGCTCCTCCCGCCGGCCCCGACGGCGGCCAAGTCTGCCAGCCGCCCGCAGCCGGTGCCGGCGTGGCCGGGAAGGGCGGATCAGGCCGGTGGGGTGGAGCCGTGGACCCCGTCGGCGTTCCCGGCCGGCTCGGGCGGGGCGCCGAGCACGTGGCCGGCGTCGGGCCGCTCCGGGTCGGCGGCGTGCGCCGGATCGCCGCCGGGCACCGGGTCCCCGGTCGGCGGGGGGTCGGTCATCGCCGCGTCGGATCCCGCGTTGACGCCCTCGGGCTCCACCAGGTCTCGTGGCACGCCGCTGCCCTACCCGCCCCGGCCCCGCCGCGCACCTGGCGGCCGGCCCGGCCCGACCGCGCGGCCGGGCCGGGGCGGGCCGGCCCCTAGGGTGGGCCGGTGCTCCAGGGACTCGGGTCGGCGGTCGGGGTGGCGCGGCGGCGGTACCGGATGGCGGTCGCGGCGCCCGAGCCGTACGGGCGGTTCGCCAGCGTGCTGACGCCGGTCGGCGGGGTGGCCGTGCACGCCCGGGTCGGCGGCACCGGGCCGGGCCCGCGGATCGTGCTGGTGCACGGGCTGGCGGTCTCGCACCGCTACCTGATGCCGACGGCCGCGCTGCTGGCCCGCCGGCACCGGGTGGGCGTCCCGGACCTGCCCGGCTTCGGGCTGTCCGGCGAACCCGGCGTGGTGCTCGGCACCCGGGCGCTGGCCGACGCGCTCGGCGGCTGGCTGGACGCCACCGGCGGCGGGCCGGTGGTCCTGCTGGGCAACTCGTACGGGTGTCAGGTGATCGTCGACCTGGTCGTCCGCCGGCCGGGGCTGGCGGCGGCGCTGGTGCTGGCCGGGCCGACCGTCGACCCGGCGGCCCGCTCCGCGCCCCGGCAGGTGCTGCGCTGGCTGGCCGACACCGTCCGGGAGGACCCGACGCAGGCCGGGGTGCTGCTGCGGGACCTGCGGGACGCCGGCGTACGCCGGGTGGCCGGCACGCTGCGGCACGCGGTGGCCGACCGGATCGAGGACAAGCTGCCGCTGGTCGGCGCGCCGACGCTGGTGGTGCGGGGCGGGATCGAGCCGATCGTGCCGGCCCGCTGGGCCCGCGAGGCGGCCGGGCTGCTGCCGTACGGGGAGCTGGTCGAGCTGCCGGGCAGCCCGCACAACTCGGTCTACTCGGCGGCCGGCGCGCTCACCGACGCCGTCGAGGACTTCCTCGCCCGCGCGCTGGGCACGCCGTCGCAGGCAGCCGGCCGGGCCGCCGCGGACGGCGTGGGCTAGGAACAGCAGCCCCCGCCGCAGCAGCCGCCCCCGCCCGACGGGGCGGGCCGCGGGCCGGCCGCACCGGCCGCACCGGTGAGCGCCAGCGTGGACAGCACCCGGACGGTGTCGGTGTGGCCGGCCGGGCACGGCGCGGGCAGCGCCGAGTCGGACATCGGACGGGTCACCTCGAAGGTGTCCGCGCAGTCGCGGCACCGGAAGTCGTAGCGTGGCACGGGGCTGACTCTAATCCGGATTCGCCGGGGACGGCGTCGGGTAGATCTCCGGCAAAGAGAAGAACGTCGGGGCCCCAACGTAGGAGGTACGGCGTGACAGCCGGGACACGGTCCGCCGCACAGGCGGCGGACAGCAAGCCGGTCGAGCTCCTCGGCCGTGTTGGTCTCGCCGCATACGGCCTGGTCCATCTGCTCATCGCCTGGCTCGCCGCGCAGGTCGCCCTCGGGACCGGCGGCGAGGAGGGCGCCGGCAAGGACGGCGCCCTGACCCAGCTCGCGGAGAAGTCCTACGGCGGCCCGCTGCTCTGGGTCATCGCGATCGGCATGTTCGCGCTGGCGATCTGGCAGCTCGGCGAGGCGATCTGGGGCCGCAAGTCCTTCGGCGGCGCGGCCAAGCGGGTCGTGCACGTGATCGAGGCGCTGGTCTTCGCGTTCCTCGGCTACAGCGCGGCCAAGATCGCCAGTGGCGGCAAGGGCCAGTCCAACTCCGAGCAGGCCGGCCTCACCGCCGACGTCCTGGCCAAGCCGGCCGGCCAGCTGCTGGTCGTGGCGGTCGGGGTGGCCGTGCTGGGCGCCGCGGTCTACCTGATCATCAAGGGCGCGACGAAGAAGTTCCTCAAGGACCTCAACTTCGCCGGCGCCTCCCCCTCGACCCGCCGGCTCACCGAGCGGCTGGGCCAGGTCGGCTACATGGCCCAGGGCACCGGCTACGGCATCGTCGGCCTGCTCATCGTGGTCGCCGCGCTCCGGCACGACCCGGAGCAGGCGACCGGGCTGGACACCGCGCTGGCCACGCTGGCCGAGCAGCCGTACGGCACGGCGCTGCTGCTCATCGTGGCCCTCGGGTTCGCGTGCTTCGGGGTGTACTGCTTCCTGGACGCCCGCTTCCGCAAGACCTGATCGACGCCCACCGGACGGGGCCCCGCGCACACCGCGCGGGGCCCCGTCCGCATGTCAGCGGCCGGCGAGCTCGGCGCCGACCAGCTCGGCGATCTCGGCGGTGTTCAGCGCGGCGCCCTTGCGCAGGTTGTCGCCGACCACGAACAGCTCCAGCGTGTCCGGGAAGTCCAGCGACTGCCGCAGCCGCCCCACGTACGTCGGGTCGGTGCCGACCGCGTCGACCGGGGTCGGGAAGATCCCGGCCGCGGCGTCGTCCAGCAGCACCACCGACGGCTGCGCGGCCAGCTCGGCGCGGGCCTCCGCCACGGTGACCGGCCCGGCGAAGGTGGCGTGCACCGCGACCGAGTGGGTCGTCACCACCGGCACCCGGACGCAGGTCGCGGACACCTTGAGGTCCGGGATGCCGAGGATCTTGCGGGACTCGTTGCGGACCTTCAGCTCCTCGGAGGACCAGCCGTCGCCCTTGTCCGAGCCGGCCCACGGCACCACGTTCAGCGCCAGCGGGGCCGGGAACGGCGAGTTGCCGGGCAGCCCGGACAGGGCCTTGCGGACGTCCCCGGCGACCGAGCCGAGCGACCGGTCGCCGGCCACCGCGGCCAGCTCGTCCTGCAGCCGGTCGATGCCGACCTGGCCCGCGCCCGACGCCGCCTGGTACGAGGCGGCGACGATGGCGGTCAGCCCCCACCGGCGGTGCAGCGCGCCGAGGGCGGCCATCATGGTCAGCGTCGTGCAGTTGGGATTGGCGATGATCCCCTTCGGCCGGACGCGGGCGTCGGCCGCGTTCACCTCGGGCACCACCAGCGGCACCGCCGGGTCCATCCGGAAGGCGCCGGAGTTGTCCACCACGACCGCGCCGCGGGCGGCGGCGACCGGCCCCCACTCGGCGGACACCGCGTCCGGCACGTCGAACATCGCCACGTCGACGCCGTCGAAGACCTCCGGCGCCAGCGCCCGCACCACCACGTCCTCGCCGCGGACCCGCAGCGTGCGGCCCGCGGACCGGGCCGAGGCGACCAGCCGGATCTCGCCCCACTGGTACGGCCGCTCGGTGAGGATGTCCAGCATCACCGTGCCGACCGCGCCGGTCGCCCCGACCAGGGCCAGGGTGGGCCGGCGCCCGCCGGCGCCGTCCGTCGCGCTCATCGCCCGCTCCCCGCGTACACCGTGGCCTCCTCGGAACCGCCCAGCTCGAACGCCTCGTGCACCGCCCGCACCGCCGTGTCCAGCTCGGTGTCCCGGACCAGCACCGAGATCCGGATCTCCGAGGTGGAGATCAGCTCGACGTTGATGCCGGCGTCGGCGAGCGCGCCGAAGAACCGGGCCGAGACGCCCGGGTGCGACCGCATCCCCGCGCCGACCAGGGACACCTTGCCGACGTGGTCGTCGTAGATCAGCGAGTCGAAGCCGACCGACGGCTGCACCTTCTGCAGGGTCGCCATCCCGGTCGGGCCGTCGGTCTTCGGCAGCGTGAAGGAGATGTCGGTGCGGGCGGAGGCCGCGACCGACACGTTCTGCACGATCATGTCGATGTTGATCTCGGCATCGGCGACCGCCCGGAACAGCGCCGCGGCCTGGCCCGGCTTGTCGGGCACGCCGACCACGGTGATCTTGGCCTCGCTGCGGTCGTGCGCGACGCCGGTGATGATCGCCTGTTCCACCGTGAGCTCCTCAATCGAACCGGTGACGAGCGTCCCCGGCAGCTGCGAGAACGAGGACCGGACCCGGACCGGGATGTCGTAGCGGCGGGCGTACTCCACCGAGCGCAGGTGCAGGACCTTCGCCCCGCAGGCGGCCATCTCCATCATCTCCTCGAAGGTGATGGTGTCCAGCCGGCGGGCGTCCGGCACGATCCGCGGGTCGGCCGAGAAGACGCCGTCCACGTCGGTGTAGATCTCGCAGACGTCCGCGCCGAGCGCGGCGGCCAGCGCGACCGCGGTGGTGTCGGTGCCGCCGCGGCCGAGCGTCGTGATGTCCTTGGTGTCCTGGGAGACGCCCTGGAACCCGGCCACGATCGCGATCGCCCCGACGTCCAGCGCCTCCCGGATCCGGCCCGGGGTGACGTCGATGATGCGGGCCCGGCCGTGCGTGCCGTCGGTGATCACGCCGGCCTGCGAGCCGGTGAACGACCGCGCGTCCACCCCGGCCGAGTGGATCGCCATCGCCAGCAGCGCCATGCTGATCCGCTCCCCGGCGGTGAGCAGCATGTCCAGCTCCCGGCCCGGCGGCAGCGGGGTCACCTGCTGGGCGAGGTCGAGCAGCTCGTCGGTGGAGTCCCCCATCGCGGACACGGCGACGACGACGTCGTGGCCGGCCCGGCGGGTCGCGACGATCCGCTCCGCCACCCGCTTGATGCGCTCCGCGTCGGCGACCGAGGAGCCGCCGTACTTCTGCACGACGAGCCCCACGAAACTCCCCACCCCCTGGCACGAACGGTAAGCCCAGCGCGTCCACACTACCGGCAGCCACCGTGGCGACCATCGTGAAAGGGAGCCCATGACCGCAGCGCAGGCCGGGGTGACGGCCCGCGGGATCCGCCGATCGTTCGGTCCCGTGCACGCGGTCCAGGGAATCGACCTGGACGTCCCCCTCGGCCAGGTGACCGCCCTGGTCGGCCCGAACGGCGCCGGCAAGACCACGGCGATGCTGGTGCTGGCCACCCTCCTGGTGCCGGACGCCGGCGAGGTCCGGGTGGCCGGGTTCGACCCGATCACCCAGGCCGGCGAGGTGCGGGCCCGGATGGGCTGGGCCCCCGACGTCTTCGGCATGTACGACACGCTGACCTGCCGGGAGTACCTGGAGACGATGGCGGCGGCGTACCGGATCCCGACCGGGCAGCGCACCGACCGGGCCCGCCACCTGCTGGAGCTGGCCCGGCTGCCGGACAAGGCCGAGCAGCCGGTGCACAGCCTGTCCCGCGGCCAGAAGCAGCGCCTGGGCCTGGTCCGGGCGCTGGTGCACGACCCGGCGGTGCTGCTGCTGGACGAGCCGGCCTCCGGGCTGGACCCGCGCAGCCGGGTGGAGCTGCGCGACCTGCTGCGCCGGCTGGCCGGCGAGGGCCGCGCCGTGCTCGTCTCCAGCCACATCCTGTCCGACCTGGAGGAGGTGGCCGACCGGGTCGTCTTCGTCGACGGCGGCCGTACGGTCGGCCAGCACGCGATCGGGGACATGCCGCAGGCCCGCACCGCCCGGACGTACCGGCTGCGGGGGCTGGACCCGGCGGCGCTGCAGGCGGAGCTGGAGAAGCGCGGCGTCGGCTGGGCCACCGCCGGGCACGCCGGCATCGACGTGCAGGTGCTCGGCGGCGAGGAGTCCGCGGCCCGGCTGCTGGCCGAGCTGGTCGCGGCGGACGTGCGGGTGACCGCGTTCGCCCCGGTCGGCGGCAGCCTGGAGGCCACCTACCTGGACCTCGTGGAGGGGCAGCGGTGAACGGGATCCTGACGGTGGCGCGGCTGGAGTTCCGGTTGCGGATCCGGGCCGGGCGGTGGCGCTGGCTGGTCGGCGCCTGGTTCCTGGTGCTGCTCGGGGTGACGCTGCTGGTCCGCTCGGCGGCCGACCAGGAGAACCTGGTCGGCGACCTGGAGGAGCAGCGGACCCTCGGCGCGGCCATGTTCGGCGTGGTGATGCTGGTGGTGCTGGCGCTGGCCCTGCTGGTCACCCCGGCGCTGGCCGCCCAGTCGGTCAACGGCGACCGGGAGCGCGGCACGCTGGCGACCCTGCAGGTCACCCGGCTGTCGGCGGCCGAGATCGCGCTGGGCAAGCTGCTCGCGTCCTGGGGCACCGCGCTGGTGTTCCTCGGGGTGACGCTGCCGCTGGCGCTGTGGTGCTACCTCGAGGGCGGCCTGTCGGTGCTCCGGATCGCGGGGGTCTACCTGGTGACCGCGCTGCTGCTGGGCATCGTCTGCGCGATCTCGCTGGCGCTGTCCACGCTGCTGGCCCGCACCACCACCTCGGCGGTGCTGGCCTACCTGACGGTGTTCGCGCTGACCGTCGGCACGCTGGTCACCTTCGGGCTGGTCACCGCGAGCGTGCAGACCGAGGCGACGGTCCGCAACGACGGCTACGGCGGCTCGTACGAGATCACCGTGCCCCGGCCGGACAAGACCTGGTTCCTGCTGGCGCCGAACCCGTTCGCGGTGCTCGCCGACTCGGCCCCGGCCGCCCCGGTGCGGACCATCGAGCTGCCCAACGGCGACACGATCGAGGAGCCGCTCAGCGTCGACGTGCTCGGCTCGATGTCCCGCGAGCTGCACCGCATCCGGGCGGCCCCGCGCTACCACGACACCGAGTACGGCACCCAGTTCGCCGTGCCGGACGGGGTGACCGGCGGCCCGGTGTGGCCGCTGGGCCTGGGGGTGAACCTGCTGCTGGCGGCCGGCGCGATCTGGGTGACGATCGTCCGGCTGCGCACCCCGACCCGCAAGCTCGCCCGCGGGCAGCGCATCGCCTGAGGGCGGCGCGCCGCCGGGTCAGCGGTTGGGGACCTGGACCTCGCCGACCCGGAAGGTCTGGGTCCGGGTGGTCCAGATGGTCAGCGGGGTGGCGACGCCGGCCACCCGGACCTCCCAGCGCAGCGCGAAGCCGACGGTGTGGACGTCCTCCGGGTCGGCGCCGTTGGCCCGGGTGAAGCGCAGCCAGCAGTCGGTGTCGCCGTCCGGGTCGCCGGTGTCCGGGACGCCGCCGGTGCGGCAGCCGCCGCGGCGCAGGTCGTGGGCCTCCAGCGGTACGCCGGGGGCCACCACCCGGATGCCGGTCGGCACCACCTCGGCGCGGACGCCGGCGCCGGCGAACTCGTACCGGCGGGCACCGGCCCACATCCAGGTCCGCAGCCCGACGACGGCGCGGTTCTCCGGGCTGGTCAGCACGGGGGCGTCGACCCGGCCGCGGACGGCGCGCAGCACCGGGGCGACCCGGTCCAGGTCGGCGGCGGTGAGGTTCTCCGCGTAGACCCAGTGCGGGGTGAGGTAGTAGTCGGCCTGCACCGCGGACAGCCGGCTGCCGGCCGGCGGCCCGCTGATCCCGGACGGGGTGGCGGCGCCGCACAGGTAGTGGAACCAGCGGCCGTCCTGCCGGGCGAACTTGCGGGACCCGATCCGCATCGGCACGTGGTCGTACTTGTAGATCTTGGCCGTCCGCGGCCGGTACGCCGCCACCTTGCGCGGCATCGCCCGGGCCGTCGCGCCGTCGTGCCAGCGGCAGCCCGGGCCGGCCGGGACGGTGGCCTCGACGGTCTGCCGCGGGGTCTCGCCGGCGCCCCAGCTGACCATGGTGGCGACGACCGCGAGCCCGTACCGGCCGGACCACCGGGTCACCCGGGCCGCACTGGCCGGGCCGAACGCGATCGGCTGCTCCCAGTAGCCCGGGTCGTCCGGGAACTGGTAGCCGAGATAGAGGCCGTTCTCCCGGTCGAAGGGGTCGGCCTCGTCGTCGGCGGCCGGGTCGACGTCCGGCGGCGCCGGGACGCCCTCGCCGCCCCAGCCCGCGTCCGGCTCGGTGTTGGGCCGGCAGCCGGCCCCGAACGAGCCGCTGCCGGCCAGCGTGGTGGCGTGCCGGTCGGCGGAGTCGAGCTCCTCGGACATGGTCGCGTCCACCACGACGCCGTCGCCCGGCTCGCAGGCCGCCCCGTCCAGCGGCGGCTCCGGCGTGGCGGTGCCGGGCGGCACGGCGGTCGCGGGCGGCGCG
>CADCTP010000246.1 GCA_902805565.1 uncultured Mycobacteriales bacterium
CCGGGCCACCTCCCGGTCGCCGGCGGAGTCGCCGGCGGGGTTGGGGGCGGACGCGCGGGCGGCTGCGCCCGCCGAGGCGCAGGCCCGGCCGGTCCGGGAGCGCCGGTGACTGTCGACGTGCTGGTCGCCGACGACCAGGAGCTGGTCCGGGCCGGCCTGCGCACCATGCTCGAGGCCGACCCCGGCCTGCGGGTCGTCGGCGAGGCCGTGGACGGCGTCGAGGCGGTCCGGGAGGCGCTCCGGCTGCGCCCGGACGTGGTGCTGATGGACATCCGGATGCCCCGGATGGACGGCATCGAGGCCACCCGCCGGCTGCTCGCCGCGGCCACCCCGCCGCCCGCGGTCCTCGTGGTCACCACCTTCGAGACCGACGAGTACGTCCTCGGGGCGCTGCGGGCCGGCGCCGAGGGCTTCCTGCTCAAGACCGCGACCAGCGCCGAGCTGCACGCCGCCGTCCGCGCCGTCGCGGCCGGCGGGGCGGTGGTCTCGCCCGGGCCGACCCGCCGGCTGCTGGACTCGCACGTCCGCCGGGCCAGCCCGCTGCCGCCGCCGGCCGCGTACGGGCGGCTGTCGCAGCGGGAGCGGGACGTCCTGCTGCACGTGGCCGCCGGCCGCACCAACCGGGAGATCGGCGCCGCGCTGTTCGTCGGCGAGACCACGGTGAAGACCCACGTGTCGGCGCTGCTGTCCACCCTCGGCCTGGGCAACCGGGTCCAGCTGGCCGTCTTCGCCTACGAGCACGGGCTGGTCGTGCCGGGCGGCCGGGACGGGCCCGACCAAAGCACGAGCCCGCGAACGACGATCGGCTGAGCCGGCGGCCCACCGGGGCCGGCACGGTGGTGACGACCACCTCCGTACCCCCGCTGGGAGCTTCCGTGCCCGCTGTCACCGTCGCCGCCGCGAGCCGCCGGTCGGCCTGGATCGTGCTCGCCCTGGCCGTGCTCTCGGTCGTCGGGGTGTTCCTGCTGCCGACCCCGGAGCCGGCCGCTCCCGAGTCGTCCACCGGGCTGCCGTCGTCGTACCAGTCGGTGCGGGTGGAGCAGTTGCGGGCCGGGCTGCCCGGGTCCGACGTGCAGCCGGCGGTGGTCGTCTACAGCCGGACCGACGGCGGGCCGCTGTCGGCGGCCGAGCTGGCGACCCTGCGGGACCGAGGGCCGGCGCTGGCCCGGCTGGCCGAGGGCGGGCAGGTGCCGCCGCCGGAGGTCGGCCCGGACCGTACGGTCGCGATCGTCGCGGTGCCGCTGAGCACGGCCGGGGAGGACACCGGGATCGCCGACCGGGTGGCCGCGCTGCGGGAGGCGGCCGCGGCCGACCTGCCGGCCGGCGTGCGGGTCCAGGTCACCGGCGGCCCGGCCTTCACCGCCGACCTCACCGCGGTCTTCGACGGCGCGGACAACCGGCTGCTGCTGGTCACGGTGGCCGTCGTCGCGCTGCTGCTGCTGGTCACCTACCGCAGCCCGGTGCTCTGGCTGGTGCCGCTGATCGTGGTGGCGGCGACCGAGCAGGTCACCCTCCGGCTGGTCGACCTGGTCCTGCCGGTGTTCGGGCTGGCCGCGGACGGCTCCACCACCGGCATCGTCAGCGTGCTGGTCTTCGGCGCGACCACCGACTACGCGCTGCTGCTGATCGCCCGCTACCGGGAGGAGCTGCGCGGCCGCGAGGACCGGTACGACGCGATGCGGCACGCCCTGCGCCGGACCGCCGAGGCCATCCTGGCCAGCGGCTTCACCGTCGTGCTGGCCGTGCTGACGCTGCTGCTGGCCACGGTGGAGCTCAACCGCTCGCTGGCCGTCGGCGCCGCGGTCGGCATCCTGGCCGCGATGGCCTCCGGGCTGCTGGTCCTGCCGGCGGCGCTGGTGCTGCTGGGCCGCGGGCTGTTCTGGCCGCTGGTGCCGCGGGTGGGCAGCACCGGCGGCGAGGGCCGGCTGTGGGGCCGGCTGGGCTCGGCGGTGGCCCGCCGGCCGCTGCTGGTCGGGCTGGGCGCCACCGCCGCCCTGCTCGCGCTGGCCGCGGCCGGGCTGACCGCCCGGACCGGGCTGTCGCAGACCGAGCAGTTCCGGGTGAAGCCGGAGGCGGTCCTGGGCGCGCAGACGCTGGCCACCTCGTTCCCGGCCGGCTCCACCCAGCCCACCGTGGTCACCACCGCCCCGGCCGCGCAAGCCGAGGTGGTCCGGGCCGCCTCGACCGTGCCGGGGGTGGTGTCGGCCGTCCCGGGGGCCCGGGGCGCCGACGTGGCCGAGGTGCGGGTGGTGCTCTCACCGGAGCCCGGCACCGCGGAGTCCGACCGGGCGGTCCGCGGACTGCGGGAGGCGGTGGCCGGGGTGCCCGGGGCCGACGCGGCCGTCGGCGGGCCGGTCGCCGCCACCCTGGACGTCAAGGACGCCTACGCCCGGGACGTCCGGGTCATCCTGCCGCTGATCCTGCTGCTGGTGGCGGTCGTGCTGGTCCTGCTGCTGCGCAGCCTGGTCGCGCCGTTGCTGCTGGTGCTGACCGTGGTGCTGTCCTTCGGCGCCGCGTTCGGGGCCGGCTGGCTGATCTTCACCGGGCCGCTCGGCGTACCGGCGCTGGACAGCAGCGTGCTGCTGCTGTCGTTCCTGTTCCTGATCGCGCTGGGCGTGGACTACAACATCTTCCTGGTCACCCGGGCCCGGGAGGACGCCGGCCGGCTCGGCACCGCCGGCGGGATGCTGGCCGCGCTGCGGGTCACCGGCGGGGTGATCACCAGCGCCGGGATCCTGCTGGCCGCGGTCTTCGCGGTGCTCGGCGTGCTGCCGCTGATCACGCTGACCCAGATCGGGGTGATCGTCTGCGTCGGTGTGCTGCTGGACACCCTGCTGGTCCGCACCGTGCTGGTGCCGTCGCTGGTGTTCCTGCTCGGCGACCGCTTCTGGTGGCCGGGCCGCCCGCACCGGGCGGCCCCGGAGCCGGTGGCGGAGCCGGCGCCGGCCGGCGCGGCCTGAGGGGGCGGCCCCGGACAGCGAGAGGACCGGTGCTCCGGGGGGAGCGCCGGTCCGGGGAAGGCGGTACCGCGGAAGGGCCCGGCGGCGGTGCCGGGCGGTCGAGCCGGGCGAGCGTCAGGCGACGCGCAGGACCACGTTGCTGCGCCGGGCGCCGATGCACCGGCCGTCGGGCAGGATCTCGCCGCAGTCCTCGAACAGCACGACGCCGTTGCAGAGCAGGCTCCAGCCCTGCTCGGGGTGGCTGGCGACGACCGCGGCCGCGTCACGGTCGGCGTCGTCGGGGGTGGGACACGCTGGTTGATGCGGGCACATGGGCTGAACTCCGGTAGGGCGGACGAATCGGTTTACAGTTGTGTTCACGGTCACAGTACTGAGGAGGTTCACCGCCGGCACCTGATACGCGCAACTTTCTCGGCAACGAACCGGTAAACCTTGCAACGCCGCTCCCGACCCCGAACTTCCGCTGCTCCGTTCGCCCGGCGGGCGGCTAGACCGCTCGCAGCAGCGTCGCGTACAGGGTCAGACCGGGACCGAACGCCAGCGCGACCAGGTGCCGGCCCGGGTCGACCGCGCCGGCCGCCCGCATCCGCTCCAGCACCAGCAGCACGGTCGCCGACGAGCAGTTGCCGTGGTCGCGGAGCACCCCGTACGAGTCGGCCAGGGCGTCCTCGGGCAGCGCCAGCTTGCGCTGGACCACCTCCAGGATCCGCCGCCCGCCCGGGTGCACCGCCCAGCCGTCCACGTCGGCCACGGTCAGCCCGTGCCCGTGCAGCAGGTCCTCGACCACGCCGCGGACGTGCCGGGCCAGCACCGCCGGCACCCGCGGCGAGAGCCCCATCCGGAAGCCGAGGTCGGTGACGTCCCAGGTCATGTGCTCGGCGGTGCTGACGTCGGTGTGCGCCACCACGTCCACCACCTCGTAGCCCGGCCGGTCGGCCGCGCCCGGCTCCAGCACCACCGCGGCCGCGGCGTCGGCGAACAGGGCGTGCGCCACCACCTGGTCCACGTCGACGGTCGGCGGCTGGATGTGCAGGCTGGTCAGCTCCAGGCAGAGCAGCACCGAGGGCCGGTCCCGGGCGACGGTGAAGTCGGCGACGGTGCCGATCCCGGGCAGCGCCGCGTAGCAGCCCATGTGCCCGACGGACAGCCGCCGCACCCGGTCGGACATCCCGAGGTCGCGGGCCAGCCGGATGTCGACGCCGGGGGTGACGTAGCCGGTGCAGGAGGCGACCGCGAACAGCCCCACGTCGGCGGCGGCCAGCCCGGCGTCGGCCAGCGCCCCGGCCACCGCGTCCTTGCCCAGCGGCAGCGCCTCGGCCAGGTAGCGCTCCATCCGGGCCCCGGTGCCCCAGCGGGACAGGTCCTCGTCGACCGGGTTCGCCACGGTGTGCCGGGTCCGGACGCCGGAGTTGACGAACAGCTGCTCGGCCAGCCGTACGTCCTTGTAGTGCTCGGCGAAGAAGCCGTCCCACACCGCCTGCTGGCTGAACGCCGCCGGCAACGCGTGCCCCATCCCGACCACGCGCGCCGCGGCTACCACCGGCCGACCTCCGGGTCGGAGCCGAGCGCGGACGCGCCGAGCCAGTCGGCGCAGACGTCCGAGGTGGCCGGTTGCAGGGAGCCGCAGCGGGCGTCCCGGAAGATCCGTTCCAGTGGCGAGCCGCGCCGCGAGGCCGAGGTCCCGGACGCCTCCAGCATGGACGCGGCGACGTCCATCGCGGTCTCGCCGGCCGTCAGCTTCGCCCGCCAGACCCAGCGGTTGGTCTCCGGCTCGCCGGGGGCGGCGTCCACCCGCCGGGCCGCCTCCAGCACGGTCAGCCGGGCCGCCTCCACCCGGGCGTCGGCCCGCCCGACCCGGGCCCGCACCGCCGGCAGGTCGCGCAGGCCCCGCTCGGTCAGGTGCGCCACCGCGGCGTCCACGGCCGAGCGGGCCACGCCGACGTAGACGGCCGCGTACGAGGCGACCAGCCACTGCGGCATCACCTGGGCCAGCAGCAGGGTCAGCCCCTCCAGCCCGCCGAGCAGCGCGTCCTCGCCGACCACCACGTCCAGGTGCAGGTCGTCGCTGCCGGTGGCGCGCATGCCCATCGAGTCCCAGGTGCGCTCGACCCGCAGCCCGTCGCCCGCCGGCACCAGGAAGTGCGAGACGGCGTCCCCGCGCCGGGCCGCCACCAGGTAGAGGTCGGCGTGCCCGGCGCCGGAGACGAACGTCTTGGACCCGGTGATCCGGAACCCGCCGTCCACCGGCTCGTACGCCGTGGTCATCCGGGACAGCCGGCTGCCGGCGCCGCGCTCGCTCATCGCCACCGCGAACAGCGCGCCGTCCGCGGCCCGGCGCAGCGCCGCGTCCCGCATGCCGAAGTACGACTCCGGCACGCCCAGTGCCCGGGCCACGTCGTCCGGGGTCATCGCCAGCGCCCCGGTGACCGAGGCGTGCATGTTGAACACCAGCGCGGTCGCCCCGGCCCCGGCGCCCAGCGCCATCGCGACCTCGGCGTAGTCGGCGAACCCGGCGCCGGGGCCGCCGAGCCGGGCCGGCACCATCAGCCCGAGCAGGCCGGCGGCCCGCAGGTCGGCGACGTCGGCCGCCGGGAACACCCCGGCCACGTCGTGCCCGGCGGCCCGGCCGGCCAGCGCCGGGGTGGGCGCGC
>CADCTP010000247.1 GCA_902805565.1 uncultured Mycobacteriales bacterium
CCGCACCACCGCGGTGACCAGCGAGGGAGTGGCCCGGTCCGGCGCCGCGGCGTGGCAGGCCGCCGCCGCGGCCGGTGCCGGCACGCGGATCGGCATCATCGACGCCGGCTTCGCCGGCCTGCAGGCGGCCCGGGCGGCCGGTGACCTGCCGGCCGACCTGTCCCTGCGGCCCGCCGCAGACTTCTGCGGCGGCCTCGCCGGCGGCGAGGACCACGGCACCGCGGTCGCCGAGATCGTGCACGACATGGCTCCGGCCGCCCAGCTCCACCTGGTCTGCGTGCAGGACGAGATCGGTCTCGCCCAGGCCGCCGCCTACCTCAAGTCGGTCGGCGTGACCATCGTCAACATGTCGCTGGAGTTCCCCGGCGCCGGCCGCGGTGACGGGTCCGGCGTGGCCGGCAGCCCGGCCGACACCGTCCGGCGCAGCCGGGCCGACGGCCTGCTCTGGGTGGTCTCCGCCGGCAACTCCGGCGAGAGCCACTGGGCCGGTGCGGTCGCCGACGCCGACCGGGACGGCTTCGTGGAGTTCTCCCCCAACACCCCCGGCCTGGAGTACTCCGGCTTCCGGCTGCGCGAGCGCAGCACGGTGCTGGTGTCGCTGCGCTGGGACGCCTGGCCCCGGTCCACCGCCGACCTCGACCTGCTGATCATGAGCGAGCCCCGGGTGCCGACCGGCCCGGACGACCCGGCGATCGTCGGGGTGTCGGCGTTCGACCAGGCCGGCACGGCCGGCGGTGCGGCCCCCACCGAGTACGTCTTCCTCGACAACTCCGCCGACGACCTGGCCCGGCGGCTGTACGCGGTCGTCGTCGACTACAACATCGGCCGCCCGGTGCGCTACGACCTGACCCTGCACGGGGGCGTCGACTCCGTCGACTTCACCAACCCCGGCGGCATCGGTGAGCCGGCGACGTCGCCGTCCGTGCTGACCGTCGGCGCGGCCTGCCACGCCCGCGAGGAGAGGCAGCCCTACAGCAGCACCGGCCCGACCATCGACGGCCGGGTCAAGCCGGACATCACCGGCTACGACGCCGTCTCCACCACGACGTACGGCGCCTCGCAGCCGAGCGGGGTGTGCGAGCTCAGCGGCTTCCTCGGCACCAGCGCCGCCGCGCCGCACGTGGCCGGGGCCGCCGCGCTGCTGCTCGGGGCCAACCCGGCCCTCGGCGCCGCCGAGCTCGAGGGGCTGCTGGTGTCGCGGGCGGCCCCGGCCGGCGAGCCCGGCAAGGACAACCGGTTCGGTGCCGGCTACCTGACCCTGGGCACCCCGGGCTCGGCGCAGCCGCCGGCCGGGCAGGTGTTCACCCCGCTGGCGCAGCCGGCCCGGGTGCTCGACACCCGGACCGCGGTCGGCGGCCACCAGCGGCCGTTCGCCGCCCGCGAGGAGTTCACGCTGAACCTCCGGCAGGGGGCGGTGCCCGCCGACGCCGGCGCCGCGGTCATCACGGTGACCGGCACCAACGGCACCACCGGGACGTACCTGTCGGTGTTCCCCGGCACGTTCTCCGGGACCTCGACGCTCAACCTGGCGGCGGGGGAGACCGCGGCGAACCTCACCACGGCCACCCTCGCGGCCGACGGGTCGACCGTGATCCGCAACGACGCCGGCTCGGTCAACGTCATCGTCGACGTGGTCGGCTACTACCGCCCCACCGGCGGGGCCACCTTCCTGCCGCGGGCGACACCGGCCCGGATCCTGGACACCCGCACCACCCTCGGCGGGCACCGGGCGCCGCTGAGCGCGGGCGAGGAGTACGCCGTGCCGGTGCGCGGGGTGGCCGGCGTGCCGGCCACGGCCACCGCGGCGGTGCTGTCGATCACCGGCACGGGCGGCACCGCGCCCCGGACGTACCTCGCCGTCTACCCGACCACCTGGGGCGGCACCTCGACGGTCAACCTGACCCGGGGCGCGACCCGGGCCGGCTTCGCGGTGACCGGCATCGGCGCGGACGGCAAGGTGCGCGTCCGCAACAACCTCGGCACCACGCACGTCGTCGTCGACCTCGCCGGGTGGTACGTGCCGACCGGCGGCGGGCGGTACGTGCCGCTGCAGCAGCCGACGCGCTACCTCGACACCCGCACCGGCACCGGCCTGCGCCGCGGCCGGCTCGGGCCGGGCCAGGCGTACGCGGCACCGGTCGCGGGGGTGGGCACGATCCCGGCCCGGGCCATCGCGGTCGCCGGCAACCTGACCGCGACGTCGGCCACGGCCGACACGTACCTGTCGGTGTACCCGGGCGGGACGACGTGGCCGGGCACCTCCACGCTGAACCTGACGCCGGGACGGGTCGTGCCGAACGCCGTGCAGGTCCGGCCGGGGACCGGCGGGACGGTCGCGGTCCGCAACGCGGCCGGCGAGGTGCACGCCATCCTCGACGTCTCCGGGTACTTCACCGCCCCGTAGCCCCCGCCCGCCGGCCCGGTCACCCGACCGGGCCGGCGGACGGGCGCCGGGTCCGCCGGCCCCGACCGAGGCAGCCGGCCCCGGGCCGTCGCCGTGTGCCCGGACCGCCCCGGCCGACGGGCAGGCCAACCGCCGGGCACCGGCCGGGGAGCGGCGTCAGGAGCGGGCGGCGTCCAGGGCCTCGCGGGCCTCGTGCTCGGGCATCGGGTCGTGCCGCAGGTAGCGGCGGGTGAACCGGCCGGTCCCGGCGGTGAGCGCGCGCAGGTCCACCGCGTACCGCAGCAGCTCCAGCTCCGGGACCTCGGCGCTGACCCGGGACCGCTCGTTGCCGACGGACTCGGTGCCGGTGACCCGGCCGCGCCGTCCGGACAGGTCGCTGAGCACCGCGCCGACGTAGGCGTCCGGCACGGTCACCGTCACCGCCTGCACCGGCTCCAGCAGCGCGATCGGTGCCGTCCGGGCCGCCTCGCGCAGCGCCAGCGCCCCCGCGGTCTGGAACGCCGCGTCGGAGGAGTCGACGCTGTGCGCCTTGCCGTCGACCAGGGTGACCCGGCAGTCGACCAGCGGGTAGCCGGCGGCCACCCCCCGCTCCATCTGCGCCCGGACGCCCTTCTCCACCGACGGCACGAACTGGGTCGGCACCGCCCCGCCCACGACCTTGGTGACGAACTCGAACCCGCCGCCGGTGGGCAGCGGCTCGACCTCGATGTCGCAGACGGCGTACTGTCCGTGCCCGCCGGACTGCTTGACGTGCCGGCCCTTGGCGGCCGCGCGGCCGGCGAAGGTCTCCCGCAGCGGCACCACGACCGGCACGGTCTCCAGGTCGACGCCCTGCTCCCGCAGCCGGTCCAGCAGCACGTCGGCGTGCGCCTCGCCCATGCACCACAGGACCAGCTGGTGGGTCTCGGCGTTGCGCTCCAGCCGCAGCGTCGGGTCCCCGGCGATCAGCCGGGCCAGCCCCTTGGCCAGCGCGTCCTCGTCCGAACGGGTCCGGGCCCGGACGGCGATCGGCAGCTGCGGCTCCGGCATGTCCCACGGCGCGACCAGCAGCGGCTCGTCCTTCGCCGACACCGTGTCCCCGGTCTCCGCGCTGGTCAGCTTGGTCACCGCGACGACGTCGCCGGCCACCGCGTGGTCGACCGGCCGCAGCGTCGCGCCGAGCGGGGAGAACAGGTGCCCGGCCCGCTCGTCGACGTCGTGGTCCTCCCGGGCGGGCGCCCCGTGCCCGGACACGTGCAGCGGCACGTCGCCGTGCAGCGTCCCGGAGAACACCCGCAGCAGCGACACCCGCCCCACGTACGGGTCGACGGTGGTCTTCACCACCTCGGCGACCAGCGGCCCGTCCGGGTCGCAGGTCAGCGGCTCGTGCGGGGAGCCGTCGACGCCGGTCACCGGGGGCGGCTCGTGCTCCGGCGGGGCCGGGAACGCGCTGGTCAGCACCTCGAGCACCGCCTGCGTGCCGAGCCCGGAGGGGCCGCAGGCGGCCAGCACGGGGTGGAACGACCCGCGCGCCACGGCGGTCTCCAGGTCCTCGACCAGGGTGTCCAGCGGGATGTCCTCGCCGTCGAGGTAGCGGTCCATCAGCGACTCGTCCTCGGACTCGGCGATGATGCCCTCGATCAGCTCGTTGCGCGGCGTCTCGATCAGCGCGAGGTGCTCCGGGTCGGCCGGCCGCTCGACCATCGACCCGCCGGAGTGGTCCTGCACCGTCCGGGACAGCAGCCCGATCAGCCCGCCGACCGAGCCGTCGTCGGCGTGCATCGGCAGGTAGAGCGGCAGCACGTTGTCGCCGAACACCCGCCGGCACACCGCCACCGACTCGTCGAAGTCCGCCCGCGGGTGGTCGATCCGGGTCACCACCACCGCCCGCGGCATCCCGACCGCGGCGCACTCCTCCCACAGCGAGACGGTGGTCGCGTCCACCCCGTCCACGGCGGAGACCACGAACAGCGCCGCGTCCGCGGCCCGCAGCCCGGCCCGCAGCTCGCCGACGAAGTCCGCGTACCCGGGGGTGTCGAGCAGGTTCACCTTGATGCCGCGGTGCTCCAGCGGGGCGACGGCCAGCGACACCGACCGCTGCTGGCGCACCTCGGCCGGGTCGGCGTCGCACACCGTGGTCCCGTCGGCGACCGAGCCGGCCCGCGGGATGGTGCCGCTCGCGTGCAGCAGCGCCTCGGCCAGCGTGGTCTTCCCGGCGCCGGAGTGACCCACCAACGCGACGTTGCGGATCAACTCCGGGCGGTCGACCGCCACCGGCCCGGGCTCCGCCGCCCGGATGGACCCTCTCGACGCCATCGACCGCCTCCAGTCGCGCGCAGGTTCCGTGCAGGGATTCGACACCCTGTACGCGTGCGCGACAAGCCTCCTCGGTCACTTCCCGGCCGGGGCACCCAGGTGGCGGCGTCCGGGCCCGCCGCGGCGGGCCACTAAGGTTGGGTCCACCATGACCGGTCTTTTCTCCCGCGGTCTCCTCTCCCGCGCCGTCTGGGGGCGGCTGGCCGCCCCGCTGGTCCGCGTGCTCGTCCGGCTGGGCGTCACCGCCAACACGGTGACCGTCGTCGGCACCCTCGGGTCGATGGCCGGCGCCCTGGTCCTGTTCGGCCAGGGCATCCTGTTCGCCGGCACGCTGGTGATCTGGGGCTTCGTGATGCTCGACATGGTCGACGGCGCGGTGGCCCGGGCCCGCGGCGGCTCGTCGGTGTTCGGCGCGGTGCTGGACTCCAGCCTGGACCGGCTGGTGGACGCGGCCGTCTTCGGTGCGCTGGCGTGGTGGTTCGCCGGGGCGGGCGACGACCGGTCGCTGCAGCTGGCCGCGCTGCTGTGCCTGGTGCTCGGGGTGATGGTGTCCTACATCAAGGCCCGGGCCGAGGGGGCCGGCCTCAGCTGCGACGTCGGCCTGGTGGAGCGGCCGCAGCGGCTGTCGATCACGCTGATCGGCACCGGCCTGTCCGGGATCGGCGTGCCGTACGTGCTGGCCGTCGCGCTCTGGCTGCTGGTGGCGCTGTCCGCGGTGACCGCCGTGCAGCGCCTGGTCGAGGTGCACCGCCAGGCCGGCGGGGTCGCACGGGGATGAACACCCGGGAGCGGCTGGTCGACGCCGGGTTCGCCGCCGGCTGGGCCGCGGTGAAGGCGCTGCCGCACCCGGTGGCGGCGGCGGCGTTCGGCGGCGCCGGCGCGCTGGCCGCCCGCCGGGACGGG
>CADCTP010000248.1 GCA_902805565.1 uncultured Mycobacteriales bacterium
ACCGGCGCGGCGCAGCCGGGGGCACGGGCCGACGCCGAGCTCGGCCGCCAGCAGCGCGCGGGCCTGCTCGTACCGCGTGCGGGCCGCGGCCGGCCGGCCCGCCGCCGTGAGCAGCTCGACCAGCCGGGCCTGCACCATCTCCTCGTACGGGTCGCAGGACGCGTACGTCTCCAGCGGGCCGATGCCCAGGTCCGGCCGCCCGGTCGCCTCGGCCACGTCGGCCAGCTCCAGGCACCGCCGCAGCACCAGCCGCTCCGCGCCGAGCACCAGCGGGTCGGACCGGCCGAGCCGGATGACGTCCGCCAGCACCGGCCCGCGGAACCGGCTCAACGCCGCCGCCAGCCGCACGCAGCGCTCGGCCGCCGGCTCCTCGGGCGCACCCGGCTCGGCCAGCCGGTCCAGGTCGAGGTCGAGGTCGTGGACGAGCCGGTAGCCGCCGCCCTCGCGGCGCACCTCGGCCGGCAACCCGGCCTCCTCCAGCCAGCCGCGCAGCCGGGTCACCGCGACGTGCACCGACGCCGGCCGGGTGTGCCCCGCCCGGTCGTCCCAGACGATCGAGATCAGCCGCTCGACCGACATCGGCTCGCGGCCGGCCAGCAGCAGCACGCCGAGCAGCCCGCGCACCACCTCGGCGCCCGGCGCCTCCCGGCCGCCCGCCCCGATCTGCACTGACAGTGACCCCAGAACTCCGACCCGTACGGACCCGCTCATGACTCTCCCCAACCCAGGAACCGCGTCTCCCCATGGGACGCTCGAGAGGGCCGTTCGGTTGGCCCGGGCGCGCGATCTGCACCAAAGTGCAGTCGGTACGCTCGGGCCCGAACGAGGAACCGGGGATCATGACGACAGACAGCTTCCGCGTGGTGGTCGACTCCCCACGCCGTACGGGTGAGGTGGCCGCCGCCCTCGCCGGACACCTGCGGGCCGGCGACGTGGTGCTCCTGCACGGCGAGCTGGCCGCGGGCAAGACGACGTTCGTCCAGGCCGTCGCCGCGGCGCTCGGCTCGCCGGACCAGGTGACCAGCCCGACCTTCATGCTCGCCCAGTTCTACGCCGGCGGCCGGGTCCCGGTGCTGCACATCGACACCTACCGGCTGACCTCGGTGACGGAGTTCCGCGACCTGGGCCTGGACGAGCACTTCGCCGAGTCGGTGACCCTGGTCGAGTGGGGCGGGCTGGTCGCCGACGAGCTGCCCGAGCACCTGGCGGTCACGCTGGAGCTCGACCCGGACGACCGGGAGCGCCGGACGATCGTCCTGGCCGGGCGGGGCGCCCGCTGGGCCGGGGTCCCGGAGAAGGTGCTGACCGGATGCTGACCCTGGCCGTCGAGACGTCCACGTCGACCTTCGCGGTCGCGCTCGGGGACGGCGAGCGGGTGTTGGCCACCCGGGAGCTCGCCGGCGTCGCGCCCCGCGACCGGGACCTGCCCGGCCTGGTCACCGGCCTGCTGGCCGACGCGGGGTACGCGTTCGCCGACCTGCTGCGGGTCGCCGTCGACGTCGGACCGGGCAACCTCACCGCGGTGCGCACCGGGGTCGCGTACGCCAACGGCCTGGCCTTCGCCCTCGGCATCGGCGTGGTGACCGCCGACTCACTGGAGCTGATGGCCGCGCGGGCCGGGCAGCCGGTGCTGTGCCTGCGCAACGCCGGCGGCGGCGCCGCGTACGGCCGGCTCGGCCCGGACTACCTGCACGGCCCGCTGGCCGCGCTGGCGGCCCGGGTGCGGACCGGCGCGGTCGCGGTGGCCGGGGACTTCCGGGCCGAGGTCGCCCGGCTGCTGCCCGGCGTGCTGGTCGAGGACACCGGCATCGCCGGCCCAGACCCGGCCACCCTGCTGCGCCTCACCGCCGACCGCACCCCGCTCGACCCCACCCGGGAACGCGCCGCCGCCCCGCTGACCGAGACCTCGCCGCTGTTCGCCGGGCGCGGCGAGGCCGGCGAAGGCGGGGCTGCCGTCCACGGGGGTGACGTCGAGAAGGTGGTGGCGGTGCTGCGGGACGGCGGGGTGGTGCTGCTGCCCACCGACACCGTGTACGGCCTCGCCGTCCACCCCGAGGCGGGCGACGGGCCGCTGGGCCGGCTGTTCGCCATGAAGCGCCGGCCGCTGTCGCGGAACCTGCCGATCATGGTGGCCGACGCCGACCAGGCCCGCGGGCTGGGGGCGCAGGTGCCGGCGAGCGCGGAGAAGCTGCTGGCCGCGTTCTCGCCGGGGCCGCTGACCCTGGCCCTCGGGCTGACCGGCCCGGCCCCGGCCTGGCTGGCCGGCCGGGACGAGATCGCGGTGCGGGTGCCGGACGACGCGTTCCTGCTCGACGTGCTGCGCGCCGCCGGGCCGCTGCTGGTGACCAGCGCGAACCTGTCCGGCCACGACACGCCGGAGACGATGGGCGAGGTGCTGGCCCAGCTGGCCGGGCAGCCGGACCTGGCCCTGGACGGCGGGCCCCGGCAGACGGTGCCGTCCACGCTGGTGAACTGCAACCTGCCGGCCCCGGTGGTCGAGCGGGTCGGCGCCGTGCCGGCGGAGCGGATCGCGGAGGTCCTGGAAGGGACACAGCCATGACCGACCTGATCCTGGGGATCGAGACGTCCTGCGACGACACCTCGGTCGCGCTCGTCGAACGGGACGGCACGGTGGTCGCCGCGTCCACCGCGTCGCAGGCCGCGCTGCACACCCGCTACGGCGGCGTCTACCCGGAGATGGCCAGCCGGGCCCACATCGACAAGATCCTGCCGACCGTGCGGATGGTGCTCGACGACTCCGGGGTGGACCCGCGCGGGCTGCGGGCGATCGGGGTCACCCGCGGCCCCGGCCTGATCGGCTCGCTGATGGTCGGCGTGAGCACCGCGGTCGGCCTCGGCCAGGGCTGGGACGTGCCGGTGCTGGGGATCAACCACCTGCGCGGCCACCTGCGCAGCGCCGACCTGGAGGAGCGCCGGGTCGACTACCCGGCGACGATCCTGCTGGTCTCCGGCGGGCACACGTTCCTGGCCCGGATGACCGACCCGGGCACGATCACCCTGCTCGGCTCCACCGTGGACGACTCGGTGGGGGAGGCGTACGACAAGGTCGCCCGGATGCTCGGCCTCGGCTATCCCGGCGGCCCGGCGGTCGACCGGCTGGCCGCGACCGGCAGCCCGGTGTTCCCGTTCCCGCGGCCGATGCTGCGCGACGGGCTGGACTTCTCCTTCTCCGGGCTGAAGTCGGCGGTCGAGCGGTTCCTGGCCGCCGAGCCCGACGCCCCGCCGGCGGACGTGGCGGCCAGCTTCGTCGCCGCCTGCCTGGAGGTGCTGGTGGCCAAGTGCCGCCGCGCGCTGGCCGCGGACCGCAGCGAGTGCCTGGTCATCGTGGGCGGGGTGGCGGCCAGCCCGCAGCTGCGGGAGGCGGCCGGCGAGCTGTGCGCGTCGGCCGGGGTGCGGCTGAGCCTGCCGCCGCTGCGCTGGTCGACCGACAACGGCGCGATGATCGGCCTGGCGACCTGGGACTACCTGGCCAACGGCCAGGCCCCGCCGGCGCTGGCCACCACCTCGCTGAGCATCGAGTCGTTCTGATGAGCCTGTTCTACGACTGCGCCGACCCGGCCGAGCGGGCCGAGGGCCTGGCCGCGGCGGTCGACTCGATCAGCCGCGGCGAGCTGGTCGTGCTGCCGGTCGACGCGTCGTACGGGCTGGCCGCCGACGCCTTCCAGCCGGACGGGGTGGACGGCCTGCTCGCCGCCAAGGGGCGCGGCCGGGACCTGCCGGTGCCGGTGCTGGTCGGCTCCTGGACCGGCCTGGACGGCCTGATGCTCTACGTCCGGCCGGCGGTGCGGGAGCTGGTGGAGGCGTTCTGGCCGGGCGGGCTGACCCTGGTGGTCGAGCACGCCCCCTCCCTGGCCTGGGACCTCGGCGACAGCCGGGGGACGGTCGCGGTCCGGATGCCGTTGCACCCGGTGGCGCTGGAGCTGCTGGCCCGCACCGGCCCGCTGGCGGTCTCGGCGGCCAACCGGGCCGGTCAGCCGGTGCCGATGACCGCCGCCGACGCGCAGGAGCAGCTCGGCTACCCGGTGTCGGTCTACCTCGACGGCGGGGTGTGCGAGCCGCAGCCCTCGACCATCGTGGACGTCAGCGAGGAGGTGCCGCGGCTGCTGCGGGCCGGGTCGGTCACCCTGGAGCAGCTGCGCGAGGTGGTCCCGGAGCTGGTCGCAGCCGGCTGAGCGCCGACGTAACCTGGGCCGATGGGCGACCCCGCGCACGTCCTGTGCGTCTGCACCGCGAACGTCTGCCGCTCACCGGCCGCGGCCCTGCTGCTGACCGCCGGGCTGCGGGCCAGACTCGGGCCCGCCGCCGACGCGCAGGTCGTGGTGACCAGCGCCGGCACCTGGGCCACCGCGGACCGGCCGATCGAGCCGGGCACGGCCGGTGCGCTGCGCCGGGCCGGCGTCGACCCGGCGGCGGTCGCCGGCGCGCGCTCCATCCGGCTGACCCGGACCGCCATCCGGGACGCGGACCTGGTGATCGGCTCCACCGCCGAGCACGTGCGGGCGGTGTGGCGGCTGGAGCTGGCCTCCCGGCACCGCACGTTCACCCTGGGTGAGCTGGCCCGCCTGGCCGAGGGCATCTCCGGCGACGACCTGCCCGAGGCCGACGCCGGCGCCCGGCTGCGCGCGCTGGTCAGCCGGGCGAGCACCCTGCGCGAGCAGCGGCACCGCCCCGGCACGCCGTACGTCACCGACGCGTACGACCTGGACGACCCGACCGACAACGACCCCGCGCAGCGGGACATGGTCGCCCAGACCGCGGCCTGGGTGGACTTCCTGCTCGACGGGGTGGCCGGACCGGCGCCCGCCCGGCGCGGCTACCGGGATAGGGTTCCCGGCGTCGCCTGGGCCCTGCAGTGGAGCCGGCACCGAGCAGCGCGAGGAGCGGTCCGATGACCAGCACGCCCTTCTGGGGCCCCGACTTCGACGCCCTCCAGTCGGAGGACCCGGAGATCGCCGGTGTCGTCCTCGGTGAGCTGGACCGGCTGCGTTCCGGCCTCCAGCTCATCGCCAGCGAGAACTTCACCTCGCCCGCGGTGCTCGCCGCGCTCGGCTCGACCCTGTCCAACAAGTACGCCGAGGGCTACCCCGGCCGCCGCTACTACGGCGGCTGCCAGGTCGTCGACCAGGCCGAGGAGATCGGCATCGCCCGGGCCAAGGAGCTCTTCGGCGCCGAGCACGCCAACCTGCAGCCGCACTCCGGCGCCAGCGCCAACCTGGCGGCGTACGCGGCGATCTGCCAGCCCGGCGACACCGTGCTGGCCATGTCGCTGCCGCACGGCGGGCACCTGACCCACGGCTCCAAGGTGAGCTTCTCCGGCAAGTGGTTCCACAACGTCGCCTACGGCGTGCGCGAGGACACCGAGCTGATCGACTACGACCAGGTCCGCGACCTGGCCCGGGAGCACCGGCCGAAGATGATCATCGCCGGCGCCACGGCGTACCCGAGGCTGATCGACTTCGCGGTGTTCCGGGAGATCGCCGACGAGGTCGGCGCGAAGCTGATGGTGGACGCGGCGCACTTCATCGGGCTGGTCGCCGGCCAGGCGATCCCGTCCCCGGTGCCGCACGCGGACGTCGTCTGCTTCACCACCCACAAGGTGCTGCGCGGCCCCCGCGGCGGCATGATCCTGTGCCGCGAGGACCTGGCCAAGGCGATCGACAAGGCCGTGTTCCCGTTCACCCAGGGCGGCCCGCTCATGCACTCGGTGGCGGCCAAGGCGGTCGCGCTGCGGGAGGCCGCGCGGCCGGACTACCAGGCGTACGCGCGGCAGGTCATCGCCAACGCCCGGGCGCTGGCCGAGGGCCTGGCCGCCGAGGGGATGCGCCCGGTCTCCGGCGGCACCGACACCCACCTCGCGCTGATCGACCTGCGGGAGACCGGGGTCACCGGCACCGACGCCGAGCGCCGGTGCGACGCCGCCCGGATCACCCTGAACAAGAACGCGATCCCCTACGACCCGCAGCCGCCGATGGTGGCCTCCGGGATCCGGGTGGGCACCCCCGCGGTGACCACGCAGGGCTTCGTGGAGAGCGACCTGAAGCAGGTCGCCGGGCTGATCGGCCGCGCGGTCCGCGAGCCGGGGGCGGTCGCCGAGGTGGCCGCCGGCGTCGCGGCGCTGGTCGAGGCGCACCCGGCGTACGCCCGCGGCTAGATCGCCCCGCTAGGCTTCCCGGGTGCGGGAGTACGCGCTCGTCTGCTGCATCGCCGCCGCGGTGACCTTCCTGCTCACCCCGGTGGTGCGGGTGGCGGCTCGGCGGTGGGGCGCGGTCGCCAGGCCGCGGGACCGGGACGTGCACGCGATCCCGACGCCGCGCCTCGGCGGGGTGGCGATGTTCGCCGGGATGGCGGTCGCGCTGCTGGTGGCGCAGCTGATGCCGACCCTGCGCCGGGCGTACGACACCGGTTCGGAGACCACGGCCCTGCTGGTGGCCGGCGGCATCATCTGCCTGCTGGGCATCCTGGACGACCGCTGGGAGCTGGACTCGCTGACCAAGCTGGCCGGCCAGGTGTTCGCGGCCGGGGTGCTGGTGCTGCTGGGCGTGCAGCTGCTGACGCTGTACGTCCCGTTCGGCGGGGTGGGGACGCTGTCCTTCGGCCGCAACGACTCCGTCGGCCTGACCGTGGTGCTCTGCCTGCTCACGATCAACGCGATCAACTTCATCGACGGCCTGGACGGGCTGGCCGCCGGGGTGTCGGCCATCTCCGCGCTGGCCTTCTTCGCCTACTCCTACCACCTCTCCCGGGAGGGGTACGGCGACGTGGCGTTCGCGCCGTCGTTGTTCACCGCGGTGCTGGCCGGCGCCTGCCTGGGCTTCCTGCCGCACAACTTCTCGCCGGCCCGGATCTTCATGGGCGACTCCGGCTCGATGCTGATCGGGCTCACCCTGGCCGCGTCGGCGATCACCGCCTCCACCGGCGCGGACACCCAGACCTTCAGCGCCTCGGCGGCCGCGGCCTTCCCGATGTACCTGCCCTTCCTGCTGCCGCTGGTGGTGCTGGCCGTGCCGCTGGTCGACCTGGTGATGGCGGTGATCCGGCGGGTCAGCGCCGGCCGGTCGCCGTTCGCGCCGGACAAGCTGCACCTGCACCACCGGCTGCTGGAGATCGGCCACTCGCACCGCCGGGCGGTCCTGCTCATCTACTTCTGGTCGGCGCTGCTGGCCTTCGGGGGAGTGGCGATGTCCATCGTCGGCGACCCGCTGCGGGTGCTGTCCGTGGTGGCCGGGCTGGCCGCGGTGGCCATCGTGCTGTCCAGCGTGCCGCGGCTGCGCGCGGCGAGGAGGCTCCCGTGAGCCGACGAGGGAGTGAGGATCGCAGGGCGCCCCGGCGCCCGAGGACCGGAGCGACCGACGAGGCGAACAGAAGGGCGACACCGTGAGCGTGCCCATGTCGACGGTCCCCTGGGACCTCGGCCACCTGCGGTCCGGGCTGGTCACCACGGCCGTGCTGGCCGCGGTCGGCGTCCCGCTGGCCTGGCTGGCCCGGGACGCGACGGCCGCGGCCTGGGTGGCCGTCGGGCTGGCGATCGTGGCGGTGTTCTTCTGCGTCGGCGCGCTGGCCGTGGCGGCCGCCGGCCGCATCGGCGAGGAACTGACGCTGCCCGCGGCGCTGGGGACGTACCTGGTCAAGGTGGTGCTGCTCGGCGTGCTGATGGTGTCGGTCCGCGACCGGCCCTGGCTGGACCCGCAGGCACTCGGGCTGTCGGTGCTCGTGGGCACGCTGGCCTGGACCGCCGTGCACATCCGGCGGGTCTGGCGGACCCGGATCTACTACGTCGACCCACCTGCCCGCTGACCTGCGACGGGTCCCCGATCCTTTGCCTGTTGTTGGTGGGGGCCGGCGTCCGGGTGATCCAGACCGGCTGTTAACGTACGACTGCCATGACCGAGGGACGCCAGCCTCCGGACCCACCCGGAGCCAGTCAGGGCTGGGCGGTCCTCGGCACACTGCTCGCGGGAATCTGCGTGTGGGGTGGAGTCGGCTGGCTGGTCGACCTCTGGCTGGACACGACCTTCGTGAAGGCGATCGGTGTGATCGTCGGCGCGGCGGCGGCCATCTACTACGTGACAGTCCGTTTCGGCAAGTGAGGAAGGAGACCGGGTGAGCGCGACCATCCTCGCGGCCAATTGCCCCCCGGACGACCCCGGCTTCTGCTCGCCGACCGTCAATGAGTTCTTCCCCAAGCCGCTGACCGAGTTCAGCCTGCTGGGCGTCGACTTCGAGATCACCCGGATCACGGTCATCTCCTGGCTGGCGACCGCGGCGATCCTGGCCTTCTTCGTGCTCTCCGTGCGCCGACCGCAGTTGGTCCCGCGGAAGCTGCAGTGGATGGGCGAGGCGGCGTACTCGTTCGTCCGGGACGGCATCGCCCGCGAGGTCATCGGCCGGGAGGGGCTGCGGTTCGCGCCCTACCTCGCCGCCGTCTTCTTCTTCATCGTGGCGAACAACGTGATGGGCATCATCCCGTTCGCGCAGATCTCGCCGAACGCGAAGATCGCGCTGCCCGCGGTGCTCGCCGGTGTGACCTACCTGCTCTTCAACTGGGTCGGCATCCGCTCGCAGGGCGTCGGTCCCTACTTCAAGGGCATCGCGTTCCCGCCCGGCGTGCCCAAGGCGATGTACGTGCTGATCACGCCGATCGAGATCGCGTCCACGCTGATCTTCCGGCCGCTGACGCTGGCCATCCGGCTGTTCGCCAACATGTTCGCCGGCCACCTGCTCCTGGTGATCTTCGCCCTGGGCACGGTCTACCTGCTGCAGGTGGGCAACTTCTCGATCATCTTCGCGCCGGTGTCGTTCGTCATGGCGATCATCATGACGTTCTTCGAGCTCCTGGTGCAGATCCTGCAGGCGTACGTGTTCACCGTGCTCACCGCGACCTACCTGGCCGGTGCCCTCGAAGAGGCGCACTGAGGCCACCCGGCCCTCAGACCCGTTCGGTTCGCGTGAGGAGTCACGCGACTGCAAGGAGGAGATCATCCCGTGTCCGTCCTCGCTGAGATCAACGGCAGCATCGAGACCCTGGGTTACGGCCTCTCGGCCATCGGCCCCGGCATCGGTGTCGGCATCGTGTTCGCCGCCTACATCCAGGCGACCGCTCGTCAGCCCGAGTCGGCCGGCCTGACCCGGACCTACCTGTTCCTCGGGTTCGCGCTGTCCGAGGCGCTGGCCCTGATCGGCTTCGTCGTCCCGTTCATCCTGAACTGATCCAAGGCGCTGGAGACGACCAATGCTGCTCCAACTGGCTGTCGAGTCCACCACGGGGGAGGAGCCGAGCCCGGTCATCCCCCCGCTCGGTGAGATCATCATCGGGCTGATCGCGTTCGCCATCCTGGCCTACGTGCTCATGAAGTACGTCTGGCCGCGGATGGAGGCGACCTTCGAGGCGCGCCGGGACGCGATCGAGGGCGGCATCAAGCGCGCGGAGGAGGCCCAGGAAGAGGCCAAGCAGCTGCTGATCGACTACCGGCAGCAGCTGGCCGAGGCCCGCACCGAGGCCGCCCAGATCCGCGACAACGCCCGGGCCGAGGGGCAGCGGATCATCGAGGAGATGCGGACTACCGCGCAGGAGGAGTCGGCCCGGATCGTCCAGCGCGGCGAGGACCAGCTGACCGTCCAGCGGCAGCAGGTCGTCCGCGAGCTCCGCGGCGAGATCGGCACGCTGGCGACCCAGCTGGCCGAGCGGGTGGTGGGCGAGTCGCTCGCCGCCGACCCGGCCCGGCAGCGCACGGTCGACCGCTTCCTGGACGACCTGGACGGGATGGCGCAGTCGGTCCCGGCCGGCGTCGGTGCCGGCCCGTCGGCCGCCGCGTCCCCGGACGTGGCCGCCGAGGCGAGCACCACGACCGACCGTCCGGCCGGCGCGACCCGCGTCGACCCGGAGGACGGCGACGGGCGTACGCCCCGCCGGCGGCCGTGATGGTGGCCTCCGGCGCGGCCAGCCGCGACTCGCTGGCCGCCGCGACCGGCGCGCTGGACAGCCTGATCGACCGCTCGACGGCGACCGACCTCGGCGGGCTGGCCGACCAGCTCGCCGCGGTCACCGACCTGCTCGACCGGCAGGGCCCGCTGCGTCGCTCGCTCGCCGACCCCTCGGCCGAGCCGGACCGCCGCAGCGCCCTGTTCGAGCGGGTGCTCGGCGGCCGGCTGGACGCGCGCACGCTCGACCTGCTCCGGCCGCTGGTCCGGGCGCGCTGGTCGGCGCCGCGCGACCTGACCGACGCGGTGGAGACGCTGAGCCGGCGGGCCGCCCTCGGCGTGGCCGAGCGCAGCGGGACCCTCGACGACGTCGAGGACGAGCTGTTCCGGTTCAGCCGGATCCTGGAGGCGCAGCCCGGGCTGCGCCAGGCGCTGGAGAACCGGGCCACCCCGGCCCAGGGCCGGGCCGGCCTGCTCGACCGGCTGGTCGGCGGCAAGGTCGACCCGACCACCCGGCGGCTGCTGGACCAGACCGTGTCCGCCCTGCGCGGGCGGTCGCTGGACCGGGCGCTGAGCGAGCTGGTCGAGCTGGCCGCGGCCCGCCGCCAGCGGTACGTGGCGTACGTGACGGCCCCCGGGCCGCTCACCGCGCAGCAGGAGACCCGGCTCGCCGCCACCCTCGCCCGGATCTACGGGCGGACGGTCTCGCTGCAGGTCGCGGTCGACCCGCAGCTGCTCGGCGGCCTGGTGGTCCGGGTCAACGACGAGGTGATCGACGGCAGCGTGCTGTCCCGGCTGTCGACCGTCCGGCAGCGACTGGCCGGGTAGGACGTGATGGGCGCGACCGTGCGCCGGGGCGGGCGAGCAGGCGACACTGGGTACGGACGAACGCGAATGCAGAGGTGCAGCAATGGCTGAGTTGACGATCTCCGCGGATGAGATCCGCAGCGCGCTGGACGACTATGTCTCCTCCTTCTCGCCCGAGGTCTCCCGCGAGGAGGTCGGCACGGTCTCGGAGACCGGTGACGGCATCGCCCGCGTCGAGGGCCTTCCCTCGGCGATGACCAACGAGCTGCTCCGCTTCGAGGACGGCACGCTCGGCCTGGCGCTCAACCTCGACGTGCGCGAGATCGGCGTCGTCATCCTGGGCGACCAGCAGGGCATCGACGAGGGCCAGCCGGTGCAGCGCACCGGCGAGATCCTGTCGGTCCCGGTCGGCGACGCGTTCCTCGGCCGGGTGGTGAACCCGCTGGGCGTGCCGATCGACGGCCTGGGCGAGATCGCCTCCGAGGGCCAGCGGCCGCTGGAGCTGCAGGCCCCCACGGTGGTGCAGCGGCAGCCGGTTACGGAGCCGCTGCAGACCGGTATCAAGGCGATCGACGCGATGACGGCCATCGGCCGCGGTCAGCGCCAGCTGATCATCGGCGACCGGCAGACCGGCCGGACGACGATCGCGATCGACACGATCATCAACCAGAAGGAGAACTGGGCGACCGGCGACCCGAAGCAGCAGGTCCGCTGCATCTACGTCGCCATCGGCCAGAAGGGCTCCACCATCGCCGCGATCCGCGCGACGCTGGAGGAGGCCGGCGCCCTGGAGTACACGACGATCGTCGCGTCCCCGGCGTCCGACTCGGCCGGCTTCAAGTACCTCGCGCCCTACACCGGCTCGGCCATCGGCCAGCACTGGATGTACGGCGGCAAGCACGTGCTGATCGTCTTCGACGACCTGTCCAAGCAGGCCGAGGCGTACCGCGCGGTGTCGCTGCTGCTGCGCCGCCCGCCGGGCCGCGAGGCGTACCCGGGCGACGTGTTCTACCTGCACTCCCGGCTGCTGGAGCGGTGCGCGAAGCTGTCCGACGAGCTCGGCGGCGGGTCGATGACCGGGTTCCCGATCATCGAGACCCGCGGCAACGACATCTCCGCGTACATCCCGACCAACGTCATCTCGATCACCGACGGCCAGATCTTCCTGGAGGCCGGGCTGTTCAATGCCGGTGTCCGCCCGGCGATCAACGTCGGCGTCTCGGTGTCCCGCGTCGGCGGCAGCGCGCAGATCAAGGCGATGAAGACCGTCGCCGGGTCGCTGCGGCTCAACCTCGCCCAGTACCGCGAGCTGGAGGCGTTCTCCGCGTTCGGCTCCGACCTGGACAAGGCGTCGCAGGACCAGCTGGCCCGCGGGGCGCGGCTGGTCGAGCTGCTCAAGCAGCCGCAGTACTCCCCCTTCCCGGTCGAGCACGAGGTCGTGTCCATCTGGGCCGGCACCACCGGCGAGCTGGACGACGTCCCGGTCGCGGACATCCGCAAGTTCGAGCGCGAGTTCCTCGACTACGTCGGCCGCGAGCACCGCGGCATCTACGACGCGATCCTGCAGACCCGCAAGCTCGACGACGACACCATCGAGGCGCTGAAGAAGGCGATCGCCGCCTTCAAGCGGGAGTTCCAGACCTCCGACGGCAAGTCGCTGGTGGTCAACGAGGCCGAGGCGGAGGCCATGCAGGCCGGCGACGTCGGCCAGGAGAAGGTCACCCGCTACAAGCAGCCGCGCCCGGCGAACCAGGGCTGACGCGATGGCCGGCACCCTCCGCGTCCTGCGCCGCAGGATCCGCTCGGTCACCCAGACCAAGCAGATCACCAAGGCGATGGAGCTCGTCGCCACCTCCCGCATCGCCAAGGCGCAGCAGCGGGTGGAGGCGTCGCTGCCCTACACCAACGAGCTGACCCGCGCGCTGTCGGCGCTGGCGTCGAACTCGACCACCGACCACCCGCTGCTCACCCAGCGGCAGAACCCGCGCCGGGCCGCGATCCTGGTCATCACCAGCGACCGCGGGCTGGCCGGGGCGTACAGCTCCAACGCGCTGCGCACGGCGAACGAGCTGGAGGCGCTGCTGCGCGAGGAGGGCAAGGAGCCGGTCCGGTACGTCATCGGCCGCAAGGCCTCGGCCTACTACCGCTTCCGCAACCGCGCGGTCGCGGCGGAGTGGACCGGCTTCTCCGAGCAGCCCTCCTTCACCGACGCCCGCACGGCCGGGGCGGCGCTGGTCCAGGCGTTCCTGGCCGGCGCGGACGACACGGCCGAGGGCGCCGGCGAGGACGGCGTGCTCGGGGTCGACGAGATCCACATCGTCTACACCCAGTTCCGCTCGATGCTCACCCAGAGCCCGACGGCGACGCGCATCGCGCCGCTGGTGGTCGAGGAGAGCGAGGAGGAGGCCCCCGAGGGCTACCTCCCCGCGTACGAGTTCGAGCCGGAGCCGGCCGAGCTGCTCGGCGCGCTGCTGCCGAAGTACGTGAACGCCCGGATCTACGCCGCCCTGCTGGAGTCGGCGGCGTCGGAGTCGGCGTCGCGGCGGCGGGCGATGAAGTCGGCGACGGACAATGCCGAAGAGCTCATCAAGACGTACACCCGCCAGGCCAATCAGGCCCGACAGGCCGGGATCACCCAGGAGATCAGCGAGATCGTGGGCGGCGCGGACGCGCTCGCCTCGGCAGGGAGCGACAGGTCATGACCGCAGTACGAGAGCCGCAGCAGACCACCGCCACCGGCCGTGTCGTCCGGGTCACCGGCCCGGTCGTCGACGTCGAGTTCGGCCGGGACACCATGCCCGAGCTGAACAACGCGCTGCACGTCGACGTCGACCTGGGCGAGGGCAACCAGCTCAACAAGCAGCTGACGCTGGAGGTCGCCCAGCACATCGGTGACAACATGGTGCGCGCCATCTCGATGCAGCCGACCGACGGACTGGTGCGCGGCGCCGCGGCGACCGACACCGGCCGCCCGATCGAGGTGCCGGTCGGCGACCAGGTGAAGGGCCACGTGTTCAACGCGCTGGGCCGCTGCCTGGACGACCCGAACTTCCAGGTCGGCGAGACCTGGCCGATCCACCGGTCCGCGCCGCCGTTCGACCAGCTCGAGGGCAAGACCGAGCTGCTGGAGACCGGCATCAAGGTCATCGATCTGCTCACCCCGTACGTGAAGGGCGGGAAGATCGGCCTGTTCGGCGGGGCCGGCGTGGGCAAGACCGTGCTGATCCAGGAGATGATCCGCCGGGTCGCCCAGGAGTTCGGCGGCGTGTCGGTGTTCGCCGGCGTCGGCGAGCGCACCCGTGAGGGCAACGACCTGTTCCTGGAGATGACCGAGTCCGGCGTCATCAACCAGACCGCGCTGGTCTTCGGTCAGATGGACGAGCCGCCGGGCACCCGGCTGCGGGTCGCGCTGTCCGCGCTGACGATGGCGGAGTACTTCCGCGACGTCCAGAACCAGGACGTGCTGCTCTTCGTCGACAACATCTTCCGGTTCACCCAGGCCGGTTCCGAGGTCTCCACCCTGCTCGGCCGGATGCCGTCCGCGGTCGGTTACCAGCCGACCCTGGCCGACGAGATGGGCCAGCTGCAGGAGCGGATCACCTCGACCCGCGGTCACTCGATCACCTCGCTGCAGGCGATCTACGTCCCGGCGGACGACATCACCGACCCGGCCCCGGCCACGGTGTTCGCCCACCTCGACGCGACCACGACGCTGTCCCGGCCGATCTCGGAGCTGGGGATCTACCCGGCCGTGGACCCGCTGGACTCCACCTCGCGGATCCTCGACCCCCAGTACGTCGGCAACGACCACTACAACGTCGCGCAGGAGGTCAAGCGGATCCTGCAGCGCTACAACGAGCTGCAGGACATCATCGCGATCCTCGGCATCGACGAGCTGTCCGAGGAGGACCGGGTCCTCGTCGGCCGGGCCCGCCGCGTGCAGCGCTTCCTGTCGCAGAACCTGCTGGTGGCCGAGCAGTTCACCAACCAGCCCGGTTCGGTGGTGCCGCTGTCGGAGACGATCGAGTCGTTCCAGGCGCTCACCCGCGGCGACTACGACCACCTGCCCGAGCAGGCGTTCTTCCTCTGCGGTGGCATCGAGGACGTCGAGCGCAAGGCGGCCGAGCTCAACAAGTAGGGGCCTCCGTACGGCCGGAAGGGCCGGCTCCCCGCGGGGAGCCGGCCCTTCCGCGTGCGCTCAGGGGAGCTCGACCACGACTCCGTCGGCGCGGACGTCGGTCGCCCCGACCGGGACCAGCGCGGCGTTCGAGGAGGACACCGCCTGCCCGCCGGCCCGCCAGGTGAACGTCCGGCCCTTGGCCGCGAGCAGCCGGCCCTGCCCGTCGGGCAGCTCGACCCGGACCGGGACCCGGTCGGTCGTGGTGACCGGCCCGCCGTCCACCACGTCGGACCGGCCGTCGGCGCCGACCAGCACCGCGTACGCCCGGGTCGGGTCGCCGTCCGCCACCAGGTCCGTGGCCACCAGCCGGCGACCGTCCGGGGTGACGCCGAAGGCGTACCACAGGTCGTCGCCGCTCCCGCCGGACAGCGAGCGGTCGGTCGGCAGTGCGTCCACCGCGTCGTGCAGCGTCCGCAGCAACTGGAAGTAGCGGGTCTCGTCCGGGGCGCCGGGCACCCGCGACGGCTCCGGCCAGCGCTCCGCTCCGGCGACCGGGTACAAGCCGGCGTCGACGTCGTACTTGTCCCCCCACGGCAGCCGGCCGTCCCTCGCCCGCAGCCCGGGACCGTTGCCGATCCGGAGCACCCGGCCGGCCCACGGCACGCTCGGCCCCGTCCCGGCCACCTCCAGCTGCCCGGGGTCCACCCCCGCCGGCACGGTGAGCACGGCCACGCCGTCCTGGAACCGCAGCGGCCGGTCGGTCAGCCGGATCCCGCCCCCCGGCCGGTACGTGTGCGAGTACGACCAGCTCAGCGGGACGCCACGGTCCACCACGACCACCGTCCGCGGGGCGAGGAAGGCCCCCGCCACATCGTCCTGCCCGGTGCCGCGACCGACCGCGACCAGCGTCGGCCCGGGTGCCAGGTAGCCGACCGCGACCAGCGGCCCGTCCGGGGTGCGCTCGGCCTGCGCCGCCGCCGCGGCCGGGCCGGCCGGCGTCGTCCCGGCCCACAGCACGTGCGGGTCGCCGTCCGGCCCGCTGCCCGGCACGGCGGTGGGCACGGCGGCACCGGCCGAGGCCGGCCGCACCCCGGCCAGGAACACCGCCACCGCCCGGTCCAGGAACGCGGCGTCGCCGCGCAGGTCGCCGCCGGTGGGTCGGTCCAGCAGCGCCTGGTCCGCCGCGGGCAGCGGCGGGCGGGTCGGGTCGGGCCGCGGCACCAGCAGCACCGCGGCGGCCAGGACGGCGACCACCGC
>CADCTP010000249.1 GCA_902805565.1 uncultured Mycobacteriales bacterium
CGCCGGCGTCGGCGTCCGGCTGGCCGGTGACCACCGGGCGCTCGGCAGCCGGTACGGCGCTGATCGCGGCCGCCGCGGCGGCCGGCGGGGCGGCCGGGGTGGTCGCGGTCAGCGGGAGCTGGTCCGCGGCCGGGGCGGCCTGGCCGGCGCCGTTGCCGCCCTGCTTGGCCTGGATGGCGGCGACCAGCTCGCCCTTGCGCATCCGACCGGTGCCGGTGATGCCGAGCGAGGCGGCAAGGCCCTGCAGCTCGGGCAGCAGCATGCCGGACAGCCCGGCGGCGCGGCGCCGCGGGCGGGTCTCGGCGGTCGGGGCCGACGCGCTCTCAGATGGCGCGGCGGCAGCCTGACCAGCGGAGTCGGTCAGGTGGTCCGTGGTGTCGCTCACGGTGATGTCCCTTCGGGGTCGGCCGGGATCAACCCGCGGCCGGGGTCGAGCTTCCGGCCGGTCCGGCCGGGAACGGTCCGCCTCGCGGCAGACGGTGTGGCAGCCTGCGGAACTCCAAAGAGGACGAGAGCAGCGGGACCGCGGTCGCCGTCAGGACATACCGGAAGGCCCCGCCGAGAGCGCACCCTCGGGCGGCTGGTGACCAGAAGCCTAGACGCTGTGCTGCCACACGGGCAACAGGACCGTCAACCGGCGTGTTCCCGGGCGTGTCAGCCGGCCAGCGCGAGCTGTTCCGCGCCGCCCCGGTCGACCGCCGGCACCTCCACCGACCAACCCCGGGGCAGGTACGAGCTGAGGTCGTCCGCCGGGCCGGCGAAGGCCAGCACCGACGGCCCGGCCCCGGACACCACCGCCGCGACGCCGTCGGCCCGCAGCGCCTCCACCAGCCCGGCCGTACGCGGCTGCGCGGTGGCCCGGTACTGCTGGTGCAGCCGGTCCTCGGTCGCGGTGAACAGCAGCTCCGGGTCGGCGGCCAGCGCGTGCACCAACAGCGCGGCTCGGCCGGCGTTGCGGGCGGCGTCGGCGTGCGGGACGGTCTCCGGCAGCGCCCGGCGGGCCTTGGCCGTCGAGGACGTGCTGCTCGGCACGAACACCACCGGCCGCAGCGCCGGCGACACCGGCAGCCGCACCGCCCGGGCGGTCCCGTCCGAGGAGGTCCAGGCCAGGGTCAGCCCGCCGAGCAGGCAGGCCGCGACGTTGTCCGGGTGGCCCTCGAGCTCGGCGGCCAGGGCGAGCAGCGCGGCGTCGTCGAGCAGGTCCTCGCCGCCGAGCACCAGCGCCCGGGCGGCGGTGAGGCCGGCCACGATCGCCGCGGCCGAGGAGCCGAGGCCGCGGCCGTGCGGGATCCGGTTCGCGCAGACGACCTCCAGGCCGCGCGGCTGGCCGCCGAGCGCGTCGAAGCCGGCCTGCAGGGCCCGGACGACCAGGTGGCGGCGGGTGCGCGGGACGCTGTCGGCGCCCTCGCCGGCCACGTCGACGTACAGGCCCTCGTCGGCGACCCGGACCACGACGTCGTCGTACAGCGCCAGGGCGAGGCCGAGCGCGTCGAAGCCGGGACCGAGGTTCGCGCTGGTCGCCGGGACCCGCACCCGCACCGGGGCCCCCCGGAACGCCACCCGCGACGCCCGCGTCACCGCTCTGCCCACGCGGCGAGGTTACCGGTCCGCGCCCGTCCCGGGCCGGGACGCGCGGGCCGCGCCGACCCGCCGCCGCCGCTCAGGCCAGGCCGAGGGAGGCGGCGGCCGCGGCCGCGTCGACCGGCACGGTGACCGGGGCCGGGGCCCCGGAGATCGCCCAGTCCGGGTCCTTGAGCCCGTTGCCGGTGACCGTGCAGACCACGGTCTGCCCGGGCTCCAGCCCGGCGGTCAGCAGCCCGGCGACGCCCGCGGCCGAGGCCGGCTCGACGAAGACCCCCTCCGACCGGGCCAGCAGCCGGTACGCCGAGAGGATCTCCCGGTCGGTCACCGCGGCGATCGCCCCGCCGGACTCGTCCCGGGCGGCGAGCGCCTGCGCCCAGGACGCGGGGTTGCCGATCCGGATCGCGGTGGCGATGGTGGTCGGCCGGGGCACCGGCGCGCCGGTCACGATCGGCGCCGCCCCGGCCGCCTGGAAGCCGAGCATCCGCGGCCGGCCCTGGCCGTACTCGGTGTAGCCCCGCCAGTACGCGGTGATGTTGCCGGCGTTGCCGACCGGCAGGCAGTGCACGTCCGGCGCCCGGCCGAGCACGTCGCAGATCTCGAACGCGGCCGTCTTCTGGCCCTCGATGCGGTCCGGGTTCACCGAGTTGACCAGCGTGACCGGGTAGTTCTCGGACAGCTCCCGGGCGACGGTGAGGCAGTCGTCGAAGCTGCCGTCGACCTGCAGCAGCTTGGCCCCGTGCACCAGCGCCTGGGCCAGCTTGCCCAGCGCGATCTTGCCCTCCGGCACCAGGACCGCGCAGGTCAGGCCGGCCCGCACCGCGTACGCCGCCGCGGAGGCCGAGGTGTTGCCCGTGCTCGCGCAGATGACCGCCTTGCTCCCGGCCGCCAGGGCCTGGGTGATCGCCACCGTCATCCCGCGGTCCTTGAACGACCCGGTCGGGTTCAGCCCCTCGACCTTGAGCCACACCTCGCAGCCGGTGCGGGCGGACAGCACCGGCGCCGGCAGCAGTGGCGTGCCCCCCTCCAGCAGGGTCACCACGGGCGTCCCCGGGCGCACCGGCAGCCGGTCCCGGTACGCCTCGATGAGGCCTGGCCAGCCGGGCGCGCGCGTCGCCATCACGGTCACCCGATCAGCGTAACGACTCAGGCGGACTCCACCCGCATCACCGAGGCGACCTCCCGCACGACCGGCAGCCGGCGCAGGTCCTCCACGGTCGCGGCCAGCGCGGCGTCCGGGGCGACGTGGGTGACCAGGACCAGCGTGGCGTCGTCGCCGCGGCCGGCCTGCCGGACGGTGGAGATGCTCACCTCGTGGGCGGCGAACGCCTGCGCGACCGCGGCCAGCACGCCCGGCTTGTCCGCCACGTCCAGCGAGATGTGGTAGCGGGTCGGGGTCTCCCCCACCGGCCGCACCCGCAGGTCCGCGTACGCCGACTCGCCGGCGCCGCGGGCCCCGGTCAGCCGGTTGCGGGCCACCGCCACCAGGTCGCCGAGCACCGCCGAGGCGGTCGGCGCGCCGCCGGCGCCGCGGCCGTAGAACATCAGCTGGCCGGCCGCCTCGGCCTCGACGTACACGGCGTTGAAGGCGTCGCCGACCGAGGCCAGCGGGTGGGTGCGCGGGATCATCGCCGGGTGCACCCGGGCGCCGACCGAGCCGTCGGCCGGGTCCCGGTCGCAGATCGCCAGCAGCTTGACCGTGCAGCCCATCGCCCGGGCGGAGGCCACGTCGGCGGCGGTGACCGCGGCGATGCCCTCCCGGTGGACGTCGGCCGCGGTGACCCGGGTGTGGAAGGCCAGCCCGGCCAGGATCGCGGCCTTGGCGGCGGCGTCGAAGCCGTCGACGTCCGCGGTCGGGTCGGCCTCCGCGTACCCGAGCGCGGTCGCCTCGGCCAGCGCCTCGGCGAACCCGGCGCCGGTCGAGTCCATCCGGGACAGCACAAAGTTGGTGGTGCCGTTGACGATGCCGACCACCCGGGTGATCCGGTCGCCGGCCAGCGACTCGCGCAGCGGCCGCAGCAGCGGGATCGCCCCGGCGACCGACGCCTCGAAGTAGAGGTCGACGCCGGCGTCCCGGGCCGCCGCGTGCAGGGTCGCGCCGTCCTCGGCCAGCAGCGCCTTGTTCGCGGTGACCACCGACTTGCCGGCCTTCATCGCCGACAGCAGCAGCGTGCGGGCCGGCTCGAGGCCGCCGATCACCTCGACCACGACGTCCACGTCCGGCCGGTCGACCAGCGCGCCGGCGTCCGTGGTCAGCAGCGCGGCCGGGACGCCCGGGTGCCGGTTGGGCCGGCGGACGGCGACGCCGGCCAGCTCCAGCGGCGCGCCGATCCGGGCGGCGAGGTCGCCGGCCTGCTCATGGAGCAGGCGGACCACCTCGGTGCCGACGGTGCCGCAGCCGAGCAGGGCGACCTTCACCGCCGCCTCCGGCGGCGGCCGAACAGCAGCGAGAACACCACGTAGACGACCACGATCGCGGCGACGAGGGTGAGCACCCGGGTGCCGCCGCCCTCGCCGGTGGCCAGCAGCAGGACGACGAGGAGCAGCAGGGCGAGGACCAGCCCGCCGCTGCGGGTGCTGCGGGCGGCCATCAGCCCACGTCCAGCCGGAGCAGGTCCTCGACGGTCTCCCGGCGGACCACGACCCGGGCCGCGCCGTCGGCCACGGCCACCACCGGCGGGCGCGGCTGGTGGTTGTAGTTGCTGGCCAGCGAGCGGCAGTACGCCCCGGTCGCGGCCACCGCGACCAGGTCGCCGGGCACCAGGTCGCCGGGCAGCCAGGTGTCGCGGACGACGATGTCGCCGCTCTCGCAGTGTTTGCCGACCACCCGGGACAGCACCGGCGCGGACTCGCCGGCCCGGGAGGCCAGCACGCAGGTGTACTGGGCGTCGTACAGCGCGGTGCGGATGTTGTCGCTCATCCCGCCGTCGACCGAGACGTACCGGCGGTGCGGGCCGTCCTTGACCGTCCCGACCTCGTAGAGGGTCACCGAGGCCGGCCCGGCGATCGCCCGGCCCGGCTCCACCGCCAGCCTGGGCACGTCCAGCCCGGCCGCCCGGCACTCCCGGGCCACGATCTCGCGCAGCGACGCGGCCAGCGCGGGCACGTCCATGGGGGTGTCGGCGGCGGTGTACGCGATGCCGAACCCGCCGCCGAGGTCCAGGTACGCCGGCGAGGCGCCCAGCTCGTCCCGCAGCCGGACCAGCAGCGCGACCGCCCGCCGGGCCGAGACCTCGAAGCCGGAGGTGTCGAAGATCTGCGAGCCGATGTGCGAGTGCACCCCGACCAGCTCCAGCGAGGCGTGCCCGAGCACCCGCCGGCAGGCCTCGAAGGCGTCCCCGCCCGCCACCGAGAAGCCGAACTTCTGGTCCTCGTGCGCGGTCGCGATGAACTCGTGGGTGTGCGCCTCGACCCCGACGGTGGCCCGGACCAGCACCGGCTGCCGGACCCCGCGGTCGGCGGCCAGCCAGGCCAGCCGGGCGATCTCGGCGTACGAGTCGACGACGACCCGGCCGACGCCGGCGTCCAGCGCCTGCTCCAGCTCCTCGATCGACTTGTTGTTGCCGTGCAGCGCGATCCGCTCCGGCGGCACCCCGGCCCGCAGCGCCGCGGCCAGCTCGCCGCCCGAGCAGACGTCCAGCCCGAGGCCCTCCTCGGTGATCCAGCGCAGCGCGGCCAGCGAGCAGAACGCCTTGGCCGCGTAGTGCACGTCCGCGCCGGCGAAGGCGTCGACGAAGTCCCGGCAGCGGGTCCGGAAGTCGTGCTCGTCCAGCACGTACGCCGGGGTGCCGTGGGTGGCGGCCAGCTCCCGCACGTCCACCCCGCCGACCGCCAGCGCGCCGTCGTCCAGCCGGGTCGCGGTGACCGGCCAGACCGCGGCGGCCAGCGCGGCCGGGTCGCGCGGCGGGATCAGCAGGCTGGACGGCGGCTGCGTGACGTCGGCGTGCAGTGCCCCCGCCTCGTGCGTCCTCACATCCGGTCCGGCGCGGAGACGCCGAGCAGGCCCAGGCCGTTGGCCAGCACGGTCCGGGTCGCCCCGCACAGCGCGAGGCGGGCCGCGACCAGCTCCGGGCCGGGCGAGTCGGCCTGGTCGCCGGGCAGCACCCGGCAGGCGTCGTAGAACCGGTGGTAGGCGCCGGCCAGCTCCTCCAGGTAGCGCGCCATCCGGTGCGGCGCCCGCAGCTCGGCGGCGGCCGCGACCACCCGCGGGAACTCGCCGAGCACCCGCAGCAGGTCGCCCTCCCGCTCGTGGCCGAGCAGCCCGTAGTCGATCTCGTCGACGGCCGGGAGGACCACGCCGAGGTCGGCGGCGTTGCGGGCCAGCGAGGCCAGCCTGGAGTGTGCGTACTGCACGTAGAACACCGGGTTGTCGGGCTTGTGGCTGGCCCAGACGTCCACGTCGATGTCGATCGGCGAGTCCATCGACCAGCGGACCAGCGCGTACCGCGCGGCGTCGGTGCCGATCAGCTCCAGCGCCTCGTCCAGGGTCACCAGGTTGCCGGCCCGCTTGCTCATCCGGCCGCCGCCCAGGGTGACCAGCTGGCCGATGATCACCTCGACGGTGGCGTCCGGGTCGTCGCCCAGGCACGCGGCGATGGCCCGGAGCCGGCCGACGTACCCGTGGTGGTCGGCGCCGAGGAGGTAGACCACCCGGTCCGCGCCCCGCTTGCGCTTGTCCAGGTAGTAGGCGCAGTCGGCGTTGAAGTAGGTCGGGCGGCCGTCGGAGCGGACCACCACCCGGTCCTTGTCGTCGCCGAAGTCGGTGGTCCGCAGCCAGAGGGCGCCGTCGGCCCGGTAGACGTGGCCCTGCTCCCGCAGCTTGTCCACCGCCTCGGTGATCTCGCCGTTCTCGTGCAGGGTGCGCTCGGAGAAGTAGACGTCGAACTCGACCCCGAAGGACGCCAGCGACCCCTTGATCGAGGTCAGCATCAGCTCGATGCCCTCGGCCCGGAACACCTCGTCCCGCTTCTCCGCGGGCTGCTCCAGCACCCCGGGGTTCGCCGCCACGACCTCGGCCGCGATCCGCTCGATGTACGCCCCGGAGTAGCCGTTCTCCGGCGGCTCGGCGCCGGTCGCCGCGGCCACCAGCGAGCCGGTGAACCGGTCGATCTGCGCGCCCGCGTCGTTGAAGTAGTACTCCCGGGTGACCTGCGCGCCGGCCGCGGTGAGCAGCCGGGCCAGCGAGTCGCCGGCGGCGGCCCAGCGGGCGTGGGCCAGGTGCAGCGGGCCGGTCGGGTTGGCCGACACGTACTCCAGGTTGAGGTGCAGGCCGGCCAGCGCGTCGCCCCGCCCGTACGCCGGGCCGGCCTCCAGGACCGTGCGGACCAGCCCGGCCAGGGCGTCCTTGGCCAGGGTGACGTTGAGGAAGCCCGGCCCGGCGACGTCGACCGCGGCCACGCCGGGCCGCTCCCGCAGCCGCGCGGCGACCAGCTCGGCGACCGCCCGCGGCGGCATCCCGGCCGGCTTGGCCAGCCGGAGCGCGACGTTCGTCGCGTAGTCGCCGTGCTCACGGGACTTCGGGCGCTCCACGACCACCGAGTCCGGGACGGGGACGGCCAGGTCACCCGCGTCGACGGCCGTCGAGACGGCCGCGCGCACGGCGGCGGAGAGCTCCTCGGGGGTCACCCGGACCATGCTACTGAGGCAGCACGGTAAGGCTCACGTCGCTTTCACGCGACGCCCGTACGATGATGCCCGTTTCCCGAACCCTCTGGAGTGTGCACCGGCATGCCGCCCAAGAAGAAGCCCACCCGCAGCACCAGTTCCGGCAAGGGCGGCGCCTCGCGCGCGGGCGGCGGGGGCCGCGGGGGCGGGGGCGGCCGGAAGCCGCCGCCACCGCTGACCATGGGCAAGCCGAAACCGTGGGGGCTGATCGGGCTCACCCTGGTCGTCGTGCTGTTCGCGGCCGGCGTGATCGGCTACGCGGTCGTCAAGGTCAACGAGTCCGAGGGGAACACCCCGCAGGCGCTCGCGGACCGGGCCAAGGAGATCCCCGGGATCACGGTGGTCGACTACCCCGCCGGCCAGCACAACGACGGCACCGTCGCGTACGACCAGTCGCCGCCGTTCGGCGGCCAGCACGCCAACGCGTGGGCCGACTGCAGCGGCACCGTCTACCCGAACCCGATCCGGTCGGAGAACGCGGTCCACTCGCTGGAGCACGGCGCGATCTGGATCACCTACCAGCCGGGGCTCGCCGAGGACCAGGTCAGCAAGCTCGCGGACCGGGTCGAGGGCGAGAGCCAGATGATGATGAGCCCGTACACGGGCCTGAAGTCGCCGGTCTCGCTGCAGTCCTGGGGGCACCAGCTGTTCGTGGACAACGCCGACGACCCGCGGATCGACGACTTCATCAAGAACCTGCGGCTGAACTCGGTGACCACGCCGGAGTTCGGCGCGTCCTGCACGAACCCGACCTTCAAGACCTCCCCGCTGCCGCCGGACCCGTCCGCCCCGGCCGGCTCCGCCCCGGCCGGCTCCTCCGCCCCGGCGCCGGCGCCGAGCGCCTCGGGCTGACCTCCCGACCGGGGCGGGTCCGCCCGCCCCGGTACCCGGGACCTCGGTCCCTGGCCGGCCCGCCGGCGAGGAGCACACTGGAGGCGTGGTGACACTCCAACAGGACCCGGACACGGTCGCGACCGGGGACCGGCAGCGCCCGGTCCTGCTCCTCGTGCTGGGTGTCGTCGCGGCGCTCGCCCTGTTCGCGGCCGGCGCCGGGACCGCGGTGCTCGCCGGGATCGGCGCCGACCGGCCGCCGGGCGACGCCTCGGCGGACGCCGGCTTCGCCCGCGACATGTCCCTGCACCACCTCCAGGCCACCCAGATGGCCCAGGTCGCCCGGGACAACAGCGACGACCCCGACGTGCGGCTGATCGCGTACGACATCGAGACCCAGCAGTACGGCCAGATCGGGCAGCTGCGTGGCTGGCTGCAGAGCTGGGGGCTGTCCCCGGAGACCGACCGCCCGCTGATGGCCTGGATGGGCCCGGACCACTCGATGGCGGCCGGCGGGCGGATGCCCGGGATGGCGAGCACCGCCGAGCTCGACCGGCTCCGCACGCTCTCCGGCCGGCCGCTCGACGTCTTCTTCCTGCAGCTGATGATCCGGCACCACCGCGGCGCCCTGGACATGGCGCAGCACGCGGCCACCCACGCGGACCGGCCGTACGTGCGGGACCTGGCGGGGAAGATGGCGCAGCTGCAGGCGGCCGAGGTCGTCACGATGGAGCAGATGCTGCGCTCGCGCGGCGGCCAGCCCCTGTCCTGACCGGCCCCGACGACCCGTCAGCCGGCCGCCAGCCGGCGCACCGTCTCCACGACCTCGTCCGGGTCGAACGGCTTCGTCACGTACGCGTCCGCGCCGGCCTCCCGGCCCCGGTCCACGTCCGCCGGCCGGGTCCGCGCGGAGATCAGCACGATCCGGGCCCGGCTGGTCGCCGGGTCCGCCCGCAGCCGGTGCGCGGCCGCGAACCCGTCCAGGCCCGGCATCATCACGTCCAGCGTGACCACGTCCGGGTCCAGCTCGCGGGCCTTCACCAGCGCGTCCAGCCCGTCCACGGCCTGGTGCACCTCGAAGCCCTCGAGCTCGAGGTTGATGACGATCAGCTGGCGGATGACGGCCTCGTCGTCGACGACCAGCACCCGGGGCGGACGCTCCGGCACCGCGCCACCGTAGCGCCCGCGGCCCGCCGCACCGGCCCATCCGGCCGAGCTGGTAACCTTTCCGCGTCGCTGAGCCCCCGTAGCTCAGGGGATAGAGCACTGCCCTCCGGAGGCAGGGGCGCAGGTTCGAATCCTGCCGGGGGCACACAGAACGTGGGAATCAAACACCCGGGGGCCGCGACGGTCCTCGGGCTTGCCTCACTCACCGGGGTGCCCGGCGCGGTCAGGCGGCTCCGCCCGGCGGCGCGAGGTCGGCCAGTCGGGCCAGCAGGACCTCGGCGTGCGGGGACCCGACCATCTCGTACTGCTCCAGCGCCCGGCGCCAGTGCTCGCGGGCCTCCGGGTGCCGGCCGGTGGCGTGCAGCACGTCGGCCAGCCGTTCGGTCGCCTGCGCCTCCTCGAAGCGGTCCCCGACCTCCCGGGCGATGCGCAGCGAGTGCCGGTGCAGGGCGAGCGCCTCCTGGTGGCGCCCGGCCCGGGCGCGGAGCTCGCCCAGGCCGTTGGAGGCGTTGCCCTCCAGGCTGAGTTCACCGATCTCCTCGGCGATGGCGAGCGCCCGCTCGTACTCGGCGGCGGCCGCGTCCTCCGCGCCCAGCCGGACCAGGATGTTGGCGATGTTGCTCAGCGTGATGCCCTCGCCGGCCCGGTGGCCGGCGGCCCGGTAGATGCCGAGGGCCTCCTCGAAGCACCGCAGCGCCGGTTGCCACTCCTGGCGCTCCTCGTGCACCAGACCGAGGTTGGCGACGGACGCCGCCTCCCCGGCGCTGTTGCCGTGCTCCCGGTGCCGGTCGCGGGCGCGGGTGAAGTGGCCGACCGCCTCGTCGTAGTGGCCGAGTTGCTTGTGCACGACCCCGAGGTTGCCGAGCACGGTGGCCTGTCCCGCGTCGTCCCCCTCGGCCGTGCTGAGGGCCAGCGCGCGGTCGAACAGCCGCAGGGCCGCCTCCCGCCGGCCCTGCATGGCCGTCACGATGCCGAGGTCGCTGAGCACGTCGGTGCGCAGCCCGGCGACCGGGGGCGCGCCGTCCAGCAGGGCGAGGGCGAGCTGCAGGTGCGTCACGGCCTCGTCGAGGTGGCCGAGCCGCCAGTACGTCCGGCCCAGCCAGTGGTGCCCGCGGGCCTCCTCCAGCGGGTCGGCCAGTGCCCGGGCGACGCGGACGACGCGGCGGTGCATCGTCAGCGCGTCGGCGAACAGGCCGTTGGCGTCGAGGTGGCCGGCGACCGCGGCGGCCAGCGCGAGGGATCTGCGCGGCCGCTCCTGCTCGACCGCCGCCGCCTGCCGGACGAGGCCGCGGGCCTCCCGCTCCAGCCAGGCCCGCCCGGCCGCCCGGCCGGCCGGCGGCTGCGGCGACGGCCCGGTCCGGCGGCGACGGTGCGGGAACAGCACCGCGTCGGCGGCCGCGGCCCCGTGCTCGTAGTAGTCCAGGAGGCGGTCCAGTGCGCCCTCCCGCTCGGCCGGCGGCTCGCCGGTCCGCGCCAGCTCCCCCGCGTACACCCGCAGCAGGTCGTGCATCCGCAGCTGCCCGCCCTCGACCGGCTCGACCAGGTGGGCGGCGGCCAGGATCCGGACCAGCCGGGCCGCCTCCGGCTCGGCGACCCCCAGCAGGGCGGCGACCGCCGGCACGCTGAGGTCCGGGGCGGCCGGCACGCCGAGCATCCGGAAGGCGCGGGCCGCGGCCGGCTCCAGCCGACGGTACGACCAGGACAGCACCGGCCGGACGTCCACGGCCTCGTCGCCACTGGCACTGAGCAGGTCGAGCCGGGACCGCTCGTCGGTCAGCTCGCCGACCACCCGGGCCAGCGACTCCTCCGGCCGGGACCGCCGGACCTCGGCGGCCACCCGCAGCGCCAGCGGCAGGCCGGCGCAGTAGCCGGCCAGCGTCCCGGCCGCCGCGGGTTCCTCGTCGACCTCGGGGCCCAGCAGCCGGCGGAGCAGGGCGAGCGACTCGGCCGTCGTCAGCGTCCCGACCGGGACGTGCCGGGCGCCCTCCCGCGCGCGCAGGCCGGTGAGGCCGTCCCGGCTGGTGACCAGCACCACGCACGAGCCGGTGCCCGGCAGCAGCGGCCGTACCTGCCGGCTGGAGGCGGCGTCGTCCAGCACGATCAGCAGCCGGCGTGCGGCGGTGAGGGAACGGTAGCGGCCGCGCAGCTCGGCGGTGTCGGGCGGCATCTCGGCCGGGCGGACGCCGAGCCGGGCCAGCAGCAGGTGCAGGACCTGCTCCTCCGACAGCGGGCTGTCCGCGGCGGCGCCGCGCAGGTCCACGAACAGCTGCCCGTCCGGGAACCGGTCCGCCACCCGGTGCGCCCAGTGGGTCGCCAGCGCGGTCTTGCCGACACCTCCCGGGCCGGTCAGCACCGCGACCGCGCCGACCGCCGACCCGCGGTCGGCCTCACCCAGGAGCGCGTCCAGCTCGGCGAGCTGAGCGGCCCGGTGGGCGAACTCCGGCACGTCGGCCAGCAGGTCGCGCGGCACCTCGCCGAGCGGGGACCGTCCCGGCCGGGCGGCGCCGGTCGGCGGGGAGCCCGCCGGCGGGGAGTCGGCCGCGGCCGCGGACGCCGCCTCCCAGAGCCGGCGCATCTCCGCGCGGTCGCCGCCGAGCTGCTCGACGATCGCCTCGACGACGGGCCAGCGGGCCGGCCGCGGCCGGCAGAACGCGTCGTGGATGGTGGTGGGGTTGATGCCGTTCGGCCGCTCCGGGGCCCGGGTACCGCGCTGCAGCTGACGCATACTCGGCTGGCCCGCGGCGCGGTGGAGGGCGTGCATGCGCAGGTAGAACTCGGTGACGGCACCGTCCGGCACGAGCGGCATCGTGAGCTTGCCCAACCCGCTTCTTCCTCCAGCCGTGGCCCCGACGCCACCGGTCCCCAGCGTAGGGCCGGCGGCTGACTGTCAGCGACAGGCCGGGCGGCCGCGCCTTCTTTCCCGGACCCGAGCGGCCGTCGAGGATCGGTGCACCGCCAGGTCCAGGAAGCCAGGAGCAGCCGTGCACAGCACCGTCCGTCATGCCGCCGACCCGGGCCCCCCGCAGTGGTGACGTCCCGGCGTCGGCGGCAGGCCGTGGCCGCCCTGGTCGCCGCGGTCCTCCTGCTCTACGTCTGGTCCCACGACGCGGCCGGCATCGTCCGGCCCGACCTCTACGACGTGTCCCGGGTCGGGGTGCCGGCCGCGGCCACGACCACCGCCCGGCCGACGCCGGTGCGGCCCCCGCAGGTCCGGCCCACGACACCGAGCCCCACCCCCGCACCGGCGACGAGCCGCCCGCCGCAGCCGCCCCAACCACCCCGGCCGCCGCAGCGGCCGCCGTCCCTGCCGACCGACCCGTCCTGCCCGCCGGACGGTCCCCCGGGACCGGACTGCCCGTCCGGGCCGGTCGACACCGGCGACCCCACCGTCGAGCCGTCGACCACCTCGCCGCCCCGGACCACGTCGCCCCCGCCGCCGCCCACGACACCGCCGGTGATGACCTCGCCGCCGCCCGAGACACAGTCCACAGAGGATCTGCCGAGCGACCCGCCGGAGGGCACCGCATGACCGTGACCAGGCTCGACCCCGGGCCGCGGCCGGAGGAACCGGTCCAGCGCGGCACGGCCGCCTACCGGGCCGGCGACTCCGCGGCCGCACTGCAGGCGTTCACCGAGGCCGTCGAGCGGGACCCGAACCTGGGCACCGCCTGGTTCTACCTCGGCCTGCTGGCGTACGCCCGTGAGGACTGGCCGGAGGCCGAGCACGCACTGCGCCGGGCGATCACGCTCGGCGCCTCGGTGCCCAACGCCCGGCACTACCTCGGGCTGATCCCGGGCGCCGTCCCGGCGCCGGAGCCGCCCGCCCCGGCCACCGCCCCGGCCACGGCCCCGGCCGACGCGGCGCCGGCTCCCGGCGACCCCGCGGCCGACGCGATCGACCTCACCACCAGCCCGTACGGCCTGTACGAGGCGCTGTCCCGGGCCACCGACCCGCTGCTGCGGCAGCCGTTGCCGCTCATCGACGCGCTGCGGATGACCCGCCGGGCCTCGCCCACCGCCTTCCTGCACCGCTTCCTGGGCGCGACCGCGCTGGCGCTGCTCGGCGCGTACGTGATCGCGCAGGGCCGGCAGTCCCTGCGCTTCGCCGGTGACACCAGCGACCGGGCCACCGCGACCGGCCTCGGCGTGGCCGGCCTCGCCCTCGCCCTGATGGCCGCCGGCTGGATCTGGGTCGCGCTGGTCGCCTTCACCACCCGGTACGTCATCGACCGGGGCCGGCTGCAGATCACCTCCGGGGTGTTCAACCGGCACACCCGCAACCTGGAGCTCTACCGGGTGACGGACGTGACCCTGGTCCGCACGCTCACCCAGCGGCTGACCGGGGACGGCTCCCTGCACCTGGTGGCGCTCGGCTCGGGCACCCAGAAGGAGGAGACGTTCGAGCTCACCGGCCTGGCCCGCGCGGACGAGCTCGAGGTGATCTTCCAGCAGCTGCTCAACCTGGTGTTCGCGCTGCGGGCCAACAGCTACGCCCGCGGGATCATCTCGTGACCGCCGACCGGAGCGGGGTGACAGCGTGAGCAAGGACTGGTCGATCACCCTCCGACTGGACAACTCGACCCGCGAGCGGGGCCGGGACGGATGGCCGCTGGGCGCCCGGGTCGACAGCGCCGGCCTCAACATCGGTCATGCCTGGGTGACGATCGAAGGCCCGGACGGACAGCGGGTGGACGCCGGCTACTACCCGCTGCACGGCCGGAGCCTGGTCGGGCCGGGCAGCGTCGTCCTCGACGACAAGGAGCACAGCGGCAGCCAGGACGCGGCCTACCGGTGGACCATCGGCCCGGCCGAGGCACGCAACGCGCTGAACTACATCGACACCGTCCGGGAGAGGCCCGGGACGTACAACGGGCTCGAGCACAACTGCGTGACGTTCGCCGGGAACGTGCTCGCCGAGGCCGGCGTGCCGACCGTCCAGCGGTACCTGAACGACCGGACGGTCGACCCCTTCACCGCGGCCAAGGGGGGCGACACCGAGGGCTACCTGACCCACCCGATCCACGACCCGGCGCAGCTCCAGCGGCACCTCGACGTCATCCCGGACGGACGGGCGGCCGCGGACCGGGCCGCCGCCGAGGAGGCCGAGGCGGCTCGGCCGGGGCCGTCGCCGACGCCCGACTCGGCCGCGGAGGGCACGTCGCGGTCGTCGCCGGACCCGGGCGCCGGCGGCCGTCCGCAGCCCGACCCGGAGGCGTCGTCGACCGGCCAGGCACCGAACTACACCACCGCCGACGGCCGAGAGGTCTCCACCGACGGCACCCAGCCCGCCGCCGCCCCGAACCAGTCCCTGCCCGACCCCGACGCCGGCACCCAGCCGGCGCCCGACCCGGAGGCGTCGTCGACCGGCCAGGCACCGAACTACATCACGGCCGACGGCCAGCAGGTCTCCAGCGACGGCACCCAGCCGGCCGCCGCGCCGAACCAGTCCCTGCCCGACCCCGACGCCGGCACCCAGCCGGCGCCCGACCCCGCACCCGGCGGCCAGTCACAACCCGGCCCCGAGACCCCGCCGACCGACCAGGCACCCAACTACACCACCGCCGACGGCCGAGAGGTCCACACCGACGGCGGCCAACCCGCCGCCGCCCCGAACCAGTCCCTGCCCGACCCCGCCGCCGGCACCAACCAATCGCTGCCCGACCCCGACGCCGGCACCAACCAGTCGCTACCCGACCCCGCCGCCGGCAACGGCCAGCCGCCGGCGGACGACGCGGCACCCAACTACACGACCGGCACCGGCCAGCAGGTCCACCGCGACGGACCGACCACCGCCGGCCACGACGCCGCCCAGCCGGACGACGACATGCTCCACCACCGCTGAGCCCGGCGCCGGAGCGCTCCGGCCGGCGCAGCGCTCCGGCCCGTCGACGGGGTCAGCCGATGGCCTGGAGGATCGCCCGGCAGGCCCGCTCGCACCGCCGGCACGCCTCCATGCAGACCTTGCAGTGCTCGTGCATCGAGGCGTGCCGCTCGCACTCGTCGCCACAGGTCCGGCACGCCTGCGCGCAGGCGGCCACCACGGCCCGGGTCAGCTCGGGGTCGTAGCCGGTGTGCCGGGACAGCACCCGGCCGGTCGCCTCGCACACGTCCGCGCAGTCCAGGTCGCCGCGGATGCAGGTGGTGAGCTCGGCGACCGTGTCCTCGCCCAGGCAGGCGTCGGCGCAGGCCGTACAGGCCTGGGCGCAGTCGACGCAGGCCTGGATGCACTCGACGAGCAGCGACCGGTCCAGGCCGATCTGCTGCGGGGCGGACCCGATCATCGCGGTGGCGTGGGTCATGGGGAACCTCCGTGGTCGATGGCGCCGGGCCGGTGATCCGTGGACCCGCCTCCCGGTCGGTCGCGGGACACGCGGTGCTGTGGGCCGCTGCTTGCCCACCCAGCGCCGGTGGAACCACCGGTCCCGGCGGACCGGATGCCCGGGACGATTTCCCCGCGGTCGCGCGGGCCGGCCGGCCCGTCCCCGTCGGCGCAGGACCGGGATGCTGCCGCCGGCGGGCCGCTGCGGGAGGATCTGGTGCATGCGTCGGTACGCACGCCAGGGGCCGGTCTACGACGTGCTGTCGCTGGAGCGTCCGCTCTACCGGCGGCCCCGGGCGCTGCTGCTCGACCGGCTCGACCTCCGTCCCGGCTGGACGGTGGTCGACGTCGGCTGCGGCACCGGGCTGAACCTGCCGCGGCTGGTCGACGCGGTCGGCCCCACCGGGCGGGTGATCGGCGTCGATGCCAGCGCCAGCATGCTGGCCGCCGCGCGAGCCCGGGTGCGGCGCGCCGACTGGCCGACCGTCGGGCT